>NZ_JADQDK010000001.1:2195630-2509291 GCF_019263705.2 Pseudonocardia abyssalis
GGCAGGCGCCCTGCGCCAGGTACTGGAGCATCGGGTGGGCGGCGTCGCCGAGCAGGCCGATCCGGCCCCTCACCCAGTGCTCGGTGGGCGGCCGGTCGTACATGGGCCAGCGGGCGTCACGGCCCACGGCGGTGATCGCGCCGCGGACGTGCCCGCAGCTCCCGGCGAACGCGGCGTCCAGCTCGTCCGGGCCGCCCCAGTCGGTCTCCCCGCGCGCGAAACCCGGGCTGCGGAACACCGCGACCTGGTTGTAGAGCGTCCGGGCGCGCAGCGGGTACTGCACGAGGTGGCGGCCGGGGCCGAGGAACACGACGACGTCGTCGAGGTCCGAGCGGTGCTGCACGCGCTCCAGCGGCACCGCACCCCGGTAGGCGACGTAACCCGAGCAGACCGGTTCGTCGACGACGAGCCGCGGCCGGATCCGCGAGTGCAGCCCGTCGGCGGCGAGGAGCACGCCACCCGCGAACCCCCGCCCGTCGGTGCAGCGGACCTCGACCCGGTCGCCGGTGTCGGTGACGTGGTCGGCGCGGGCGCCCGTCTCCAGTGCGACGCCCGCGTCGCGGCAGGCGTCGAGCAGCGCGGCGAGCAGGTCGCTGCGGTGCAGCACGACGTAGGGCCCGCCGTAGCGCTGCGGGAAGTCGGTGAGCGGGAGGTGGGTGAGCTCGCGTCCGGTACCGGCGTGGGCCAGGACGAGCCGCCGGGGCAGGACCCCGACGTCGCGGATGCGGTCGAGCAGCCCGAGCCGGTCCAGGACGCGGGTGGCGTTGGGCGCGAGCTGGATCCCGGCCCCGATCTCGCCGTAGGTCGCGGCCTGCTCCAGCACCCGCGCCGAGAGCCCGCGGCGGACGGCGCACAGGGCGGTGGTGAGCCCGCCGATCCCGCCGCCGACCACCAGGACGTCCGGGACGATCTCCGTCATGGACGGAGACAGTAGGGGGCGGACGGGGTCACGTCGGGACGGCGTGCACCTCGACCTCGGACGGGTCCGCTTCGCCGTAGCGGTCGTGCCCGGGTTCGGGCGGGGCGCGCTCCTCGGGTTCGCTGCCGCGCACCTCGTCCGGGTCCAGGTGCTCGTCGGAGGAGCTGCGCAGCGACCGGATCCCCGAGTTCAGGACGGCCAGCAGCGGCACCGAGAACAGGGCGCCCGCGATGCCCGCCACGAGCAGCCCGGTGGCGACCGCGAGCACGACGGCGAGCGGGTGCAGCCGGACCGCGCGGCCCAGCAGCAGCGGCTGCAGGACGTGCGCCTCCAGCTGCATGACGCCCACGATGATCGCCAGCACGATCAGTGCGGAGACCGGGCCCTGCGCGACGAGCGCGACGAGCACGGCCGCCCCGCCCCCGACCAGCGCGCCGATGATCGGGACGAACGCGCCGAGGAACACCAGCGCCGACAGCGGCACCGCGAGCGGCACGCCGAGGACCCCCAGCCCGATCCCGATCGCGACGGCGTCGACGACCGCGACGGCTGCGGTCGCCCGCACGTAGCTCACCAGCGCGGCCAGTCCGCGGCGCCCCGCGACGTCGGCCCTGGCCCGGACGTCCGACGGCACCGCGAGCAGCAGGAACTGCCAGATCCCCGACCCGCCCTGCAGGAAGAAGATCAGGGTGAACACCACGAGGAGGATCTCGGCCAGGGTCTCGCCGAGCGTCGCGGCGGTCGTGAGCGCCCCGGTCGTCAACGCGCCCTGGTTGTCGCCGATGAGCGCCAGCACGTCCTGCTGGGCGCTGCTGAGCTGCTGCTCGCTGACGCGCAGCGGGCCGTCCTGCAGCCACCTCGCGAGCGTGTCGACACCCGAGGTGAGCTGCGCCGCGAGGTCCGGCACGCCGTCGACGAAGGCGATCACGACGAACGACAGCACCCCGCCCAGCACGGCGAGCCCGCCCGTCATCACCACGGCGGTCGCCACCCAGCGTGGCACCCGGTGCTGCACGAGCCAGTGCACCGCGGGCGCCAGCAGGGCGGCGAGCAGCAGCGCGACGGCCACCGGCACCACCACGGACGCGAGGGTCGCGAGCACCTGCCCGACGACATACAGCGCGGCGACGACGACCAGTGCCCGCCACCCGAGCGCCGCCGTCACGCGCAGGGCCCGCGGGACCCGCGCACGCTCGTCCACCGTCATCTCCACCACCCGTCCGGCCCGCACCGGGCCGAAGGACCGGGTACCCCCACCGGACGCCGCCCACCGGCCCGGACCCCAAGTTGGGCCGATCGGCCCAACGGGTGCGCGGGTAGCCTCGGCCGGCCCGACACCGCACCCGAGGGGGACCATGACCGGCGCCGTCCGACCCGTCAGCACGGAGGTGCGCGGCCACGTCCTGGTCGTCACCGTGGACCGGCCCGCCCGGCGCAACGCGATCGACCGCGCCACCGCCGACGGGCTCAGCGCGGCGCTCGACCGCCTCGACGACGACCCCGACCTGTGGTGCGGCGTCCTGACCGGGGCGGGCGGGTACTTCTGCGCCGGCAGCGACCTGACGGCGAACGGCGACTACGTCACCGGGCGCGGCGGGGAGTACGGCGTCGTCCGGCGGGAGCGGCGCACCCCGCTGATCGCCGCGGTCGAGGGCTTCGCCCTCGGCGGCGGCATGGAGATCGCGCTGGCGTGCGACCTCGTCGTCGCGGCGTCGGACTCGCGGTTCGGGCTGCCCGAGGTGGGGATCGGCCTGATCCCGACCTGCGGCGCGCTGTTCCGCGGGCCACGGGCACTGCCCGTCAACATCGCCCGGGAGCTGGTGCTGACCGGCGACCCGATGTCCGCCGCCCGGGCGCACGACCTAGGCTTCGTCAACCTGCTGACGGATCCGGGCGGCGCTCTCGACGGCGCGCTGGGCCTCGCGCAACGGATCTGCCGCAACGCCCCGCTCGCCGTGGCTGCCTGCGTCCGCGCGATCGACGACGCCCTCGGAGGGGACGGCGCGGGCTGGACGGCGACCGAGGCGGCGAAGGACGTGGTCCTGCCGAGTGCCGACGCCGCGGAGGGTGTGGCGGCGTTCCTCGGCAAACGGCCCCCGACCTGGACGGCCCGCTGACGAGCGGCAAGGACTCGGGGGCGCAGATGCAGCGACTCGCGGGCGGAGGGACAGCGACTCGCGGAGTTTCCCGCGAGTCGCGAGATTCGCGCCCGCGAGTCGCCGGTTTCGCGCCCGCGAGTCGCCGGTTTCGCGCCCGTGAGTCCCTCGATCCCGTCCGCGAGTCCCTCGACCGTCAGGGGTTCAGGGGTTCAGGACGATCTTGCCCGTGACGCTGCGCCCGGCGTAGCGGGTCAGCACCTCGCCCGCCTGCGCCAGCGGGGCGGTGGCCGGGCGCGGCGGGTGGAGCTCCCCGCGGGCGATGCGGCCGAGCACGTCGGCGAGCAGTTCGGCGTTGCCGCTCGGGCCGCCGACCCGGCGCGCCCAGTCGCCCCAGTCGACGCCGACGACCGTGCGGTTGAGCAGCAGCACGACGTTGGCCGGCAGCCGCGGGATCTCCCCCGAGGCGAACCCGAGCACGCAGAACCGCCCGCCCGCGCGCAGCGCCCGTAGGGCCGACTCGGCCGCGGGCCCGCCGACCGGGTCGATCACGACGTCCGCGCCACCACCGGTCGCGGCGCGGATGCCGTCCTTGAGGTCGGTGTAGTCGATCACGACCTCGGCGCCGGCCGCCGTGGCCGCCGCCCGCTTCTCCGCCGACGACGCGACGCCGACGACCCGCGCCCCCAGCCCGCGGACGACGTCGACGGCGGCGAGCCCGATGCCCCCGCCCGCCCCGAGGACGACGACCCACTCCCCCGCCGCGATCGTGACGCGCCGGGTCACGGCGAAGACCAGCGTGTTGTAGCTCTCCATCGCCGACGCCGCGACGGCGAGGGCGACGCCGTCGGGCACCGGGACGGCCAGCGCCGCGGGCACCACGACGTGCGAGGCGTACCCGCCGAAGTCCATCAACGCGGCGACGACGGGGGTGCCCACCGCCGGTCCCGCGACGTCCGGGCCGAGGGCCGCGACCCGTCCCGCGACCGCTGACCCCGGGGTGAACGGCAGCGGCGGCCGTAGCTGGTAGCGACCCGCGACGATCAGCCCGTCGACGAAGCTGACGCCCGCCGCGGAGACCTCGACGAGCACCTCGCCCGACCCCGGATCCGGCGTGGCCTCCTCGACCACGGCCAGTCCCTCGGGCCCCCCGAACTCCGCACACACCACGCGCCGCATGCCCTGCACTCTGCCGGTCCGGGTCGGCACCGTGCCGGACAGGACCCCCCGGGCGGGACGCACGGGCGCCCCGGTCCCCGCAGACGTCCCGGTCACTCGCACACGGTGCAGCCCGTGCGACGAACCAGAGGCCGTGCGACGAACCAGAGGCCGTGCGACGAGCGACCGGTCATCCGGCTGCGGCCCGCAGGCCGTCCAGCAGCGCCGTCAGGGCCCCCACCAGCGCCTGCGGGCGGTCGAGCATCGGGTGGTGCCCGGAGTCGACCACCGCGACCGCGGCGTCGGGCCGGGCGAGCCGCGGGAGCATCGCGGCGAGGTCGTCGTCGGTGAGCCGCCCGTGCGCGGCGCGGAGCACCGCGAGCGGGCAGGCGAGCGGCCGCAGGTCCTCGAGGTAGAGGCTCGGGCGGTCGAACGCCCGGAGGTCGCGCTTCCAGGTCCACCGGTCGCCGTCGGGGCGCACCGCGGCCCGGGCGACACGGTCGCGGACGTACCCCAGGCACTCCTGGTCGGGGAACGGCCGGAACCGCGCCACGGCCTCCTCGGGCGAGTCGAACGTGCGCGCGACCGCGCGGGCCCGACGTTCGCGCACCCGCTCGATCCGCGGGTCCGGCGGCCGGACGACGGCGTCGACGATCACCAGTCCCGCCATCGCCCCGGACACGACGGCGGCCGCGAGCCCGACCATCCCGCCGAGGCTGTGCCCGACGACGACCGGTGCCCGCCCCGCGACGGGGCTCGCGGCGACCGCACGGACCCCCTCGGCCCACCGGTCGACCGAGTAGTCGGTGCGGGTGTCAGCGTCGCCGTGGCCGGACAGGTCGAGCGCGACGACGCGGCACCCGGCCGCCCGGGCCAGCGGCGGCCCGACGTGGTCCCACCAGCCGGCGTGCGCGGCGGCCCCGTGAACGAGCACGACACCGGGCGCGCCCGGATCGCCCCAGGCCCGCACCGGCACGGCGACCTCCCCGGCGGGGACCCGGACGTGCTCGACGGGAGCGGCGAGCGCGTCGGCGAACCAACCGGGCACGTCCATGACCCGCAGCCTAGGCAGTGTCGGTACCGGTGGAACCGAGCCTCCTGGCGCAGCGGCGTCGATCAGCCGGACCGGGATCGGTGTGCCGTGCCGGCCGCGCACCAGCTGCCCGGCCCCGGGCACGTCGCCGCGCTGCGGCCGGGTCGTGGCAGCCGGGTCGACGCGCAGCGTGTCGCCGACCCGGCACCAGGAACAGCGTCCCCACCTGCGGACCGCTCGGGATGTCGCGCATGCCGTCGAGGCGCCGGTGTCCCGTGCGGTCGGCGATCGCGACCGTCTGGTCGTCGAGCACGCGCACCCCGGGCGGGGCACCGCGCGGCGCCACGTCGCAGCTGCCGTCCTGCGCCGTCGTGGGCACGGGGAGGACGGGCCCGCCCCGAGGAACCGCAACTCGGGTGCGGTGCTCGCGCTGGGCTCCGACACGCCGGTCGTCCCGCTCGACCCGTGGATCACCCTCGCCGCCGCGGTGCACCACTCCGGGGACGCCCGCCCGCCGTGGCATCCCGAGCAGCACGTCCCGGTCGACGTCGCGCTGGCGGCGTCGGCCGGGCCGGACGGGCCGGTGGCGGTCGGGCGGCGGGCCGATCTCGTCGTCACCGACCTCGACCCCCGCACCGCCGCCCCGGCCGCGCTCCGGTCGATGCCCGTCGCCGGAACGCTGCTGGGCGGCCGGTGGACCCACCGTGCCGGGATCTGACGGCGGTGGCCCTCAGGAGCCGGTGGCGGAACGCGCCAGGTCGGCGGGCCGGTGGGCGGTCTTGCGGGCCACGATCGACGCGGCGATCTCCCCCGTCCGCACCGCGACGTTCGACAGCAGGGTCGAGGACAACCCGTGGGTGTGCTCGGTGGCCCCCTGCACGTAGATCCCCGCCCGCAGGTCCCCGTCGGTCGCCACCCGGTAGTCGCGCCCGATGTCCAGACGTCCCAACCGGTCCCGGCGGCACCGCGGCGCCAGCCCCCCGAGCAGGGCCACCGGGTCCGACGGCCGGTACCCCGTCGCGTACACCACCAGGTCCGCCGAGATCACCTCCCGGCTGCGGTCCACCAGCGACTCCACCGCCAGTTCGACGCGGTCGTCGGTCTCGACCACGTCGGCCACCCGGCTGACGTTCAGGAACCGCAACCGCTCCCGCCCGCTGACCTTCTCGTGGTAGTGCCGCCGGTAGAGCGCCTGGATGAGGTCCAGGTCCACCACCGAGTAGTTCGTGTTCCCGTGATAGGCCAGGATCAGGTCCTTCACCTCCGAAGGGGCCTGGAAGAAGTCGTCCACCGCACCCGGGTCGAACACCCGGTTCGCGAACGAGCTGTCGTCCGCGGGGCTGTAGCCGTACCGGGCGAACACCGCGCACACCTCGGCGTCGGGGAACGTGCGGTGCAGGTGGTCCGCCGCCTCCGCGGCACTCTGGCCGGCCCCGACCACGATCACCCGACGGACCTCCGTCGCCGCGGCCGTGGCCGCGACCAGGTCGCGGCTGTGCCACACCCGGCGCCCCCCGGAGACGCCCTCGGGCAGGTGCGGCACCAGCCCCGTCGCCAGCACCACGTTGCGCGTGCGCAGCCGCCCGCCGTCCTCGGTGCGGACGTCGAGCACCTCCGGGTCGTCCGGGACGGCCTCGACCCCCACGATCGTCGTGCCGTAGTCGACGCGGTCGGCGAAACCCGCCGCGGCCCACTCCAGGTAGTCGTGGAACTCCAGGCGCGTGGGGAACGACGTGCCGTAGTTGATGAAGTCGACGAGCCTGTCCCGGTCGTGCAGGTAGGACAGGAACCCGAAGCGGCTGGTCGGGTTGCGCAGCGTCGCGAGGTCCTTGAGGAACGACACCTGCATCGTCGCGTCCTCGATCAGCATCCCGCGGTGCCAGCCGAACTCCGTCTGCCTCTCGACGAACCGCGCGGCGAGCCGCCCGCCGTACTCCTCCGCCGCGATGGCCAACGCCAGGTTCGACGGACCGAACCCGATACCGACCAGGTCGTGGACGGAGCCGCGACCTGCATCGGCCGATCTCACCTGCGGCATGACTGCCCCTTCTCGACGACGAGCCCCCCGAACGTAGGACTATAGGCAACCCTCATGGAAGGATTGCCTAACTACAAGTCTTGACGGAAGCGCCTGCTCGTGTCGTGGGCGGCCCGGGCCCCTCAGGAGCGCTGTCGCGGGCCCGACAGCAGAGCGGACACCCCCGCCGCGTCGACCCCGGTGTGCCAGGTCCCCGCCGGGTTGTCGATCACCAGCGGGCCGAGGTTGCACGGTCCGAGACAGCCGATCGGGGTGACCAGCGTGCCGGGGTCGTCGCAGGTGGCCGCGGTCAGCGCGCGGTGCGTCGTCCCGGCGTCGTAGGCGGTGCAGCGGGGGCCGCGGCAGACCAGCAGGTGCCGCCCGACCCGCGGGAGCGTCGACCACGCCGGGCTGCGGAACCCGGCCGGGCTCGCCCGGACCGGGTCGCCCGCGTCGTCGCCGAGCCGTGCGACCAACCCGGCGAGATCGTCGTGGCGGGCCAGCCCGGTGGCGAGGGTCACGTTCACGTCGGGGACCCGGTCCTCGCGCCAGTGCGCGACGGCCCGCCCGATCCACGCGGTGAGGTACCGGTCCTCGGGCACCGCGAGCGCCACGATCCGCACCCGCTCCGCCCCGGCGGCGACGGCGTCGTCGAGCGCGGAATGGATCGACGGCTCGGCCTGGTCGAGGTGCCCGACCCGGACCGGGAGTGCGCTGCGTTCCGCGACGGCGGCGGCGAGTGCCGCGAGCGAACGCGCGTCGACGCCCGCGGGCGTCGGGCGGGCGACGAGCAACAACTCGGTCGATCGTGCGAACTCAGTGGACGGCACGGTCCTGGACCTCCCCCTCGGCGAGCCGACCGGCCCGCATCCTGATCACGCGGTCGGCGTAGCTGCGCAACCGCGCCTCCTCGTGGCTGACGACCAGCAGCGCCGCGCCGTCGTCGGCGATCGTGCGGAGCAGGGCGGCGATCGCGGTCGCGGCGGCGACGTCGAGGCTGGCGGTCGGCTCGTCGGCGATCAGCAGCGCGGGCCGGGCCAGGAGCGCGCGGGCGATCGCGACCCGCTGCGCCTGGCCCGTCGAGAGGGTCCCCGGGACCCGGTCGACGTCGACCCCGGCCAGTCCGACCCGGTCCAGCGCCTCCGCCGCGAGATCGCGCAGCCGGCGTCGGGAGTGGCGCTCGCCGCGCGCACGGCGCGGTTCGGCCAGCGTGCGCCACAGCGGCCAGCGCCGGTCCAGGCTCGCCACGGGGTCCTGGAAGACCGGCATCACGAACCCGGGCCGGTTCCCGTGCAGGTGCACCGTCCCCGCGTCGGGGCGCTCCATCCCGCCGACGAGCCGCGCGAGCGTCGATTTGCCCGACCCCGAACGGCCGATCACGCCGACCACCTCGCCCGCCGCGACGTCGAGATCGACCCCGTCGACGGCGGTGACCGGCCCGTAGCGGCGCACGATCCCGCGCACGCCCGCGACGACCGGGCCGGGCACGGCGGGTCCGGCCCGCGGTTCCGGGGCCGACGCCGCGACCAGCAGACGGGTCTCCGGGGCCGCGGGCGCCCGCAGCAGCGTCGCGGAGGTGCCGTGCTCGACCACCCGGCCCTCGCCGAGCACCAGCACCGACCCGGCGTGGCGGGCGACGAGCGCGAGATCGTGGCTGATCAGCAGCAGTGCCCCGCAGGTGCGGCGGACGAGGTCGAGCACGTCGTCGGCGAGCTCCGCGTCCAGCGCGCTGGTGGGCTCGTCGGCGAGCGTCAGCAGCGGGGTGTGCGCGGTGGCCGCCACCAGGGTGGCGCGCTGCAGCATCCCGCCCGACCACTGGTGCGGGTGCTGGCCGTGGCGCCGCTCGGCGTCGGGGATGCCGACGCGCTGGAGCGCGGCGGGCACCGCGCCGTCGGGCGGGCGGCAGCGGTGCGCGGCCCAGGCCTGCGCGACGTGGTGCCCGACGGTCCGCAGCGGGTCGCACGCCGCGAACGGGTCCTGCGGGACGTAGCCGACGACGAGCCCGCGCAGCGCCCGCAGCTCCGCGTCCGGCGCACCCAGCACCTCCCGGCCGCCCACCCGCACGCTGCCCGACACGTGTGTACCGGGCGGGAGCAGCCCGAGGACCGCACGGACCAGGGTGGTCTTGCCGCTGCCCGACCGCCCGACGACGGCCCAGCGCTCGCCCGCCCCCACGGTGAGGTCGACGCCGTCGAGCGCGACCCGGCCGCCCGGGTACCGGACGGTGAGCCCGGTGATCTGCAGCGGGGCGTTCACGCGGGCCGCCCCGGGTCCGTGACGTCGCGCAGCGCGTCGCTGATCAGGGCGGCCGCGGTGACGGTGAGGACGAGCCCGACGCCGGGCCCGATCAGCTGCCACGGCGCGAACGCGAACGTCGCGCGGCCGGTGGCGAGCATGTTGCCCCACTCCGCGGTCGGGGGCTGCGCGCCGAGCCCGAGGAACGACAGCCCGCCGAGCGCGAGCACCGTCTCCCCCAGCCCCAGCGTGGCCGCCACCGTGACCTGCGACGCCGCCGCAGGCAGGACGTGCCCCAGGGCGACCCGCACCCGCCCGACACCCGCCATCCGGGCCGCGACCACGTCGGGGCGCCGGTCGCTGCCGCGTGCGACGCTGCGGGCCAGGCGCGCGAGCCCCGCCCAGCTCGTGGCCGACATCGCGAGGACCAGGTTCCAGAAGCCGGGCCCGAGCACCCCGACGACGGCCAGGGTCAGCACCAGCGACGGCAGCCCGAGCAGGACATCGGTGAGGCGGGTCAGCACGGCGTCGACCCGGCCGCCGACCGACCCCGCGACGGTGCCGACGACGAGCCCGACCGCCGCGGCGATGCTCATGACCAGCAGCGCCGCCCCCAGCGAGGTCTGCGCGCCGGCGACGCTGCGCGCGAGCAGGTCGCGGCCGGACTGGTCGGTGCCCAGCCGGTGCGCGGCACTCGGGGCGGCGAGCTGGTCGGTGTAGTCGGGCAGGTCCGGGTCGGCGGCGAGCAACGGGCCGACCAGCGCGACCAGGGCGAGGGCCGCGGCCAGCGCCAGCCCCACCCGGGCCGCCGGGCGGCGCAGCAGGTCGCGCCACACCCCGCCGCGGACCTCGGGGGCGAGTCCCGGGCGGGTGAGGATCCCGAGCGCGGTCACCGGACGTCCTGCCGCAGCCGTGGGTCGATCAGCGTGCACACCAGGTCCACGACCAGGCTCGTCACCACGTAGACGACGACCGCGACGAGCGTGAACCCGACGACGACCGGCATGTCCCGCGCGTCGATCGCCTCGACGGTGTACCGCCCGACACCGGGCCAGGTGAACACGCTCTCGACGATCGGCGCCCCGCCGATCAGCGCCGCGGTGCCCAGCCCGACGACGGTGAGGAACGGGGCCGCGGCGTTGGGGAGCTCGTGGACGCGCAGCCGCTGCCACGGCGTCGCACCGCGGGCGGTGCTCACACGCAGGTAGGACGCCGAGCGGGCCTCCAGCAGGCCGGTGCGCAACACCCGCGACCAGGTCGCCCCCGACGCGAGCGCGAGCGTCAGCGCGGGGAGGAACACCGTGGCCCAGGTGCCGTCGGCGATGACGCGGCCGAGCCCGGCGCCGACGACCAGCACGTCGAGGACGAGCACGCCCAGCACGAAGCTCGGCACGACGAGCATCCCGAGCGCCACCACCCGGGAGACGACGTCGGGCCACCGCCCCGGCGCCGCCGCGGCGACCGCGCCGAGCACCAGGGCCAGCGCGACGGCGAGGGCGAGCGCCGCCCCGGTGAGCCGCAGCGTCGCGGGCAGCCGCTCGGCGAACTCCGCGGCGACCGGCTGCCCGGTGCTCCAGGAGATCCCCAGGTCCCCGGTCGCCGCGTCGGCCGCCCACCGGAGGAACCGCAGCGGTAGCGGGTCGTCCAGGCGCAGCTCCGCGCGGACCGCGGCGATCGCGGGCGGGCTCGGCTCGGTCACGCCGCGCGCCTCCAGCACCCGCCGGGCCGGGTCGCCCGGGGTGACGGCGAGCATCCCGAAGACCAGCGCGCCCGCCCCGGCGAGCGTGACCAGAGCCTGGACCAGCCGGGTCAGTACCGCGCGCACCTCAGGCGGCCGGCGCGGTGCGGGCGTCCACCCAGAGATTGGAGATCGGCACCTCGTAGCCGCGCCAGGCGGGCCCGGTGATCACGGCGGGCAGCCGGATGCCGAGGTAGGCGAGGTGTCCCTGGTCGGCCACGCGCTGCTGGACGCGGCGCAGCAGGTCGTCGCGGGCGGTCGTGTCGAGGGTGGTCGAGAGCTCGTCGACCAGCGCGTCGAGTTCGGGGTCGGCGACACCGGTGACGTTGCGCGGACCGCCGGTGCGCAGGTAGCGCTGCACGGGCGTGAGGTAGTCACCGCCGAAGGAGATGAAGCCGTTGCTCGTCACCGCCGCCTGCCAGCCGACCGGATCGCCCTCCTGCACGTCGTTGATGTCGGGGACCTGCTGGATCTCCACCCCGATCCCCACCGCGCCGAGCTGGGACTGCAGCGCGAGGGCCAGCACGTCGGAGTCGGGCTGCTGCGGGTAGGTCAGGACGGTGAAGCGCAGCGGGACGCCGTCGCGGGTGCGGGTGCCGTCCGCCCCGGGAGCCCAGCCCGCCTCGTCGAGCAGGGCGGCGGCTGCGGCGACGTCGGTGCGCTGGGTCGGCACGGCCCACGGCCGCGAGTCGATGTAGAGGCCGGTCGACGGGGCGTAGCGGCCGTTCATCACCTCGTTCGCGAGCTGGTCGTAGCCGACGGCGGAGTAGACCGCGCGCCGGACGAGGGGGTCGCCGAACGGGTCCACCCGCTGGTTGAGCTGGAACATGAACGACGGCCCGCTGGGCTGCCCGGTGACGTAGAACGAGTCGGTGCGCCCGTCCAGGGTCTGCGCCGACGCGGTCGGCGGGTAGAGCGCGATGTCGGCCTCCCCGGCCTGCACCGCCTGGATCCGCGCGGAGACCTCCGGCACGAACCGCACGGTGAGGTCCTCGAGCGCGGGGACGCCGTCCCAGTAGCCGGGGCGCGGGGAGAGCTGCATCGACTCGGCGTCGAGCGCGTCGACGACGTAGGGCCCGGTGTAGAGGCCCGCGGTCACCAGGTCGGTCACGGGCGCCCCCGACGCGCGGTGGGCCTGGTAGGCCGCCACGTCGTAGACCGGCACCATCGCCTCGTCGGCGAGCAGCGCGGGCACGTTCGGGATGGGCCGCGTGGTGGTCAGGGTGGCCTGCAGCGGCCCCGTGGCGGCGGCCGTCGCGCCGGGCAGCCCGGCCCCGAAGTCGGGGTTCTCGGCGAGCTGGAACGTCAGCAGCGCGGCCAGCGCGGCGCCGTCGAGCGGGGCGCCGTTCTGGAAGGTGACGCCGCCGTTCAGGTCGAGCACCCAGGTCAGCGGGTCCGGGTTGTCGAGGCCGGACAGCACCCACGGCGTCGGGGCGCCGTCGCGCTCGGGGTGCATGAGCAGCTCGATGTAGCCGAACTCGGGGCCCCAGAACGCGTTCTCGATCGGGTCGAGGTCGTCGATCGCGAAACCCGTCGCGATCGTCAGCGTGGGGGGCGCGTCGGCGGGCGCCGGTCCGGTGCCGGTGGTCGCGCAGCCGGCCAGCAGCAGCGCGACCAGCGCGAGCAGGGCGGGCAGCGCGAGCAGGGCGGGCAGCGCGAACAGGGCGGGCAGGGATCGGGTCGGCACGCTGCCTCCACACGTCGTCGGATGATTGACGAGACCCTAACAACATCTGAACGATTGTTCATATGTGACGACGATTGCGCGGAGCGATGAGTTTGCCGCGCAGGCGTCGTCTGACGGGCATGACCACTCACACGCTCGCGCTTCCCGACGCCGACCTGGCCTACGACGTCCTCGGGCCCCTCCCCACCGCCGACGGGCGGCCGCTCCTGCTCATGATCGGCCAGCCGATGGACGCCACCGGCTTCCGCTCGCTGTCGGCGCAGTTCCCCGACCGCACCTGCGTCACCTACGACCCGCGCGGCATCGGCCGCAGCGTGCGCAGGGACGGCCGCGTCGACAACCTCCCCGAGACCCAGGCCGCCGACGTCCACGCCCTGATCGAGACGCTCGGCGCGGGCCCGGTCGAGATGTTCGCCAGCAGCGGCGGCGCGGTCACCGCGCTGGAGCTCGTCGCGGCCTACCCCGACGACGTGACCGTCCTGGTGGCGCACGAGCCCCCGGTGCTCCCGACGCTTCCCGACGCCGCGGCCGCCGAGCGCGCCCAGGCCGGGTGGCGCGAGGCGTACCAGGCCAAGGGCTTCGGTGCCGGCATGGCCGGGTTCATCGCCGGCACCTCGTGGGAGGGCGAGTTCACCGACGAGTACTTCGCGCAGCCCGCGCCGGACCCGGCCGCGTTCGGGATGCCGACCGAGGACGACGGCAACCGCGACGACCCGCTGCTTTCGGACCGGTCGCTGGCCTTCACCACCTACCGCCCCCGCGTCGAGGCGCTGCTCGCAGCCCCGACGCGGGTCGTGCTGGCCGTCGGCGAGGAGTCGCTGAACCTCCTCACCGGCCGCACCGCGGTGGCCACGGCCGCGCTGCTCGGCCAGGAGGCGACCGTGTTCCCCAGCCACCACGGCGGCTTCGCCGGCGACGAGTTCGGCCACCCGGGGCAGCCCGAGGCGTTCGCGCGGACGCTGCGCGAGGTCCTCGGCGGCTGACCCCGCGCGCGTCGCCGGATTCTTCTCGGCCCGCTCGGCCATGATGGCGGGGTGCCGCCCGACCCCGAGGCCGACCTCGCCGCCGAGTCGCCGGCGCGCCTCGTCGAGGCCGCGCGGCGCCGGCGGTTCGAGCTGCTCCGCGCCCACCAGGACCTGCGCGACGCCGACCTCACCGACGACCAGGTCGACGAGATCGTCCGGGCCACCGACGAGGTGCTGGAGATGGAGGATCGGGCCGCGCGGGCCGAGGAGGCCCTCGCGTACGCCGCCAGCTCCCGGCAGGTGCTCCGCGCCGCGCTGGCGCTCGGGGCGGGGTCCGCGGTGCTGCTCGTCGTCGGGCTGATCGCCGGGTGGTGGAGCGCGGGGGGCGTCGTCGTCCTCGTCGCCGGGATCGTGGCCGCCGCAGTGATCGCGGTCGCGCACCGGTTCGGCCCGCCCGCCGGTCACCGCATGCGCCGCACCGGCTCGCTCGTCGTGCTGGTCGCCGGGGTGGCGCTGGCCTGCGTCGCGCCGGAGTGGGCGCCGTGGTGGGCCCGCACGGTGGCGCTGGTCGTGGCCGCCGTCGCGGTCGCCGGGTTCGTGCGCACCGTGCGCCGCCCACCGGCCGACGAGGAGGCCTGAGCCCCGTGGACGCCGACGATCACCAGCACGCCGACCTGCACCACCTGATCGCGCGCCTGGAGAACCGGCTCACCCAGCTCCGGCGCGACGTCGACGCCAAGGCCGACGCGCGGCCCGTCGAGGAGCTGCGCGACGACCTGAGCCGCTACACCGACCACGCCGAGCAGCTCGAACGTCGTGTCGACGAGGCAGGCGAGGCGGTCGACGCGGTGGAGCGCGACCTCACCCGGCGTCTCGACGAGACCACCGCCCGGCTCGAGCGCAGGCTGCGCTGGCTCGACCGCCACGTCCGGGCGTCCACGGGGGCCCGCACGGCCGACCTCGACGCCGGCCCCGACCTCGTCGCGCTCGCCGCCCGGGCCGAGCGCGGCGCGAACCTGGAGGCCGATCTCCTGCCCGAGGCCCGGCGCCGGATCCTCCAGGCCGACGTCGCGGAGCTGCGCCGCTGGCGGGTGGGCCACGGCCGCGCCGTCCGCGCCACCGTCGACGCCAGCCTGGCCGTCGCCCGGAGCGAGCCCGGCTCACCGACCCGCTCGACCGCCGCTCGCGAGTTCGCCGCCGCCCGGCTCGACCTCGACGACTACCGCCAGACCTCCGAGCACGTCACCGAGGCGGCCGACCGCGCCGCGGCGGTGCTGGCCGCCGACGACGAGCGCCGCGGGCAGCGGGCCGAGGCGATCGACGACGGCCGCTCCTCCCACGACGCCCTGCGCACGTCGCTGCGGACCCGCCTGGCCGGGATGATCGACCGCGCGGAGATGCCGCCGGTGTGGTTCGACGCGGTGCTCGGGCCCGGTCCGCCCGCCGAGGCCGGTCCGTGGCTGGAGACCGCCGTCGACCTGCTCGTGCACCGGGTCACCTACGGCATCACCGACGCCGCCGTGGCGCTGGGCGATCCACCGGGCCCCGACGCCTCGCCCCGCCGCCGCGAGTCCCACCACCGGATCGCGACGCGCCTGGCTCCCCACCGGTCCTGACCGGGGTTCAGCGGTGGCGGTCGAGGAGCTCC
The DNA here is from genome assembly GCF_019263705.2 of Pseudonocardia abyssalis. NCBI lineage: Bacteria > Bacillati > Actinomycetota > Actinomycetes > Pseudonocardiales > Pseudonocardiaceae > Pseudonocardia > Pseudonocardia abyssalis. The sequence goes on from NZ_JADQDK010000001.1 coordinate 2,211,127, forward strand.
CGCACGCGCTCCGGCGGCCGGGCCAGCACCGCCCGGTCCCCGTCGATCACGATGGGCCGCTCGATCAGGGACGGGTGTGCGGCGAGCGCGTCGAGCAGGGTGTCGCGGTCGGCTCCGGCCAGCCCCAGCTCGCGGTACGCGGGCTCGCCGGTGCGGACGACCGACGCCGGGTCGTCGGTGCCGAGCAGGCGCAGCACGTCCTCGATCTCCGCCCGCGACGGCGGGGTGTCGAGGTAGCGCACCACCTCGGGCGTCACCCCGGCCTCGGCCAGCACCTGCAGGACGCCACGGCTCTTCGAACAGCGCGGGTTGTGCCAGACGATCACGCTCCGAGCGTAGTCCGGCGGTGCGGGGCCAGGTCGTGCCGCTTCCCCAGCCACCCGACGATCTCGTCGGCGGCGAGGTCGTTGCCGGTCGACTCCCCGGGCACCGGAGCCCCGCCGAGGTGCAGCCCGCGGACCGAGGCCGTGGTCAGGTCGGCCACCCCGAGTGCGTCGACCCTGCGGCGGGAGTCGGCGGGGAAGGCGGCCTGGTCCCCGGTCGGCGGCCGGACGTGCAGCGAGGTGAGCTCCAGGCACAGCAGGACCGCCGATCGCCCGCGCGCCACGACGAAGTCGCTCACGGCCCCGGTCGATGCCGGCCTGCGGGCGAGGGCCGCCGCGCTCGGAGCCCGCACGGTCGTCACCGACGGCCCCGCGCTCCGAAGGTGGCTCGGTGCCGGTCGGACGACCGCGGTGCTGCTGCGCCCGGACCGGGTCGTCGCCGCGGTCCCCCGGGACCGGGGGGCTCAGCCCCCGCCGCCACCGACCTCGTCGCCCGCGCCACCCTCGCCCGGGGCCTCCTCGTCGCCCTGGTCGCCGCCGTTGCCGACGCCGTCGCCCTGCTCACCGTTGGGCGGCACGCCCGGGCCGCTGTCGCACGCACCGGCTCCGGTCAGCAGCAGAGCGGCCGCGGCCGCGCCTGCGGCCACCGTCCGCCGCACTCTCGACACCCTCATCCGGCGTTCCGTTGGCGCAGGCGGGTCACCACCAGCACGGCGAGGACGGCGGCGAGGGCCGCGGCGGCGACGGATCCGGGACGTTCTCGGACGACCTGCCCGACCTGCGGCGCGTTGTCGTCGAGGACGGACTGCGCCCGCCCCAGCCCGGCCTTGGCCTGCGCCGTGACCTCCTCGCCGCGGGCCTTGACCCGGGCGGGGACGTCGACGCGGTGCGCGAGCTCGGAGACGGTGTCGCCGAGGTCGGCGCGCAGCTCCTCGATCGCGGCCCGCTTGTCCTCGGGGGTGCGTGCGTCGACGACGGGGCGGTCGGGGTCGACCGGGCCCGGGCCGTCGGCCACGAGATCGGCCACGGTGCGGGTCTCGGCGTCGCCGTCGTCGGCCCGGTGCGCGCCGGTCATCGCCGCACCGCCGCCTTCACGGTGTCGACGTCGTGCCCGACGGACTCGACGGTCCGCTCCGGCACCGGCGGCACCGCCTTGCGGATCTGCGAGCGCCCGACCAGCGCGAGCACGCCCGCCACGACGAGGACGACGACCGCGACGATCAGCGCGGCCAGCCACACGTCGAGGACGAGGGAGAGGCCGGCGATCGCGGCCGCGACCAGCGCACCGACGCCGTAGAGCGCCACGACCCCGCCCGCCCCGGCCAGGCCGGCCCCGAGGCCCGCACGCTTGCCCTTCTCGGCCAGCTCGGTCCGGGCCAGTTCCAGCTCCCCGCGCACCAGCTCGGTCACCTGGCTCGACAGGCGGGTGACCAGCTCGCCGGTGGACAGGTCGCCTGGGTCGACGGCGGCGTGGCGCGAGGCCGACGTTGTTTCGCTGCTCATGACCGGGACGTACCCGCTCCCCCACCGGTCACACCTCTCACCCCCGTTCGGGTGCCGCCTGCAGCTCCCCCGCGGGCAGGCGGTCGGCGCCCCAGCTGCGCTCGATGTAGCCGACGACGCGGTCCAGGTCGCCCGCCGGGACCCGCTCCGGGTCGCCCCGCTCGAACGGGTCGTAGTGGTAGATGTAGAGCCGCGACGCGAACTGCTCGAACGGCAGCGACCCCTCGCCGAAGCGCTCGCCGTTGCCCGCGGTGCCGACCACGACCCCGTCGCCCCAGTCCTGGCCGCTGTCGTTGTTGGGGTTGTAGAAGTAGACCCGCATCTCGTCCTGCGGGTCGAAGTTCACGCGCAGGATCGTGATCGCGTGCCAGCCGATGTAGCGCGCCGCGCTGTCGGTGACGGCGACGCCGGCCGGCTGCGGGTGGATCAGCGGCTGGTAGCCGTTGTAGTCGGGGTGGTAGCTGGCGTAGAAGTGCCGCAGGAACTCGTCGAGGTCGATCAGCTTGCCCGTCTCGACGTCGACGTTGATCCGGAACCCGCGCCCGGCCCACCAGCCGTGGAACTCGGGATTGACCCAGCGGTGGGGGTCGCCGGGCCGGTCGATGCAGCGCCGCCCCATCTCGGCGTAGATGCGGTCGAGATGCGGCACGACGAGCAGCGACACCGGGTCGAGGTCGGTGGGCAGCGTCGTGGCCACCCCGCCCTCGCTCTCGCGCGAGGAGATCGGTTGCCCCTCGAAATGCAGGATGACCTCGTCGTCGCGGGCGGCCCAGACCAGCACCTGCAGCAGGTAGTCGGGGTCGTTGTAGGCCCACATCGACAGCGCGCGGGCCGACTGGCACGTCGGGTTGTCGCCTTGGCCGACGCCGAGCGGCAGCCCGAGCATCGACAGGACCCCCGCCACCAGGCGCGCGCGGGGTGTGGGCTCCGACCCGTGGGCGACGGTGAGCCGCTCCTGCGCGTAGGGCGACAGCGTGAGGGCGAGCTGGCGCCACAGCGCGGGCTCGACGGCGGGCTGGTAGAGGATCCCACGGTCGAGCAGCAGCGCGAGCCCGTAGATGCACTGGGCCGTCTGCGGGTGTACCGCGACGTCGATCAGGCGGTGCACCAGCTTGTGGAAGCGCAGCATGCAGTCACGGCCGGTGCCGGACAGGCCGAGCGCCTCCGCGAGCAGGTAGTCGCCCTCCTCGAGCAGGAACCGCAGCAGCTCCGCGTGGTACGGCGACACCAGCCCGGTGTCGTGCATGGCGCGCGCGAACCCGGTGGCCTCGTACTGCAGGCCAGCGGCGTCCATCGCCTCCAGGCGCGAGCGGTAGACCTCGGTGCCGGGGTCCTCCCGGCACGCGTCGGTCGTGCCGAACAGGCTCGTGATCAGGCGGTCGAGGCCCTGCCCGGTCGACCCCAGGTCGACGTCCGGGTCGCTGCGGTACACCGCGATCTGCGTGATCATGTCGCGCACCTGGTCGACCTGGATCGGCCGCTGGCGCAGGATCCGCCAGATCTCCTCGACGAGGTGGTCGAGGATGCTCTCGTAACCGACGGTCTCGCCGAGGTACCGGAACAGGTCGCGGATCAGCTGCGCGGTGCGGCCCTGCGTCGTGCGCTCCGCTTCGCTGGGCGGGGTGAACAGCAGCTCGATGTTCATGGCCAGCACCTGCGAGAGGAACTGGTGCGCCTCCTCGGCGGAGATGCTCGGGTGCACGTAGTCGCCGGTGGCGACGGCGAGCATGCGCAGCTCGCTCGCCGCCTCCATGAGGACGGTGTCGGCCTCGGTGCTGTGCAGCGACCCCCCGACAAGCGCGGGGATGAGGATCTCCGGGGAGTCCCAGTCGGTGCCCCGGAACAGCCCGGCCTCCTCCAGCGCGGCGGCGCGGGAGCGGGCCTCCGCGCACCCGCCCGGCGCCAGCAGGACCCGCCGCAGGGAGTCGAGCACCTGCCGCAGCTTGAGGTGCTTGCCGAAGTCCCGCGTCTCCGACATCGCCCGCACGGCGTCGTCGAGCGACGCGAGTCGCTTGGCCAGCACCGCGTCGGTGCTAGACGTAGAAGTCAAGTTCTTCCTGCCTCGCCAGCAGATCGCGCATCTGGTACGGATCGTCGCCGAAGAAGTAGACCAGACCCCAGTGGGTGCCGAACGCGGTGCGCTTGGTGACCGTCTCCTCCAGCGGCGCCGTCAGCTCGTGGGACTCGAAGTACTCGTGCCCCTCCGTCTCCGCCGGCATGGCCAGCTCGTTGACGACGCGGCGCCGCGGATACACCCCGAAGCAGCCGGCGTAGCCGCGGGCGTCGACGACCTCCTTCGGGAAGAACGCCTCGATCTCCTCCTCGGTGGTCTTCGGGTCGAAGGCCAGCACCAGCGCCTGGTAGGCGTTGAAGCCGTACGCGCGCTCGAGCAGCTCGAACACCTTGAAGCCCGGCGGCCGGTAGGCGACCTCGCCGAAGTACATCTCCCCGTCACTGGTGACGAAGTACTCGGGGTGGATGAACCCGAAGTCGATCTCGAAGGCCTTGATCAGCTTCTCGATCTCCCGCGTGATCCGCTCGCGGTACTTCTCCAGTTCCGGCGTGGCCGGGACGAACACCGAGTAGCCGAGGGTGACGTACTCGGAGATGTTCAGGAACCGGATCTTCCCGTTGTAGATCCACGCCTCGACAGCGAACTCCCAGCCGTCGAGGTGCGATTCCATGAGGACCGGGAACTCCTCCTCCGGAATGGTGTCGACCTCGTCCGGGGTGCGAATGACGCGGTGCCCGAGGCACCCCGCCTTGTCGAAGGCCTTGAGGTGGATCGGGTCGTTCGGGTCCCCGTCGAGCTTGAGCAGCGTCTGGTTGACCCGCTTGAGGAAGCGGATGACGTCACCCTTGTCGTGGGCCTCCTCGAAGATCCCGACGCGGATGCCGCCCAACTGCGCGCGACGCTTCATCAGCGCCTTGTCGCGGAGCAACATCGCCTGACCGAACAGGCGCGGGTTACCCATCAGCACCGAGTTGATCGCCCCGGCCCATTCGACGGTCTCCTCGTAGAGCGGGATCGCGACGTCGACGCCGGCGTCCTGCAGCGTCTCGGCGATCTCCATGGAGCGGTCGTTGAGCCGCTCGAAGTTCCACGGGATGTAGGGGATGTCGTGTTCGGTGCAGTACTCCTCGGCCCAGTCCGGGGCCACCACGACGTAGCGGCGGTCGAACCGGTCGAGAGCCTCGACGGCATTCAGGCTCCATCCCAGAATAGCGACATAGCCCTTGTCCGGATTGCGGGCGACTGGCTCGGACGGTGCCATGATGAATTCCTCCTCTTATTCGCTCGGACTGACGATCGATCACTGCCGGGGACCCTACCTCGACTCAGCGGACCGGACAGGACGTGGACCCGGTCGGGCCGTTGACCTGCTACGAGCCGAATCCACCGGGGGCGAAGTTCGATGTGATCGGCGTCATTCCCGCATTTGTCCCGACGGATGTCCGCCATTGCGCCGAGCCCTGCCGGCCCGCGCGATAACCCGTTGCCGGACCACAGCGGCCAGGGCTACGGTCCGGTGACCGTGCGAGAGATCGAGGAGGTGGTACCCGTGAACGCAGTGTCGACATGGGTGCTCCCCTCCGGGGTCACGGTCGGGCGGTAGGTCGTCCGGGAGCGCCGTCCACGAACGCTCCCGAGAGGCACGACCATGCGCTTCACCTCCGAACAGCACCTCGACGACCGCGTCCTCGAACGCGGATTCACCCTCGGCGGGATCCCCGGCATCCTGTGGACGCCCGCATCCGCACCGGCCCCGCTGATCCTGCTCGGCCACCCCCCGCTCGGACTCCGCACGATGTACCCCCGACTGGTGGCCCGGGCCCGGCAGTGCGCGGCGGAGGGGTTCGCCACGGCCACCCTCGAGCTCCCCGGGAGCGGTGAGCGGCCCCGTTGGCCCGCCGCCGAGCAGGCCCGCGCCGATCTGCGCCGGGCGGTGGAGGCCGGCAGCCCGGTCGGCGACGAGATCGTCGACGCCCTCGTCCTCCCGCTCGTCGACCGGGCGGTCCCGGAGGCGCAGGCCGCGCTGGACGCCCTGCTCGCGCTGCCGGACATCGGCGGCCCGGTCGGGTACTCGGGGGGCGTCATCTCGATCGGCATCCGGCTCGCGGTGGTCGAGCCGCGCATCGGGGCCGCCGGACTCTTCGCCGGGAGCTTCGTGCCGCGGAGCATGTTCGAGGAGGCCCGACGGGTCACCGTCCCGCTGCACGTCCTGCTGCAGTGGGACGACGAGGGGAACGACCGGCAGGCGGCCCTGGACCTGTTCGACGCCTTCGGGTCACGGGAGAAGACGCTGCTCGCCAACACGGGCGGACACGCCGGTGTCCCGCAGTCCGCCGGGGAGGACGCCGCCAGGTTCTTCGCCCGGCACCTGCGCTGGCCGCCGCCGTCTCGACCAGGCGCGGGTTCGCGTGGGTGGATCACGACCCCGGGGGCGAGGGGAGGCAGGCGGTGAGGTCGTCGAGCAGGCGCCGCCTCCGCTCGGGCGGGAGCGGGCGGAGCAGGTCCTCCTCCACCGCGTGCACCGCGACGGAGGCCGCGGTGAGCCGGGTGCGGCCGGTGTCGGTCAGCTCGGCGGGCCGGGCGCGGCCGTGGTCGGCGGTGTCGGCGCGGGTGACCAGGCCGCGGTCCTGCAATCCGCGCAGCACCCCGTTCATCGACTGGCGCGTGACGAACGCACCCCGGGCCAGCTCCGCGTTGGACAGGCCCGGCCGCTGACCGAGCAGTTCCAGGCACGCGTACTGGGGCACGGTGAGGTCGAGCGGACGCAGCGCGGCGTCCATCCCGGACCGCAGCGCGGACGCCACCTGCTTCAGCACGTACCCCACGGCCTCCTCCAGAGGACCGACCGTCTCCCCTTGACACATGTCAGCATCCTGACACATCATCAGCATGTCAGTATCCTGACATCGTTCGGAGGACGCAGATGCTGCACGCACAGGTCGAGGTCGCCGGGCCGTGGTCCCTCGCGACGAGCAAGCGGTTCTGGGAGGGCTTCACCCCCGCCGCCCTCACCGGCACGGCGGACGCCCGGCGCCTGCACACCGTGTTCCGCGTCGACCACGACTGGTCCCGCGCCGAGGTCGACGTCACCCAGGACGGCACGACGGCCCACCTGCACCTGCGGGGCGACGGGGACCTCGACGCCGCCGCGGTCCAGGTCGCCCGGTTCCTCTCCCTCGACGTCGACGGTCGCGGCTGGGCCGACGTCGCCGGGCGCGACCCCGTCATCGCCGACGCCCGGCGGCGGCTGCCCGGCATGCGCCCGTGCGGGTTCCACTCCCCCTACGAGTGCGCCGTGTGGGCGGTGCTCTCCCAGCGCGTCCGGATCGTCCGGGCCGCCCGGCTGCGCGACGACCTCATCGCCCGCCACGGCGACGACGGCGCGTTCCCCTCCCCCGACCGCCTGCGCTCCCTCGACCTCGACCTGCCCGGCCGCAAACCCGAGTACCTGCACGCGGTCGCCGACGCCGCCCTCGACGGCCGCCTCGACGGGGCCGCACTCCGGGAGCTCGACCCGGTCGCGGCCGTCGCCCGCGTGCAGGAGGTCAAGGGCCTGGGCCCGTTCGCCGCCGAGCTGGTCGTCCTCCGCGGTGCCAACCACCCCGACGCGCTCCCGCTGCACGAGCGCCGCCTCGACGACGAGGTCCGCCACCGCTACGGACAACCCCTGGCGGAGGTCGCGGAGAACTGGCGCCCGTTCCGGACCTGGGCCGCGGTGCTCCTGCGCACGCTGCGCGAGGAGCGCACCCACGAGATCGGCGCGGGCCGGTCCCCCGCCCGCGCGTCGACGACCGCCGTGCGGTGACCCCGCCGCTGCGCCGCGACCCCACGCGGTCCGAGCCGTCGCGCGCGCCCGGTCAGAGGGCCCGTCGCAGCACCGCGCCCCCACGCGGTCCGAGCCGGACGAGCTCCCCGTCGCGCACCCCGTGCAGGACGTCTCCGGCCAGCTCGACGTCGACCGGGTCGGTGGTGCGGTTGACCAGGAACCAGAACTCGACGCCGTCACCGGACCGCACCACCAGCTCGACCCGGCCCCGCGCCTGCGTCGGGAGCTCGGACGCCGCGGCGGGCGGCAGCAGCAGCCGTACCAGCGCTGCCAGTGCGACGGCGTCGAGCTGCGTCGACACCCATGCCGCCGATCCCCCACCGGGGACGGCGCGGCGGGTCACCGCGGCGCGGCCGGCGTTCGCCCCGGTTCGGTAGTGCGCGAGCACCTCCGCGTCCACGACGTCGATCCGGTCGGTCCACACCGTGCCCGTCCAGTCCGTCCCGGCGCCGTCGCACGCGGCCAGCTCGACCGACTCGCCGTCGAGCAGTGGCGTGAACTCCTCGATCCGGATGCCCAGCAGGTCGCGCAGTGCGCCCGGGTACCCGCCGAGGTGGACGTGCGCGTTCGCGTCGACGATCCCGGAGAAGTACGTGGCGACGAGGTGCCCTCCGCCTTCGACGTGGTCGGTGAGCCGCCGCGCGCGGGCCGTGTCCATCACGTGCAGCATCGGGGCGACGACGAGGGCGTGCCCGGTCAGGTCGGCGCCGGCGGGCAGCACGTCGACCCGGACGCCCACGTCGGTGAACGCGGTGCACCACTCCACCGCGTGCCGGCGGTACTCCAGCCGCGAGCTGGGCAGGTACTCCTGCGAGGTCGCCCACCAGGAGTCCCAGTCGAACAGCACCGCGACGGGGGCCCGCTTGCGGTGCGACCCCGCGACCGGAGCCAGCCCGTCCAGCGTCGCCCCGAGGGCCGCGACCTCGCGGAACACGGCGCTGTCGGGGCCGGCGTGCGGCACCATCGCCGAGTGGAACCGCTCGGCCCCCGCCGTCGACTGGCGCCACTGGAAGAAGCAGACGGCGTCGGCGCCGTGCGCGACGTGGGTGAGCACGTCGCGCACCAGCTCCCCCGGCCGCTTGGCCCGGTTCACCTCCTGCCAGTTCACCGCGCTCGTCGAGTGCTCCATCAGCCACCACGGCCGCCCGCCGGCCAGGCCGCCGGTGAGGTTGGCGGAGAACGACAGCTCGTCGTGCTCGTGACGGCCCGGTCGTACGTAGTGGTCGTTGGAGACGATGTCGACCTCGCCGGCCCAGGACGCGTAGTCCATCCGGCTGCTCTCCGTCATCACCATGAAGTTGGTGGTGACCGGCACGTCCGGGGTGATCGCGCGCAGCAGGTCGCGCTCGGCGCGCAGGTGCTCGCGCAGGGCGTCGGACGAGAAGCGGGCGAAGTCGAGCTGCTGGGTCGGGTTCGCGGGCGTCCCGGCGAGGCGCGGCGGGAGGATCTCGGCCCACCGCCCGTAGGACTGCGACCAGAACGCGGTGCCCCACGCCGCGTTCAGCTCGGCGATCGAGCCGTGACGCTCCCGCAGCCACACCCGGAACGCGGCGGCGGCGTCGTCGGAGTAGTCGTGCGCGTTGTGGCAGCCCAGCTCGTTGTTCACGTGCCACGCCACCAGCGCGGGGTGGTCCCCGAACCGGCGCGCGAGCCGCTCCACCAGCTCCAGCGCGTGCCGGCGGAACACCGGCGAGGTGGGCCGCCAGTGCTGGCGCCCGCCCGGCCACAGCGTCCGGCCCAGCTCGTCGACGGGCAGGACCTCCGGGTGCGCGGTCGTGAGCCACGGCGGCGGTGATGCGGTCGCCGTCGCGAGGTCGACGGCGACGCCACCGTCGTGCAGCAGATCGAGCACGTCACCGAGCCAGTCGAGGTCCCAGACGTCGGCGGCGGGCTGCAGCAGCGCCCACGAGAAGACCCCGACCGTCGCGATCGTGACCCCGGCCTCGCGCATCAGCGCGACGTCGCGCACCCACACCTCGCGCGGCCACTGCTCCGGGTTGTAGTCGGCGCCGTACTCGATGCGCGCGCCGCGCCCGGACGAGATGCGACCGCGCAGTGGAAGGGGGGTGACGGGCACGGCTCAGCGCCTCCCCCACGTCGCGGCCGGGCGTCGTCGGGACGGGAGCGGGTCGGCCGGGCGGGGGGCGGGCAACGACACCGGCTCCTGCTCGACCTCGTGGTCGACGGCCTCGGCCCCGGCCACCATGTGCGCCGCGACCCACTGCACGAGCGCGATCCAGCAGGAGCTCAGCGCGCCCGAGTACGCCGGCCCGGCGACCTCGCGCACGGCCCGGGTCAGCGCGTGCCCGATCACCAGGTAGTGCGCCGACTCGACGCCGTAGCGGATCCGGTGGTCGGCCCCGAGCCTGCGCAGCACGGCCTCCAGCTCGACCGTGTCGCGCGACGCGATCTGGGCGATCGCGCCGAGCAGCACATCGGTCATCTTCTGCATCTGGTCGGTCATGTCGGCCGCGAACATGCCCCGCAGCTGCGGGGCCATCTCGAACAGGTTCGCGTAGAACACCTCAGCGAGGCGCACCGGGCGGGCCGCCACCGCCGCGCACGAGGCCTGCACCGCCTCGATCGTCGCCCTCGACGGGCGCCGCACCGTCGACGGGTCGCTCACCGGACCATCCCGAACTGCTGCCTGATCACCGTGCCGCCTTCCCGTCGCGCAATCCGGCGCACACGTCAGGGGCACCGGCTACGCCTCCTATCGCTCCCGGGGCGCCCGGTGTTGCGCCCGGGACCCGAGGGAGATCCGGCGCACGTCCGTGCCGCGTGCCGGACGGGCCGCCCGGACGTAGCCTCAGGGCCATGACCGTCGCCAGGACGCTGTTCGAGTTCGACGACTCCTACGCCCGCGAGCTGCCGAGCCTGTCGGTGCCGTGGACCGCCGCCGAGGTGCCCGCGCCGGAGCTGCTGGTGCTCAACGAGGGCCTCGCCGCCGAGCTGGGCGTCGACCCGGCACTGCTGCGCGAGCCCGCCGGAGTGTCCTCGCTGGTCGGGCACGGTCTCCCGGAGGGCGTCAGCACGGTCGCGCAGGTCTACGCCGGCCACCAGTTCGGCGGCTACCAGCCGCGCCTGGGCGACGGCCGGGCGCTGCTGCTCGGCGAGGTGATCGACGTCGCGGGCCACCGCCGCGACCTGCACCTGAAGGGCTCGGGCCGCACCCCGTTCTCCCGGCGCGGTGACGGGTTGGCCGCCGTCGGGCCGATGCTGCGCGAGTACCTGATGGGCGAGGCGATGCACGGCCTCGGGATCCCGACGACGCGCGCGCTGTCCGTCGCCGCCACCGGCGTGCCCGTCCCGCGCGACGGCGCGACGCTCCCCGGCGCGGTGCTGTGCCGGGTCGCCGCGAGCCACCTGCGCGTCGGCACGTTCCAGTACGCGGCGAACCTGCGCGAGACGGTCGCGGGCGACCTCGACGTGCTGCGCGGGCTGGCCGACCACGCCATCGCCCGACACCACCCCGACTCCGGCTCCTACCTGGAGTTCTACCGCCGTGTCGTGCACGCCCAGGCCGAGCTCGTGGCCCGCTGGATGCTCGTCGGGTTCGTCCACGGCGTGATGAACACCGACAACATGACGATCTCCGGCGAGACCATCGACTACGGGCCCTGCGCGTTCCTCGACGCCTTCGACCCCACCGCGGTGTTCAGCTCCATCGACTCGGGCGGCCGTTACGCCTACGCCAACCAGCCCCCGGTGGCGCAGTGGAACCTCGCGCGGCTCGCCGAGTCGCTGCTCCCGCTGATCGACCCCGACGCGGAGCAGGCGGTGGCGGCCGCGACGGCGGTGCTCGACGAGTTCCCCGACGCCTACCGGCGGCACTGGGACGAGGGCCTGACCGCGAAGCTCGGACTCGGCGCGCCCGACCCGCAGCTGGCGACCGACGTGCTGGAGCTGCTGCGCACCCAGGGCGTCGACCTCACGCTGTTCTTCCGCGCGCTCGCCGCGGGCACCGCGCGCGACCTGTTCGTCGACCCGGCGCCGTTCGACGTCTGGGCGGAGCGCCGCGACGCGCTGCTCCCGGCCGACCGCACGGCCGTGGCGGCGGCGATGAACCGCGTCAACCCGGTCTACGTGCCGCGCAACCACCTCGTCGAGGAAGCGCTCACCGCCGCCACCTCGGGCGACCTGGGCCCGTTCCACCGGATGCTCGACGCCGTCTGCGCACCGTTCGACGAGCGTCCCGGTCTGGAGGCGTACGCGCAGCCCGCCCCCGACGGGGCCCCGCCGCACGTCACCTACTGCGGCACCTGACGTACTGGGGCACCTGGCCTACTGGGGAACGTGAACCCGGCCCGGTAGCCGCAGGGACGCGGGCACCGCCACCGACACCGCCGTGCCGGCCCCGGGGGCGCTGGTGACGATCACCGTACCGCCGGCCTCCTCGACGACCCGGCGCACCAGCAGCAGCCCGACGTGCCCCGGCGGCGGCGGGCGGCCGGGATCGAAGCCCCGCCCGTCGTCGACGACCTCCAGGCGGACCGCGCCCGCCCCGTCGGCCCCGAGCCGCACGAGCACCCGCGACGCGCCCGCGTGCTCCCCCGCGTTGTGCAGCAGCTCGCGCGCGACCCGGTGCAGCAGCGTCGCCGCGTCGTCGCCGACGACCGGCATCGCGTCCACCCGCAGATCGGCCCCGGCCGCCAGCGCCCGCACCGACGCCGCGAACGTCTCCCCGGTGACCTGGTCCGGGAGGAACTCGGTGAGCAGCGCGCGCATCCGGCGGACGTCCTCGCCGATCATGGTGCGGGCACGGCCGACCAGCTCACCGGATCCCGACCCGGCCGCGGTGTCGAGCAGCAGCCCCGCCCCCGCGAGGTCGGGGATGACGTCGTCGTGCAGCCACCGGGCGAGGTCGCGGCGCGCCAGCTCGGACGCGGCGAGGCCGTAGTGCAGCGTGTCGGCGCGCTCGCGGCGGTCGCGGTCGATGCGCCGGGCCAGTGCCACCGACAGGGCGAGCATGCCCGAGCCGAGCAGGAGCAGGCCGCCGAGCGCGATCGGCAGCATCACCGCGACGGCGGCGCGGGTCGTGCCCGCGATGTCGACCGGGACGTAGATCTCGAGCCGGGCCGGGTGGCCCCCGGCGTCGCGGAACCCGATGAACACCTCCAGCAACTCACCGGCCTGCGCGATCTCGAAGCGGTGCTCGGGGTCGTCGGGGACCGGGAACACCGCGGTCTCCCCCGCGCCGAGCCGGCGGCCGAGCCCCGGATCGGCGTGGCGCCGGGCCGACTCGATCCGGCTCTCGTCGGAGAAGACGATCTCCACCTGGTCGCCGTCGACCCGCCACACCTTGACGCGGTGCACCACCCCGGACCGCAGGAACGGGTCGACGTCGCGCAGCAGGTCGGCGCGGTCGAGCGGCTGCGCGTAGTCGCGCGCGGTGAGCGGCACCAGCACCGCGGCCGCCACCTGGGTCGCGACCCGCTCGGCCGTGCGGCGGGCCTCCGCCTGCGCGACGAGCCACACCCCGAGCGTCACCAGCGCCGACAGGACGAGGGCCACGACGATGATGAGTGCGGTGTGCCGCAGCACCGTCGTCCGGACGGTCGGGCGGGCGTCGAGCAGCACGGTCAGCACCCGCCGCCGACCAGGACGATGCCGAGCCGGTCGGCGGTGACCACGGCGTCGAGCTGGGTGTGCACCCCCAACTTGGCCATGACCGCCCGGATGTGGTCGCGGGTGGTGTGCACCGAGATCCCGAGCTCGGCGGCGATGCGGGTGGCGTCGAGCCCGCGGCCCAGCCCGGCCAGCACCTGCAGCTCGCGGGGGGTCAGCCGGGCTGCGGCCGGCGGGACCGGGGCACCGTGCCCCCCGGAGCGGCTCCGCACCGCCGCGAGGATCTCGGCCAGCGGCGCGTCCTTCGCCAGCACCGCCTCGGCCCCGCCCTGGAGGGCGAGCCGGACGAGCTCGGGGCGCGGGTGCGCGGTCAGGACCACGATCCGCACCCCGGGCCGCAGCTCCAGCAGCCGCGGGATGGCGGTGAGACCGCCGCCGTCGGGCATCTGGAGGTCGACGACCGCCACGTCGAACTCGAGGCACCGCGCCTGGTCGACCGCGTCGGTCACCGAGTGTGCCGTGCCGACGCAGCGCAGGTCCGGCTGGGCGTCGATGCCCATCGCGAGCAGCTCGGCGAACACACGGTGGTCGTCGACCACGAACACCGCGGACATCGCCACCCCCTCAATCCTGGGGAGATACGCCGCCCCTACCCCGAGGCTAACCTCCCCTCTCCGACAGCGGCACTACCCGAGGGGTACGGACACGATGAGCCACGGCGAGGCGGTCTGGATCCACCCGGACCTCGTCTCGGAGGCCGTCGCCGCACGGGCGCTGGGGATCAAGCCCACGACGCTGCGCCGGCAGATCGAGCGCATCGGCCTGCGCCCCGACGCCCGCAGCGCCACCCGGCGCCGGTACTGGGACGTGCGCGCGCTGGATCAGGCGCTGCGGGACGCACCCGACGCGGAGGACGCCGCGCGGGCGGCGCTGGCGTCCGTGCTCGGCACGGTCGACCGCCACGACGACCGCTCGCTGACCCGGCAGATCGCCGACGACCTGCGCGCCGTCCTGCTCGGTGACCGCGGTGGCCTCGGTGACCGCGGTGACCTCGCTGGCGAGGCGTTCGGGACGGGCGGCCGGCTGCCCTCCACCACGGCGATCGCCCGGCACTACCGCGTCTCCGACAACACGGTGCGCCGCGCCCTGCGGGTGCTCCGCGCCGAGGGGCTCCTCGTGCGCCGGTCCCGCGCCGCGGTCGCAACAGAGCCAGGTCCCGTCCGCTGATCTCCTTCATGATCTCGGTCGTACCGCCGTAGATCGTCTGCACCCGAGCGTCGACGAACGCCCGGTCCACCGGTCCGCGGTCCGTCGTCGGGCCGGGCGGGGCCCACGCACCGGCCCTTCGGGTCCGCCGCCAGGACGTCGACGTCGCGGTGCTCGAGACGACCGGCGACGTCGACGGCGTCAGCGCTCCCCCGATGCTCGAACAGGTCGAGATGCTGGTGAGCTACAGCCGGTGCACCGTCCTGGACCTGCGCGGGTGCTGTTCCTCTCCGCGCGGGCTCGACGTGCCGGTCACCGGCCACCGGCGGCCGGCGGCGCGCGGGCACCGATCCTGATCTGCGGTCTCGACGAGGTCCTCCGCCCGGGCCCCACGCTGGACGCAGCACTGGACGCGGCACTGGACGCGGCACTGGACGGGGCACTGGACGGGGGCGCGGGCCTGACGGGCGGGCGCCTACCGTCGGGGCATGGGAGTGGTGGAGTCGGTCAACATCGGCAGGGTGCGGCCGATCGAGGCCGAGACGGGGGTGTCGGGCATCGACAAGCGCCCGGTCCCCGGGCCGGTCCGCGTGCAGGCCCCGGAGCCGGGCGGCAGCGGCCTCGCCGGGGACCGGATCTGCGACGTCCGCCACCACGGCGGGCCCGACCAGGCCGTCCACGCCTACGCACGCGAGGACCTCGACGGCTGGGAGGGCGAACTGGGCCCGCTCCCGTCCGGGGTGTTCGGGGAGAACCTGACGACGCGCGGCGTCGACGTCACCGGCGCGGTGATCGGCGAGCGGTGGCGTGTCGGCGGGGCGCTGGTGCTCCAGGTGACGACGCCGCGGATCCCGTGCCGGACCTTCGCCGCGTGGCTGGCCCGACAGGGGTGGGTCCGGACCTTCACCGACGCCGCCCGACCCGGGGCGTACCTGCGGGTCGTCGAGCCGGGCGAGGTGCGGGCCGGTGACGCCGTCGCGATCGCCCACCGGCCCGTGCACGGGGTCACCGTCGGCACCGCGTTCCGCGCGCTGCTGACGGCACCGGACCTGCTCCCCGTCCTCGCCGGGGTCCACGATCTCCCGCAGGCCACCCGGGACCAGGTGGCGCGCCGGCTGGGGGCGTGACCCTCAGGTGACCGGCTGCTCCGCGTGCTGCGACTCCAGCGCCTCGATCAGCGCGTCGACCGTGCGCTCACCGCGATAGGCGATCCCGTTGACGAACAGGGCCGGGGTGCCCAGCACGCCGCTGCGGACCCCGGAGTTGAAGTCGGCCTCGACCCGGTCCTCCACCCGCTGGGTCGCGGGCCACACCACCGACTCCGGCGGTACGCCGATCTCCTCGGCGTAGCGGCGCAGGTCGGCCTGGGTGAGCGCCGGCTCGTCGCCCGACATCAGTCGGCCGTACATCGGCCAGAACTGCCCGGCCAGCGCCGCCGCCTCGGATGCGACGGCGGCCGAGAGCGCGTAGGGGTGCAGCTCCGCGAGCGGGAAGTGGCGGAAGGCGAACACCACCCGGCGCCCGAGGCGCTCGAGCACCTCGTGGACGACCGGGGCGGTGGCCCGGCAGTACGGGCACTCGAAGTCGCCGTACTCCATGAGCGTGAGCTGGGCTCCGAGGACACCCTTGAGGTGGTCGTAGGGCCCGATGGGCGGGTCCAGAGGTGTGGCGCTGATCGTCGGCCTCCTCGTGGCAACACGGCTGGTGGATGATCGAGCCCGTGACCACGACACTAGCCGAGCGCGGGGACCTGAGCCGGGCCGCGAGAGCCTTCCTCCGCACCGAGTCGGGCTCGGCGGTGCTGCTCCTGGTCGCCGCCGTCGTCGCCCTGCTCTGGGTCAACCTCGGCGGGGGGTACGAGGAGTTCTGGCACACCGAGCTCTCCCTGCGGATCGGCGACACCGCGCTCACGGAGGACCTGCGGCACTGGGTCAACGACGGGCTGATGGTGCTGTTCTTCTTCAGCGTCGGGCTGGAGATGTCGCGCGAGGCGGTGCTGGGCGAGCTGCGCGGGGCCCGGGCGATCGCCGCACCGGCCCTGGCCGCGCTCGGCGGGCTGGTCGTCCCCGCGCTGCTGTTCCTCGCGTTCAACGCGGGCGGGCCCGCCGCCGGGGCGTGGGGCATCGCGATCTCCACCGACACCGCCGTCGTGATCGGGGTGCTCGCACTCGTCGGCCCCCGGTGCCCCGACCAGCTCCGCGTGTTCCTGCTGGCGCTGGCGATCGTCGACGACATCGGCGCGGTCGCCGCGATCGCGTTCTTCTACACCGACGACGTGCGGATCACGCCGTTGCTACTGGCCGCTGCGCTGTTCCTCGCGCTGCTCGGCCTGCGGTACGCCCAGTTCTGGCGTACCCCGATCTACGTCGTCATCGGGCTGGTGATGTGGCTCGCGGTGCTGGAGTCCGGGGTCCACCCCAGCGTCGTCGGGGTGGCGCTGGGTCTGCTGGTCAACGCCTACGCGCCCCGCCAGGTCGACATGGACCAGGTCGCGGTCCAGGGCCGCAGCTTCCTCGTCGACCCGAGCCCGCAGCGGGCGCTCGCGGCGCAGGCGGCGGCCGTCGAGGCCGTGTCGCCCAACGAGCGGCTGCAGCTGCGCATCCAGCCGTGGAGCAGCTACGTCATCGTCCCGCTGTTCGTGCTCGCCAACGCCGGTGTCCCGCTCGACGGCGCCACCCTCGCCGCCGCCGCCACCTCGCCGCTGACCTGGGGGATCGTCGTCGGGCTGACCGTGGGCAAGATCGTCGGCGTGTCCGCGGGCACCTGGGTCGCGCTGCGCACCGGGATCGGGCGGGTGCCCGACACGCTGCGGTGGGGGCAGCTGATCGGCGGGGCCGGGCTGGCCGGGATCGGCTTCACCGTGGCGCTGTTCGTCACCGACCTGGCCCTCGACGACGACGTGCTGGTCAACCAGGCAAAGATCGGGATCCTGGCGGGGTCGCTGCTGGCCGGGCTGACCGGCTGGGCGATCTTCCGCTTCGCCGGTGAGCGCGGCGGCCAGTGCGCGCCCACCGGCCTGCCGGTACTGCCCCCGCGGCCGTGGCGGCCGCCGAGCTGAACGGCGTCCCCACGGTCGATCCGGATGCGGCCCGCGCGGGTGCCGGCCTGTGCCCCCGGCCGAGGTGCTGGCGTGGTCGTCATCGGGCTGTCGGTGATCGCCGCCGCGACCGTCCCCCGGCCGCGCGCGGGGGTCGTGTCACCGCCGGTCCTCGTCGCGATCGGGGTCGCGGCGAGCGTCCGGCCCGTCGCCGGGGCGGTGCGGATCGAGCCCGGGTGGATCCTCGCGGGTCCTCCCGCAGGTGCTCGCCACCCTCGACGCGTCGGAGATCGACATCGGGATGCGCGGAAAGCCCGTGCGCTGACGGGCCTCAGAGCAGCGCCCGGTACGCCCCGCCGTCCACCGGGACCGCCGTGCCGGTCAGGAAACCGGCCTGGCGCGAGCACAGGAACGCGACGACCGCGCCGAAGTCGTCCGCGCTGCCGACCGGCACGTCCGGCAGCCCCCCGTCGTTCATGCTCCGCAGGCGGGCGGTGTCGTGGAAACCCGGGAGCACCGAGTTGACGGTGACGCCGTCCGCGGCCGCCTCCGCGGCCAGGGTCTTGAGGAACCCGGTCACCCCGGCGCGCGCGGTGTTGGACAGCACCAGGTTCGGGTACGGCTGGCGCACGCCCAACGAGGTGATCGCGACGATCCGCCCCCACCCCGCCGCGCGCATGCCCGGCACCGCGGCCAGGCACATGTGCACGACCGAGAGCAGGCTGCGCTCCAGCGCCGCGGGGTAGGCGTCGGCGGCCGTGTCGAGCGCCGTCCCGGGGGCCGGGCCGGGGCCGTTGGTGACGAGGATGTCGACACCGCCCATCAGCCGGGCCGCCTCCTCGACGAACCGGGTCCCCTCCTCGGGCCGGGTCAGGTCGGCCACGACGAACGCGGCCCCGATCCGCTCGGCGGCGTCCATCGCGCGCGCCTCGTCGGATCCGCAGATCGTGACCCGCGCCCCCTCCGCCGCGAGCGCCGCGGCACTCGCGAAGCCCAACCCGCCGCTCGCCGCGGCCACCGCCGCGCGCCGTCCCGCCATCCCGAGGTCCACGGACCCATCGGAGCAGGCCCGACGCCGCAGGACAAGGCCGATCAGAACACGATGATCCCGCGCAGGTTGCGACCGGCGTGCATGTCCGCGGAACCGGTCGCGATGTCGTCGAGGGAGTAGCGGACGGTGATCAGCTCGTCGAGCTTGAGCGCCCCCATGTCGCAGAGGTTCTGGTGGCCCGTCGCGCACCACCGGCAGCGCCCGCACGAGGGCAGGAAGGAGAACACGACGTGGTCGTCCTCGGCGAAGCCCGGGGTGTGCGGCCCGACCGACTCCACGACGCAGGCTCCCTCGTGCCCGCCCGCGAACGGCAGGATCCCGACCCGCATGTCGCCGGTGGCGTGATGGTCGTCGGAGTGGCACAACCCGCTCGCGACCATCCGCCCCCGGATCTCACCGGCCGCGGGTCGTCGACCTCCAGCTCGACGACCTCGAAGGTCCCGGGGACCTCCCCGCAGGATCGCCCCCCGCGTCAGCATCATCGTCGCTCTTCGCCGTCGGCGGCCGGCACCTCGCCGTCACCGCCTACCACCCCGTCACCACGTCCCACCGGATCGTCCACGGGGGCGCGACGTCTCGCGGACCGGCTCCCGACCGCCCGGGGCCGGGCGGCGCGGCGGGTCGCCGAGCCGCCCGGCTCCCGGTACCGCCCCCGGGAGGCGGCGGGGACACCGCTACTTCTTCTTGCTCTTCTTGCCCTTCTTGTCCTTCTTCTTCTTGTCCTTCGCCACGACTGACCCCCTCTCCACGGTCGGAGTCAACTCAACATTGACCTAGGTCAACCTAGCATTGACCCCGGGGCGGGTTAGCATCGCCGCGTGACAGGGCGCGCGGAGCAGATCCGGCAGGCACTCGACGCCCTGGGCTCCGCCGCGGACCCCCTCGCGGCGCTGGCTGCGGCGAAGGAGATCCGCGAGGCCGCCGAGTCGCTGGAGATCGCCGTGGCCGCGGAGGTGCGGCGGGACGGCGGCACCTGGACCGAGATCGGCGCCGTGTACGGCACCAGCAAGCAGGGCGGCCAGCAACGGTTCCGCGACGCGCTGGGCCCGGACGACCCCGACGCCGCCCGGCGCCGGCGCCGCCGGCGCCGGGCCTGAGCCCCGGCACGGCTCCGCGCGGTACGCTGCCGACTAGTCGTCAGCCGTCTCACTACGGAGGTGTCCGTGCGCGCCGTCGTCCTGTCCGGGGGCCTCACCCACGACTTCCCGGCCACCACCGCGTGCCTGTCCGTACTCCTCGAGGCCGAAGGGCTCGAGGTGGAGGTGCACACCGGGACGGCGGGCGTCGAGTCCGCGCTGCACGCGCTCCCGGGGGCGGCGCTGTTCGTGGTGAACGCCCTGCGGTGGTCGATGCTCGGCGCGGCCACCCCGCCGCGCTACCGCGAGCGGGCCGGAACCGAGGGCGTCAGCCCGTCCGCGGCCGCGCGGGCCGCCCTGGACGCGCACCTCGCGGTGGGCGGCGGAGTGCTCGGCATGCACACCGCCAGCATCTGCTTCGACGACTGGCCGGGCTGGGGGGCCACGCTCGGCGGAGCGTGGGAGTGGGGGCGGTCCCAGCACCCGCCGCTGGGGCCCGAGGTGACGGTGTCGATCGCGGCCGAGCACCCGCTGGTCAGCGGCCTGGACCCGTTCACCCTCGTCGACGAGGTCTACGGCGACCTCCGGTACGCCCCGGACCTCACCGGCCTGCTCACGGCACCGCAGCCCGGCGGCGACATCGCCCAGCCGCTGCTCTGGGCCCGGGAGCGCGGCGGCGGGCGGGTCGTCTACGACGCGCTCGGCCACCACCCGCCCTCCTACGAGGTGCCCGAGCACCGCGAGATCGTCCGGCGGGCCGTCCGCTGGACGACCGAGGGCTGACGCATGCTCTCCCTCTCGGCGGGCACCGTGCTCGACCTCGCCCCCGGCGACGTCGTGGAGTGCGCGGCCGCGGCCGGGTTCCCCTTGGCCGGGGTGCGCCTCGCCGACCCGTGCACGCAGGCCGCCGCCGTGGCCGGCGCGCTGGGCCGCACCGGGGTCGACCTGCTCGACGTCGAGGTCGTCCGGCTCGCTCCGGGTCCCCTGACCGACGCGCAGCGCGCGCTCGCCGACACCGCGGCCTCCCTCGGGGCGCGGTTCCTGCTCACCGTCAGCGACGACGCCGACGAGTCCGCGACCGCCGCCAAACTCGCCGAGCTCGACGCCCTGCTCGGCGACGGGACCCGGGTCGCACTGGAGTGCATGGCGTTCACCGCCGTCCGCTCCCGCGCCGCCGCCGAGCGGATCGCGCGGGCCGCACCGGGTGTCACCGTGCTGTTGGACCCGCTGCACCTGCACCGCGCGGGCGACCGGCTCGACGAGCCCGCCGACCCCGCGCTGACCGGCTACGCCCAGCTCACCGACGTCGCCGACCCCGGCCGGGTCCCGCCGGACCCCGCCCACGAGGCCCGGCACGAGCGGGTGCCGCCGGGCCACGGCGGGCTGCCGCTCGCGGTGTTCGTGGCGGGGCTGCCGGTGGGGACCCCGCTCGCCGTCGAGGTCCAGTCGGACGCGCTGGCGGCGGACCTGGCCCCGCGCGACCGGGCCGTGCTGGTGCGGACCGCGGCCGAGGCCGTGCTCCGCGGAACAGGGAGGAACTGACGTGGGACGTGCGATCGAGGGGATGTCGGTGCTGGTCACCGGCGGCGGGTCGGGCATCGGCGAGGCGGTGGTGGCGCGGCTCGCCGCGGCCGGCGCGCGGGTGACCCTGTCGGGGAGGCGTGCGGAGAAGGTCGCCGCGGTCGCCGACGCCACCGGGGCGCGCGGCGTCGTCGGCGACGTCACCTCGGCGGCGGACCGGCAGACGATGGTCGACGCGACCGTGGAGCACGGCGGCGGGATCGACGCCGTCGTCCACGGGGCGGGCAACATGTACCGCGGACCGCTGGAGGAGCTGACGGAGCAGGGCCTGCACGACGTGTTCGCCTCCAACACCGTCGGCCCGATGCTGCTCACCGGCCTCGCGCTTGCCCACCTGCGGGAACGCCGCGGCGCGGTGGTGTTCTTCGGGTCGGTGCACACGCAGCGGGCGTTCCCCGGCGCGTCGCCCTACGCGGCCACCAAGGGAGCGCTGGAGACGCTGACCGGCGTGCTCGCCGCCGAGCTGGGCCCCCAGGGCGTGCGCGTGAGCTGCGTGCGACCGGGCGGCGTCCTCACCGAGATCAACCAGCGCGCCGGGGTCTTCGACGACGCCACCGCGGCGGCCCGGATGGAGTCGCTCGGCCCGGCGCACGCGCTCGGTCGCCCCGGCACCGTCGACGAGGTCGCCGAGGCCGTCGAGTACCTGCTCGCCGCGGAGTGGGCCACCGGAGCCGTCCTCACGATCGACGGCGGGCTCGGCCTGGGCGTGACGAACGCCTGATCAGGTACCGGTGCTGCGCCGGCCCCGGCGCGGCGGGGCGCTGGCCCCGGCCGGACCCCGCTTCAGCAGCGCCGCGGGGATGCCGTGGTCGGCTCGGAGCCTGCGCAGGGCCGGGTCCGTCGTCCAGAAGCTCTCGAAGTCGTCGGGGGCGAACCGCTCCGCGATGAGGTGCATGGCGATGTCGTGGCGCACGTACTCGACGGCGACCAGCACCACGGCCGGGTCGTCGGTGTAGACGCCCCACGCGTCACCGTTCACGACGCCGCCGATGACGGCCTGCTCCCGGTCCGCGGAGACGACCAGCAACCGGCAGCCGAGGTTCTCCAGCACCACCTCCGGCGTGGAGAAGCGGTGCAGGGTGGTGTTGCCGACCGGGTCCTCGTCCTCCCCGAAGGACACCACCGACACCTCGACCCCCTCGGCCTCGGCGCGGCGCACCACGGGCTTGAGCGGCTCGATCTCGGCGGGCCAGCCGGACAGGAACAGGTCGTTGCGGGCCGCGGCCACCACGTCCTCGGCCCGGGCCAGCAGCGACGCCCGGTCGGTGAGGTTGTGCACCAGGCGCACCTGGGGCGGGGAGGCGACCTGGGGCAGGGCGTCGCGCAGCGTGTCGATCGAGGCGTCGAACTCCCGGCGCATCCGGTCCAGCAGCGCCGAGGGCGGCAGCGAGATGTACCCGACGCTGGCCTCGCCGGCCCGCACCTCGTAGGCCGCACCCCGGCTGACGAGCTTGCCGAGCGTCTCGTAGACGGTGCTGCGCGGCACGCCGGAGCGCTTCGCGACCTCGTAGCCGTTGAGCGGGGTGCCCGCGGCGATCAGCGCCACATAGGCCTTCGCCTCGTACCCGGACATCCCGAGGCGCTGCAGCTCCGAGATCACGCTCTCCTGGGACATGCGGTCATCGTCCCATCCGGTCAGTCGTCGCTGCTCACACCCGTCGGGTCGACGCCCACCGGGTCGACGCCCACCGGGTCGACGCCCACCGAGTCCACGCTGCGCGGGCGCGGCATCGCGTTCAGCGCGCCCTTGGTGATGCCCCCGTCGACGGCGAGGGTCTGGCCGGTGACGTAGGCGGCCTTGTCGGAGCCGAGGAACAGCACGGCGTCGGCGACGTCGGCGGCGGAGCCGAGCCGGTTGAGCGGGACGCGGCCCGACCGCAACCGCCGGACCTCGGGGTCGGCGTAGATCGCGTCGGACATCCCCGCGTCGATCAGGCCCGGCGCCACCGCGTTGACCCGTACGCCGCCGGCCGCCCACTCCAGCGCCATGTGCTCGGTGAGCATGATGATGCCCGCCTTCGACGCCGTGTAGGCGCCCGCGTTCGGGGCGGCGGCGAGCCCGTTGACCGAGGCGATGTTGACGATCGACCCGCCCCCCGCGGCGAGCATCCGCGCGGCCACCGTGCGCGCGACGAGGAACGTGCCGGTCAGGTTGACGTCGACCGCGAGGCGCCAGTCGGCGGCGGGCAGGTCCAGCAGCGGCCCGAAGCGCACGACCCCGGCGTTGTTGACGAGCAGGTCGGGCGCCTGCGGCAGCGCGGCGACCGCGGCCAGCACCGACTCCTCGTCCGCCACGTCCACGCGCACGGGCACACAGGCGTCGCCGATGCCGTCGGCCACGGCACGGGCCGCGTCCTCGTCGACGTCCCAGGCGGCGACCCGGTACCCCTCCTTGACCGCAGCCTCGGCGATCACGGCCCCGATGCCGTTGCCGGCCCCGGTGACCACGGCCCACTTGGTCGTCACGGCTGTCCCCTCGTCGTCGAACACGCTGAGCGCCACAGGTCGAACCCGAACGGCGTTGGCACGATAACGACGCTACTGGCCCACCTCCTCGCCCGTCCAGACTCTCGCACCCCCCGCGGGGACGTGCCAGACTGACCGCCGACCCGACTAGTCGTCAGTACGCTGACGCACAGTCCGCGAGTTCCCCAGCCGAGGAGGCGCGCCGTGCCGGACGGAATCCTGATCACCGGCGGCACGGTCGTCGACGGAACGGGAGCGCCCGCGCGCCCCGGCGAGGCGGTGCTGCTGCGGGGCGGGCGGATCGTCGCGCTCGGTGCGGACGCACTGGCCCGGGTCGCCCCGGACGATGCGCGCATCGACGCCACCGGGAAGACCGTCATGCCCGGCCTGATCGACGCGCACACGCACCTCACGTTCGGCGAGCCCACCGGCAACGACGAGCTGTTCCACCACCGGACCGAGGCCTACAGCTCGATGCTCTCGGCCTACAACGCGCGCAAGGTGCTGCGGGCGGGCGTCACGAGCGTGCTCGACGCCGACTGCCTGTGGAACATCGGCTGCGAACTCCGCGACGCCATCGACTCCGGCATCGTGGAGGGCCCGCGGATGCGCGCGGGCGGCCAGGCGCTGATGACGATGCTCGGCGGCACCGCGGGCCGGATGATCGCCGACGAGGGCACCACCGCCTACGCCACCGTGGTGCGCGGGCGGGACATGATGGTCAACGAGATCCGGCGGCAGATCAAGTACGGCGTCGACTGGATCAAGATCATGGTGACGGGACTGATCCCGTCGATGAAGGGCCCCGAGGTCAAGGTCTGGAACTTCGACGAGCTGCGCCTGGTCTGCGACACCGCGCACGACCTCAACACCAAGGTCGTCGCGCACTGCCGCAACTCCGAGAGCACCCGCGACGCGGCCCGCGCGGGCGTCGACCTGATCTACCACGCGTCCTACATGGACGACGAGGCCCTGGAGGCCGTCCTCGAGGCGGGCAGCGCGCTGTGCCCCACGTTCACGCTGCTCGGCAACCTCGCCGACTACGGCTCCAAGGTGGGCAGCGCTCCGGAGCTGCTCGAGGTGTTCCGCGCCGAGATCGCGGTGACGGCCAAGCAGATGGCGAAGGCGCACGCGGCGGGGGTCCCGTTCCTCACGGGGTCGGAGACCGGGTTCGCCGTCACGCCGGTCGGCGAGTGGCACGCCCGCGAGCTGGAGATGTTCGTCGAGTACATGGACATGTCGCCGATGGACGCGATCGTCGCCGCCACCCGCAACGGCGCGTTCGCGATGCGGATGGAGGGCGAGCTCGGCACGCTGGAGGAGGGCCGGATCGCCGACGTCCTGATCGTCGACGGCGACCCGCTGGCCGACGTGACGGTGCTGCAGCGCAAGGACGCGATCGCCGAGGTGATCAAGGGCGGGAAGCGGATCGACATCACCACCCCGATCCCCGAGCAGAAGCTGCGGACCTCGGACCAGGTGCGGTTCCTCGCCTCCTGCCCGCTCACGCGGTCGCTGGCGTTCACCGAGGAGCAGCTGGAGAAGCTCTCGCATGTCTGAGGTCCCAACGGGCACCATCGACGTCCACGCCCACGCCGTCCTCGCCTCCTCGGAGGGGGCGGCGGGCGCCGCCGGACCCGAGCTCGGGACGTCGCAGGACGGGCGGCCGTTCTACCGCGTCGGCGACTACGTGCTGCACGGCGTGCGCTACGCGGGCAGCCCGTTCATGGACGTCGACGTGCGCCTGGCCGCGATGGACGACGCCGGGATCGCCCGGCAGCTCCTGTCCCCCAACCCGCTGACGTACTTCGGGTCGCTGCCGGTCGCCGATGGCGTCGCGTTCGCGCGGTCGTACAACGACGGGCTCGCGGAGCTGGTCGGCCGGCACCCGGACCGGCTGCTGGCCTGCGCCCAGCTCCCCGTGCAGGACGTCGGCGCGGCCGTCGCCGAGGCCCGCCGCGCCGTGCGGGACCTGGGTATGGCCGGGATCTACCTCGACACCGATCCCGCGGGCCGCACGCTCGACGACCCGGCGCTCGACCCGCTCTACGAGACGATCGTGGAGCTGGACGTGCCGCTGTTCGTGCACCCCTCGCCGCTGGGCCCGGACGGCCCGCCCGGCGACGTCCGGCTGCGCCGCTTCGATCTCGACCTGCTGCTGGGCTTCGCCTACGACGAGACGCTCGCGGTGGCCGCGCTCGTGTTCGGCGGGGTGCTGGAGCGCCATCCCGGACTCGACGTGTGCGTCTCCCACGGCGGCGGAGCGGCGGCGTTCCTGTCCGGCCGGTTCGCCGCGGCCGTGGAGAAGCGGCCGTGGGCGTCCCAGGCGTTGCGCGCCAACGGGTTCGAGCACTGGTACCGGCGGATCTGGTTCGACACCCACGTGCACGACGCACGGTCGCTGGAGCTGCTCGTGGCCCACGCCGGTGCCGACCGCCTGGTGTTCGGCACCAACTTCGCGGGGTGGGACTCCGGCGCCCACGACGCCCCGGCGGGCGACCTCGGCGCCGCGCTCACCGCCAACGCCGCCCGCCTGCTGCGTCTCTGAGCTAGAGCCTGTCCCGTGGATCGATGGCGAGCGAGCGCCGGCCAGGTGCGCGCATCGCCAGGCGGAGGAGTCCCTGATCCCGGGGTTGGATCAGGGACGACGACAACGCCGCGAGGTGCGTGCCCGGGCGTCGCGTAGCCGGCTGGAGATCCACGGGACAGGCTCTAGTCCGTGCGCAACGGCTTCCCCGCGGTCTCCTTCACCAGCAGCACCGCGGGCAGCGACACCAGCGCCAGCGCCATCACGTAGAACGCCCCCACCATGCTGCTTCCCGTCACCCCGCCCAGCCAGGTCAGCAGGTAGGGCGCCGAGCCGCCGAAGAGCGCCACCGACATGTTGTAGGTGATGCCGTGCCCGCTCACCCGCACGCGGGTCGGGAACATCTCGGTGAGCGTGGAGTTGGTGACGGCGGAGTAGGCGCCGGCGAGGAACCCGAACACGACGAGCCCGCAGACGATCAGGCCGAACGACCCGGACGTGATCAGCAGGAAGCTCGGGTAGGACAGCACGAGCAGCCCGAGGCCACTGCCCAGCAGCACCGGCCGGCGCCCGATCCGGTCCGACCACCACGCGCCGACCACCTGCGCGACGAGGCAGGCGACCAGCGCGATCACCGACGGGGCGAACGCCTGCACGCCGGTGAGCGCGAGGCTCTTCGTCGCGAAGCTCGGCAGGTAGCCGACGATCATGTAGAACGACGACGCGTTCACCGCGATCAGGCAGAACGCCTTGACCAGCAGGTTCCACTGCTCGCGGCCGCGCAGGGCCGCGACCACCGGGTTGCGCTCGCGCGAGCGCTCCTCGCGCAGCGCCAGGAAGTGCGGGGTCTCGTCGAGCCTGCGGCGGATGTAGAGGCCCACCACGCCCATCGGCAGGGCGAGCAGCAGCGGCAGCCGCCAGCCCCACGACTGCATGGCCTCGGTCGAGAGCGTCAGCAGCAGCACCCCCGGGATCAGGCTCCCGAGCAACGTCCCCAGCACCGACCCCACGGAGATCATCCCGACGTAGAGTCCGCGGCGGTGCACCGGCGAGTGCTCGGCGATGAACGACACCGCCCCCGAGATCTCCCCGCCCGCGGAGAACCCCTGCAGGAAGCGCAGCACGATGAGCAGCACCGGAGCCGCGACCCCGATCACCGCGTAGCCGGGCAGCAGGCCCATCAGCGTGGTGGCGACGGACATCAGGATCACGGTCAGCGCGAGCGTCCGCTTGCGGCCGATCCGGTCCCCGATCGCGCCCCAGACGAAACCGCCGAGCGGGCGGGCGAAGAACGCCACCGCGAACACGGCCAGTGCCGACAGCAGCGCCGTCGCCGGGTCGGCGGCGGGGAAGAACACGACGGCCAGCGTGGTGGCCAGCACGGCGTAGACGGAGAACTCGTAGAACTCGACGAACGAGCCGACGACCCCGCCGAGCACCGTGCGGCGCACTGCATGGGTCGTCGTCTCGTCCACCTCGGGCACGGTCCTCGTCATGGCGGGCTCCCCAGGTCGACGGCGTCGTCGTCGACGGTCACCCCGTCGAGGAAAGCGACGTTAGAAAGCTGACGACGCTTTGTCAACGACCGGCTCGGTCGAGCCCGTCAGCCGACGTCGATCTGCTCGCCGGACCCCGTGTCGTGCACCCGCAGGGCGCCGGAGGGGCACGCGCGGGCGAGGTCGAGCTGCACCGCGTCGGCTGGCTGCACGGCACCGGGGACGAGCACGGCGAGGTCGTCGTCGTCGAAGTCGAATACGTCCGGGGCATCGGCGACGCACTTGCCGGAGCTGATGCAGACGTCCCGGTCGACGGTGATGCGGTAGCTCATCGCGCCTCCCCCAGCAGGACCGGGTAGCTGCCCCAGTACGGACGGGCGGTGGCGGCGTCGCGCTGCGGCGGACGGTCCGGGTCGCGCCGCACGCCGGCGGCGAACATCTGCCCGACCGCGCCGGTGACCAGCCCGTAGAGGTGCGCGTCCGGGTCGGTGTCCGGCCGCGCGACGACGCCGGCGGCCAGGTCCTGCCCGATGCAGACGTGCATGCCGGCCGCGAAGCTCAGCCCGAACGGGGCGACGCCCGGCGGCAGCACGCGGTCGGGATCGAACTCGGCGGCGTCGGGACCGAACAGGTCGACGTCGCGGTTGACCGTCATCAGGTCGATGACGACCGTCGCGCCCTCCGCGATCTCGACGCCCGAGCGCAGCCGCACCGGGGCCAGCGCCCGGCGGCGGCCGGTCGGGCTGGACGGGTTGAGGCGCACCGTCTCGTGGATGCAGCGCTGCACGAACAGCGGATCGGCGGCCCGCTCCCGCTCCGCGGGGCGGGTGTCGAACCAGCCGAGCATGTGGTCGATGGCCCGCACGAACGCGGTGGCGCTGGTGTGGCCCCCCGCCAGCAGGTAGAACGCCACCTCCCGGCGGACGACGTGCGGCGCCAACCCCAGCTCGTCCTGGTTCTGCAGCAGCGTCGACAGCACGTCGCGGGGCTGCTGGTCGGGCGGCAGGGCGCGGCGGCGGGCGATCGACGGGGCGAGGAACTCCGCGTCCCAGTCCTCCAGCGCCTGCGCCACCTCCGCCGCCTCGGCCGCCTTGTCGCCGGTGGAGTGCGCGAGGGTGGCGCCCGTGATGAACCGCATCATGTAGGCGTAGAGGCGGCCGGTCTCCTCGGCGGTCCCCTGCGGCCGGTCGATGCCCGCCGTCAGCGCCGCGAGGTTGAGCATCAGCTCGTGGCCCAGGTGCACCAGGTCCACCCCGCCCGCCTCGATGTACGGCGCCAGCGTGCTCGCGGTGACCTCGGGGAACAGGTCGCGCTCGTAGCGCTCGAAGACCTCGCGCCGGAACATCTTGTTCTCCACCCGGCGGCGGTCGCGGTGCTCGGTGCCGTGCAGGTTGACCAGGACGTCGGCCATCACGACCTCGCCCTCGTCGTAGAGCGACTGCCGGAGGTCCTTGCTGCGGTAGGCGTCCTTGGCGTCGGCGAACGACGTCAGGGTGACGACCTCGGGGACGACTGCTGCGGTCATGGCTGACTCCTCGGACGCCGACGGCCTCTACCTTCGCCAGAAGATAGTCGTTAGACTCCTCACGTCAAACGAGCCAGCGAGGCGGACCCATGCAGACCATCACGCTCGACGGGTACGCGGAGGTCCGCGAGGCCTACCGCCAGCACGACCTGGAGCAGGCCCTCTACGACGCGGGCGGGGTCGTGATGGCCGACAGCCTGCTCGTGCTGCACGGCGGCGAGCACCGGCGCCGCCGCCGGGTGGAGAACCGCCTGTTCCGCCGCGGCACGTTCCGGTACTGGGAGCACACGTTCCTGCGCGACGTCGTGCGCGACACGCTCGCGCCCTTCCGCGCAGCGGGCCGGGCCGACCTGTTGGAGATCGGCTACCGGACGGTCATGAACCTCACGGCGATGGTGGCCGGGATCGACCAGCCGACGGGGGGCCCCGAGGAGACCGCCGAGCTGTACCGCCTGGCCAGGAAGTTCTCCGAGGGCGCGACGATGGTGCACACCACCCGCGATCCCGACGTCGTGCGCGCCGAGGTGCAGGCGGCGCTCGACGACTTCGACCGGATCTTCCTGCAGCCCTCGGTCGTCCGGCGCCGGGCGCTGCTGGAGCGGTTCGGGGCCGGCGAGATCGGTGAGGACGACCTGCCCCGCGACGTCCTCACCGCGCTGCTGCGCAACTGGGACGAGCTGGGCATCGACGAGGACGTCCTGCGCCGCGAGTGCGCCTTCTACCTGCAGGCGGGGTCGCACAGCACCGCGAACGCGTTCACCCACGCCGCCGACGACTGGTTCGCCTGGGCCGCGCGCGACCCGCTGGCAGCGGACCGGGCCCGCTACGATCCGGCGCTGCTGCAGCGCTGCGTCCACGAGACGTTGCGACTGCACCCCGCGAGCCCGGTCGCCCAGCGCCGGGCGCTCGCGCCCGTCACGCTGCGCGGCGGTACCGAGATCCCCGAGGGCTCGTTCGTCGTGCTGGACATCGCCGCCGCCAACCGCGACGCGCGGGTCTTCGACCGGCCCGGGGAGTACGACCCGCTGCGCGAGGTCCCGGCCGACGTCCCGCGCTGGGGCCACGCCTTCGGCGGCGGCATGCACGCCTGCATCGGCACCGAGCTCGCCGGCGGCGTCCCCTCCCCGGAGCGGGCGGCAGCCGAGCAGGGGACCCCCGAGCAGGCGGACCCCGATCAGGTGCTCGGCACCGTCACGCTCATGCTCGACGCCCTGCTCACGGCCGGGGGCCGGCCCGACCCGCAGGACCCGCCCCGGCTCGATCCGCACTCGGCGCGCGAGCACTTCGCGAGCTACCCGGTGCTGTTCACTGCTCCGTGACCGGCCGGCCGGGGATCGACGGCGATACCGCGGTCGAGCGGGTCGTCCGCCGGTTCCTCGACGCCGTCGAGAGCCGCGACCCGGACGCCGTGGCCGCCTGCTTCGCCCCGGACGCGACGTACGCGAACGTGCCGCACCCGCCCGTCGTCGGGCCGGCGGGGGTGCGCGGGCTGTTCGCCCCGATCCTGGGTCGCGCCGAGCACGTGCACTGGGAGATCGTCACCGCCTGCGTCGCCGGACACCGCGGCTGGCTGGAACGCGTCGACCGGTTCCGCATCGACGGGCGCGAGTACGCCGTGGAGTGCAACGGCGTGGTCGAGGTCGACGGGGTGCGCGCGCTGATCACCGACTTCCGCGACTACACCGACCTCGGGGTGTGGCGGGCCCGGCTCGGCGACGTGCTGGGCTGAACCCCGCCGGGCCGGATCGAGCGGAAGTAGAGGTCTAACGACGCCTCCGGCCCCGGGTTACGGCAGCGGGACGGACCGCGTCCATCGCCACAACTTCCCCCGATCGGGTGACGATTCGGCCCGAGCGGCCCTCCGACCGGCCGTCCGGGGCCCGGAACGTCGCGTCCGGAGACCCGTCGACGGCGCCCGACGAGCGCCCGTCGGCGCTCCATCACCGAGCGTGAGCGAAAACAGTTCGGTGCGTAGTGAGGAGCTTGACGCCGCTCTCGCCGCTCTGCCAGCGTCCGCCGCCACGGTCAGGTCGACCGGATCCCTCACGACGGAGTGGACGAGGATGACATCACGCGCTCGGCACACCACCACGGCACCGGACCCCGGCCCGTCCGGCAGCGGCAGGCACCGGGTCGCGAGCACCCTCGCGGTGCAGGTCGGCCGCCGACGGATCCTGGCCTACCTGGTCGCCGCACCGGTGCTGGCCGTGGCCACCCGCATCACGATCGACGCCGCCGCCCCCGACACGGCCTCCGCCGCCGTGCCGTCCGGCCCCTCGGTCGAAGAGCTCTTCGACATCGCCGACGCGATCATCCTGGCCGGTGCGCCGACCATGCCGCTGGTGACGCTCGAGATCGGCCTCGACGGTGTCGCCCGCCTCGAGGTCCCCCGAGCCGAGTCCGGGCAGGGCATCACGACGGCGCTGGCGATGATCCTGGCCGAGGAGCTCGACCTCCCCGTCGGCTCCGTGCAGGTGACCTGCGCCGACGCCCGCCCGGAGCTGCTGTTCAACCAGCTGACCGCAGGCTCCGCCTCGGTCCGCGCCTTCTACGACCCGCTGCGCGTCCTGGCCGCCACCGCCCGGGCCCGGATGGTGGCCGCCGCGGCGCTGCGCTGGGGCGTGCCGGCCACCGGGCTGAGCACCGCGGACGGCACGGTCGTCGCGCCCGACGGGCGCACCGCCGACTACGGCTCGCTGACCGCCGAGGCGGCCCGGACGTCGCTGGGCGAGATCACCGTGACGCCCAAGCCGGAGTCCGAGCACCGCGTGGTCGGCACGCCGGTACGGCGGGCCGACGGGTTCGACATCGTCACGGGCCGCAAGAAGTTCACGATGGACCTCGACGTGCCCGGCGCCACGCCGACGCTGCTGCGGCGCCCCCCGACGATGAACGGCACCGTCGAGGAGCTGCTCAACCGGGCCGAGGTCGAGGCCATGCCCGGGGTGCTCGGGGTCGTGGTGCTCCCCAGCGGCGTCGCCGTGGCGGCCGAGACGTTCGAGCAGGCCAGGGCCGCGGCCGACGTCGTCGACGCGCGGTACGGGGCGGGGCCTGTGCCCGACGAGTCGAACGAGACGATCATGGCGAAGCTCCGCGCGGCCGTGCCGCCGCTGCTCGCGCCCGACCTGGGCTCCCTCCCGCTCGGTGCGACCACCATCGACGCCGAGTTCGAGTGGCCCGCGGCCTGCCACGCACCGCTGGAGACCGAGTGCGCGGTCGCCGACGTCCGCGCCGACCGCGCCGAAGTGTGGAGCGGCTTCCAGGCCCCGATCGTCGCCCAGCAGACGATCGCGATCGAGCTCGGGCTCCCCCAGGACCGCGTCACGGCGCACGTCGTGCCGTCCGGCGGGGCGTTCGGCCGCCGGGTCTTCTTCGAGGCGGCGATCGAGGCCGCGAAGGTGTCGCAGGCGCTGGAGCGTCCGATCAAGCTGATGTGGCCGCGCGTCGACGACATGCGCCACGGCCGCGTCCGGCCCCCCAACTTCCACCGCCTTCGGGCCACGGTGGCCGCCGGGCAGGTGCTGACCTTCGAGCAGCGCGTGGCGGGCGTGTCCACCGACTACCGGCACGGGCTCGGCGAGATCCTCACCGCCACCGCCACGGCCCTGCCCGAAGGCAGCCGGCAGGCCGTCGGCAACGACGCCTTCGGCCAGGCCGTCTTCCTGACGATGGTGGCCTCGCCCTACAACTTCGGGGTCTACACGAAGAACCAGTTCGACGTGAACCTCGGCATGCCGACCGCGAGCTACCGCAGCGTGCCCTGCCAGACGGCGCGGGGCTCCGAGGAGATCATGGTCGACGAGGTCGCCGCCGCGCTGGGCCGCGACCCCGTCGAGTTCCGGCTGGAGTTCCTCAAGGAGGAGCGGGCCAAGGCGGTGGTCCGGGCCGTGGCCGAGGCCGGGGACTGGGGCCGCAGCCTCCCCGACGGGGTCGCCCAGGGCGTCGGCTACCACATGGAGAGCCGCGCCCACACCGCCGCGCTGATCGAGCTGGACGCCCGCGACCCGGAGCACCCCGTGGTCACCCGGGCCGTCATCGCCGTCGACGTCGCCCGCACCGTCAACCCGCTCGGGCTGGAGGCCCAGATGCTCGGCTGCCTGGCCGAGGCCATCTCGCTGACCCTCACGGCCGGGCTGCACATCGAGAACGGGCTGCCCCTGGAGGGCAGCTACTCGCAGTACCACTTCGTGCGCCAGCGGGACTACCCCGCCGACGTCCAGGTGATCATCATGCCGGACAACGACGGCCGGCTCGGCGGCGCGGGCGAGGTCGGCATGGCCGCCCCCACGGGCGCGATCGCCAACGCCTTCACGAAGGCCACCGGCATCAAGGCCCGCACGTTCCCCCTCAACTTCCCCGTCGACTTCACCCCCTTCGCCCCCGGCGTGCTCCCCCCGCCGGCCTTCGTCTGAGGAGACCCCCCGTGCCGAACCACTCGTTCACCCTCAACGGCGAGACGGTGGACGTCGACGCCCCCGACGACCTGCCCCTGCTCTGGGCCCTGCGTGACAAGCTGGGGGTGACCGGCCCCAAGTACGGCTGCGGCATCAACGTCTGCAAGGCGTGCACGAGCCTGCTCGGGGACGAGGCGATCAACCCGTGCTCGGTGCCGGTGTCCGCCGTCGAGGGCCAGGAGGTCACCACGATCGAGGGCCTGGCCGACGGCGACGTCCTGCACCCCGTGCAGGAGGCGTGGCTGGAGCAGGACGTCGCGCAGTGCGGCTACTGCCAGCCGGGCCAGATCATGGCCGCGGTCGCGCTGCTGCGGCGCACCAGCACGCCGACCGACGAGGACATCCGCGCGATCGAGAACGTCTGCCGGTGCGGCACCTACTTCCGCATCCGCAAGGCCATCGAGAGCGCGGCGGCGAAGATGGCGTGAAGGCTCAGGCCCCCGCCTCGGCCAGCCGCGCGCGGTAGCGGGCCACGGACTCGAGCTTGACGTCCTCGTACCCGCGCACCATGTCCGGGAGCCCCGCGATGTCGACGGCCGCGGCGTGGGTGGCGGGGGTCAGGCCGGCCACGAGCCGGTCGACCACCGCCCGGTACTCGACGACCAGCTCCCGCTCCAGCCGCCGCACGCGGGCGTACCCGAACACGTCGAACGGGGTGCCGCGCAGCCGGCGCATGGCCCGGAGCAGCCGGAACACCGGGGCGGACCGGCGACCGAGGGTGATCTTGCGCTGCATCCCCAGCGCGCGGAGCGCCGGCGGGTGCAGCCGCCACGCGAAGGTCGCGCCCGCCCCGAACCGCTCCTGCACCTCGGCGGCCAGGGCCGGGTCCAGCGACAGGCGCGCGACCTCGTACTCGTCCTTGTAGGTCACCAGCTTGTGCAGGTGCACCGCGACGGTCTCGGCGAGCGCGGTCGACCCGGGCACCGCGGCGGCCTCGGTCGCCCGCACGCGCTCGACGTCGGCGACGTAGCGGTCGGCACAGGCCGCGTCCTGGTAGGCCACGAGCTCGGGCACCCGGATCCCGACCAGGCGGGCGAGCTCCGAGCCCGCGGGCGCGCCCAGGGCGGGGACGGCGACCGGCCCAGAAGTGGTCACGGCGGCCGTGGCCGGCCGCTCGTCCAGCGCCCCCGGGTCGGCGACGACCTGCCGCCCGCGCCGGAACGCCTGCACGTTCGCGGCCACCGCCACGCCGTTCAGCTCGATCGCCCGCTCGATCTGCGCCGCGGGCAGCGGCAGCGCGCCGGTCTGGTACGCCGCGCCGACCAGCAGCATGTTGGCGTACTGGTCCTCCCCGAAGAGCCGCTCGGCCAGCGCGCGGGCGTCGAACCAGGTGCCCGAGCGCACGGCGTCGGAGATCCGCCGGGACACGGCGTCGACGTCGGGGAACGCGGCCGTGGTGTCGACGACCATCGCGCCGGTCGGCACGCGGGTGGTGGACACGACCGCGACGGTCCGCGCGGGATCGGTGACCGCGAGCGTCGCGGGGTCGGCGGCGACGAGCAGGTCGGCGCCGAGGTAGAGATCGCACTCCCGCGCGGCCAGGCGCCCCGCGGCCTCCACCGGTCCGGCGGTGATCCGCAGGTCGGAGACCACGGCGCCGCCCTTCTGCGCGAGGCCGGTCTGGTCGAGCCCGCGGACGTGGCGCCCGGCGAGGACCGCGGCCGCGGCCAGCACCTGCGCCACCGTGACGATGCCGGTGCCGCCGACGCCGGCCAGCCGCACGGACACCGCGGCGCGGCCGGTGGCCACCGGCTCCGGCAGGTCGTCGGGCCCCAGCGGCGCGGGCGTGCGGCGCACCGACTCCCCCGGGGTGACCGTCAGGAACGACGGGCAGTCGCCCTCGAGGCAGGAGAAGTCGAGGTTGCAGGAGGACTGGTCGATCCGGGTCTTGCGCCCGAACTCGGTGTCGACGGGCTGCACGGACAGGCAGTTCGACTTCTTCCCGCAGTCCCCGCACCCCTCGCAGACCCGCTCGTTGATCATCACGCGCTCGACGGGCGTCGGGACCGTGCCCCGCTTGCGCTTGCGGCGCTTCTCCGCGGCGCAGGCCTGGTCGTGGATCAGCACGGTGACGCCGGGGACGGTGGCGAGCACCTCCTGCGCCTCGCCGAGCCGCTCGCGGGGCCAGACCTCGACCCCCGGGGCGAGGCGGACGCCCCGGTAGCGGCGGGGCTCGTCGGTGGTGACGATCGTGCGCGCCACACCCTCCGCCGCCAGCAGCCGCGTGATCGCGGGCACCGACAGCGCGCCGACGGCGTCCTGGCCGCCGGTCATCGCGACCGTGCCGTTGTGCAGCAGCTTGTAGGTGATGTCGACGCCCGAGGCCACCGCGGCCCGGACGGCCAACGACCCGGAGTGGTGGAACGTGCCGTCGCCGAGGTTCTGCACGAGGTGCCGGGCCCGCACGAACGGCGCCATCCCGATCCACTGGGTGCCCTCGCCACCCATCTGCGTCAGCCCGGTGACCTCGCCGACCTGGCCCGGCTCCATCAGCAGCACCATCGCGTGGCAGCCGATCCCGCCCCCGACCAGCGAGTCCTCCGAAGCGGGCTTCGTCGACGAGTTGTGCGGGCAGCCGGAGCAGAAGTACGGGGTGCGCGTGGTGATCGGCAGGGTGATCGGGCCGCGGCGGCGTGCGCGCCGGGCGTCGTTCCAGGCGACGACGGACGGCAGGTCGGCCAGCCGCGAGGCCAGCGCGATCGCGATCGCGTCGGGTTCCAGCTCGCCGTGCTCGGCCAGCAGCACCGCGCCGTCCGGGGCGCGCTTGCCGTGCACCGCGGGGGCGCCGGGCCGTCCGTAGAGCAGGTCCTTGACGCCGGATTCGACGAACGCGCGCTTCTCCTCGACCACCACGATCTCGCGCAGCCCGGAGGCGAACTCCTCGACGATGCCGGGCTCCAGCGGCCACACCATGCCCAGCTTGAGCAGCCGGACGCCGCGGCGGCGCAGCTCGGTGTCGTCGAGTCCGAGCGCGGTGAGCGCCTGGCGCAGGTCGAGCCAGGTCTTGCCGGCGGCGACGATCCCGATCCGGTCGTCGGCGGTGCGCACCGGGATCGTGTTCAGCCGGTTCAGCGCGGCGTAGCGGCGGGCCAGCTCCAGGCGGCCGCGGTGCAGGTCGCGCTCCAGCGTGCCGAGGACGGGCTGCAGCAGGTGCCCGGTGACGGTGTGCCTCCACGGGCGGCCGTCGAGCTCCAGCTCGGGCACGACGGGCCGGAAGTCCGGCTCGAACCGCGCGGTCGCCGACCCGTCGGCCACGGCCGTGGCCATCTTCAGCCCGGCCCACAGGCCGCTCGCCCGCGACAGCGCGATGCCGTGCAGCCCGAGCGCGACGACCTCGCCCGGGTCGGCCGGGTAGAGCGTCGGGATCGCGAGGTCGGCGAGCGCGAACTCGGACGCGCACGGCACGCTGGAGGACTTGGCGCCGGGATCGTCGCCCACGGCGGCGAGCACGCCGCCGGTGCGGTGGGTGCCCATCAGGTTGGCGTGGCGGATCGCGTCGCAGGCGCGGTCCAGGCCCGGCGCCTTGCCGTACCAGAGCCCGGCGACGCCGTCGTGGCGCAGCTGAGGGTGCAGGGGCCCGCCCGAGACGGCCGCGAGCTGGGTGCCCTGCACCGCCATCGCGGCGGCCTCCTCGTTCAGGCCCGGGGTGAACACGACACCGTGCTCGTCGAGCAGCGCGCGGCGGCGGCCCAGCTCCAGGTCCAGCCCGGCCAGCGGCGACCCCTCGTACCCCGAGACGAACGTGCGGGTGTCCAGCCCGCGGGCGCGGTCGTGGCGCTGCTGCTCCAGCACCAGCCGCACGAGCGCCTGGACCCCCGTCAGGTACGTCTGCGGCGCGTCGTACCGGTCGGCCGGCGAGAACGGGGCCTGCGGTCGGTTGTCGACGATCGTCATGGGGGGGGCTCCTCGGGTGGGGACGGCCCGGACGCTAGGAACCGGGTGGACATCCGTCCAGACTGGATATCGCCGCACCGGGCCATCGGCCCGGTCGTGTGCGCCGGAACCGACCACGAGAGGGCCAACGGACCATGCGCCTCGACGAGCTCGACCGATCCCTGCTGGTGCTGCTGCTGGAACGGCCGCGCGCGGGCCTGCGCGAGCACGCCCGCACCCTCGGCGTCGCCCGCGGCACCGTCGCCGCCCGGTTCCTGCGCCTGCAGGAGTCCGGGGTGGTCTCCGGGCTCGCGCCGCAGGTGTCGCCGCGCGCCTTCGGCTACGCGATGCTCGCCTTCGTGCACCTCGACCTCGCGCAGGGCCGGCTCGACCCCGTGGTCGAGGACCTCACCGCGATCCCCGAGGTGATCGAGGCGCACACCATCACCGGGGACGGCGACCTGCTCTGCCGCGTCGTCGCCCGGGACACCGCCGAGCTGGAGCGGGTGATCCAGCGGCTGATCGAGATCCCCGGGGTGACGCGGACGCGCTCCCAGATGGCCCTGACCCAGCGCATCCCGCCCCGCGTCCTGCCGCTGGTGCGCAGCAGCCGGTGGTCGACCGACCGCCCACGGTGAACCTTGCCCTCCCCGTCGAGCGACGTTAGGTTCCTAACGTCGACTTTCGGTGACCGTCGACACACGGTGGTGGAGACGAGGAGGTCCGCGGCATGGGATCCATGGTCGGCGCATCGGTGGTCCGCAAGGAGGACCCCGCACTGCTCACCGGACGCGGCACGTTCGTCGACGACATCCGGCTCTCCGGCACCGTGCACATGGTGTTCGTGCGCAGCTACACCGCCCACGCCCGGATCCTGTCGATCGACACGACCGGGGCCGCCCGGCTCCCCGGTGTGCTCGGGGTGTGGACGAACGCCGACCTCGAGGGCCTGCCCGCGTCGCGCTCCGTCCCCGGCATGCAGCGGCCGTGCCTGGCGAAGGACACGGTCCACTTCGTCGGCGAGCCCGTCGCCGTCGTCGTGGCCACCGACCGCTACCTCGCCGCCGACGCCGCCGAGGCCGTCCTGGTGGAGTACGAGGACCTGCCCGTCATGGCCTCGATCGCCGCGGCCACGGCCGAGGGCGCGACACCGATCATGGA
The DNA here is from genome assembly GCF_019263705.2 of Pseudonocardia abyssalis. Taxonomy (NCBI): domain Bacteria; kingdom Bacillati; phylum Actinomycetota; class Actinomycetes; order Pseudonocardiales; family Pseudonocardiaceae; genus Pseudonocardia; species Pseudonocardia abyssalis. The sequence goes on from NZ_JADQDK010000001.1 coordinate 2,249,814, forward strand.
CGGCCTGCCGTCGAACGTGGTGCTGGAGCAGCAGCTCTCGGCCACCGACGCGGAGGCAGAGCTGGCCGCGGCCCCGCACCGGCTCGCGATCGCGCTGGTCAACCAGCGCTGCGCCGCGGTGCCGATGGAGCCGACCGTCTGCCTGGCCGACTGGCAGTCCTCGGGACTGACGATCTGGGCCACCAGCCAGACCCCGCACCACATGCGCAACGAGATCGCGCAGATGTTCGGCCTGTCCCAGCAGGAGGTGCGGTTCGTCGCGCCCGACGTCGGCGGCGGGTTCGGCGCGAAGGCCTCGTTCTACCCGGAGTTCCTGCTCACCGCGGAGCTCTCCCGCCGCCTGCGCCGCCCCGTGAAGTACGTGGAGACGCGCAGCGAGAACATGACGTCGATGGTCCACGGGCGGGCCCAGGAACACGACGTCGAGGTCGGCTTCGACGACGAGGGGCACCTGCTCGCCCTGCGCGTGCGCATCACCCAGGACTGCGGCGGCTGGCCGGACTCCACCGGTATCGGCCTGCCCACGCTCACCTCGTTCATGTCCGGCGGCTGCTACAAGATCCCGACGATCGCGCCGAGCTTCCGGTCCGTCGTCACCAACACCACGCCGGTCGGCTCCTACCGCGGCGCCGGCCGCCCCGAGGCCTCGTACATGATCGAGCGGGTCGTCGACCACGTCGCCGCCGAGCTCGGCATCGATCCCCTCGACGTGCGCCGCCGCAACTTCGTCCAGCCCGGCGAGATGCCCTACGCCACGCAGTTCGAGGGCATCGTCTACGACGAGGCGGACTTCCCCGGCGCGCTCGACAAGCTCCTCGAGCACGTCGACTACGAGGCGCTCCGCACGGAGCAGGCGGCCCGCCGCGAGGACCCGACCGCCCCGCTGCTGGGCATCGGCTTCTCCACGTTCGTCGAGATGGGCGGCTTCGGCCCGACGCCGCTGTTCGAGCAGTTCGGCTACGTCGGCGGGTGGGAGTCGGCCAACGTGCGGCTCAACGTCGACGGGTCGGCGGTGATCAAGGTCGGCACCAGCCCGCACGGGCAGGGCCACCAGACCGCGTTCGCGCAGATCGTGGCCGACCAGCTCTCGGTACCGTTCGAGCGGATCACGCTGATCCATGGCGACACCGCCACCGTGCAGGAGGGCATCGGCACGATGGGCAGCCGCGGCGTCCCCGTCGGCGGCTCGGCGGTGTTCAAGGCGGCCAACAAGGTCCGCGACAAGGCGATCCGCATCGCGGCGCACATGCTGGAGGCCGACGAGTCCGACATCGAGCTCGCCGACGGCCGGTTCTCCGTGCGCGGCGCGCCCGACCAGGGCGTCGACATGGCCGAGGTCGCGGTGCGCGCGTTCAAGCCGCACCTGCTGCCCGACGGCTTCGACCTCGGCCTCGACGAGACAGCGTTCCACGAACCGACCAACCTGTCCTACCCCTCGGGCGCGCACTGCTGCGTGGTGGAGATCGACCGCGACACCGGCAAGGTCCTCATCAGGCGCTACGTCGCGGTCGACGACTGCGGCGTCGTGATCAACCCGCTGATGGCGAAGGGGCAGATCCACGGGGGTGTCGCGCAGGGCATCGCGCAGGCGCTGATCGAGGAGGTCACCTACGCCGAGAACGGGCAGCCCGGCGCGGGCACCCTCGTCGACTACACGGTCCCGTCGGCGAAGGACCTCCCGCGGTACGAGACCGACCACCTGGTCACGCCCACCAGCTTCAACCCGCTCGGCGCGAAGGGCCTCGGCGAGTCCGGGGCCACCGCGGCGCCGCAGGCCGTCGTGAACGCCGTCGTCGACGCGATGGGCCACCTCGGCGTCCGCACGATCGACATGCCCTGCACCCCGCAGAAGGTCTGGCGGGTCCTGAACGCCGCGCTCGCGGCGCACGAGAACGGGAGCTGAGCCCCCCCATGTCCCACCACAAGGTCCGGATCACCGTCAACGGCACGGCGGGCGAGGACGAGGTCGAGGCCCGCCAGCTCCTCGTGCACTACCTGCGCGAGACGCGCGGGCTGACCGGCACCCACGTCGGGTGCGACACCTCCAACTGCGGCGCGTGCACCGTGCTGCTCGACGGGCGGACGGTGAAGTCCTGCACGGTCTTCACCGTCACCGCCGACGGAACCGACGTGCTCACCGTCGAGGGCCTCGACGAGCACGGCGAGATGTCGCCCGTGCAGCAGGGCTTCCAGGCGTGCCACGGGTTGCAGTGCGGCTACTGCACGCCGGGGATGGTCATGTCCGCCACGGGACTCCTGCTGGAGCAGCCCGACCCCGACGACGACGCCATCCGCGACGGCATCGAGGGGAACCTCTGCCGCTGCACGGGCTACGACATGATCGTCGACTCCGTGCGGTGGGCCGCCGCCCACGGCGGAGCCGGCACCGCCGCCACCGCACACGCCGAAGGGAAGGTCTGACGTGGCCGCCGTGCTCCGCGGGCTCGAGGGGAAGAACGTCCTGATCACCGGGGCGGCGAAGGGGCAGGGCTTCAGCCACGCCAAGGCGTTCGCCGACGCGGGGGCCGACATCGCCGCACTCGACATCACCGAGCCGATCGCCGACATCTACCCGCTGGCCACCGCCGGGATGCTGGACGCGACCGTCGCGGCCATCGAGGACCTGGACCGGCGCGTCATCCCGCTGCCGTGCGACCTCCGTGACGAGAGCCAGGTCGAGTCCTCCGTCGCGAAGGCGCTGGACTTCTTCGACGGCCGCATCGACGTGCTCGTCTGCAACGCGGGCGTCGCCGCGCTGGACTCGATCCAGGGCATGCGCAGCCACGTGCTGGACGCGGTGTTCGACACGATCGTCAAGGGGCACATGTACGTGGCGAAGTTCGTCGTCCCGAACATGATCGAGCGGCGGTCCGGGAAGATCGTCAACATCTCCTCGGGCGTGACGGGGTCGGGCCACGCCCAGCTCTCGCACTACGTCGCGGCCAAGCACGCCATCCAGGGCCTGACGTCGGCGTGGGCGTTCGAGCTCGCGGAGTTCGACATCAACGTCAACTGCGTCGCCCCGGCCACGATCCGCCCCGGCGACGGCCAGGGGTCGGGGATGGTGCTGGGGCTGGCCGGCGAGGTCGGCATGACCGCCGACGACGCCTATGAGATGTTCTCCGCCGCCGGCAACATGCCCGGGCCCAAGTGGCGCACGGAGATGCAGAACATCACCGACGCCGTGCTGTTCCTCGCCTCCGACAACGCCGACCAGATCACCGGTCACGTCCTGCGCGTCGACGCGGGGCAGGGCGCCCGCTGACCGCACGGGCCCTCGGGTCCGGCCCTCAGGGGACCGGCTCGATCGCGACGGCCCGCCGGTCGGGGTCCCGGACGACGATCCGCCCGGTCGGGGTGCACCCCGGGACGGGCACGCCCTCGCCGAGCAGCCGGCGGCGCAGGGCCCGCACGTCCCGGGCACCGAGCCGGATCCAGGGGTCCTCCGCCACGGGCTCGCCGGACGGCGTCCGCCGTCCGGCCTGGACCAGCACGAACGTGACGGCCTGGCAGCGCAGCAGGACCCACCCGTCGGCCGCGCGCACGACGTCGCACCCCAGCCGGAGGTAGAAGTCCAGGGAGCGGGTCATGTCCGTCACCTCCGCCCGCGGCACGCGGGCGGGGCGGTCGGGCACTCGGTCGGCCCCTGCGGGGCGGACGGAGGTGGGGCTGAGCGTCGCGGTCATCGGGCCTCCGGTCGGGATGACGGTCACGGGCGGGACGAACGTCCCGCGGGTCGGTGCGCCGGGCCGGGTCGACAGCCCCGGCGCACCGGGTCGCGCGGGCCGCAGCCGGCCGGTGGGGTCGATCGGGCCGCCGCCGGACCACCCGGGGACGCGGATCGTGCGGCGCCCGCCGGGCTGCCGCACCCACCCACGAGAAAACCCCGCACCTCGGGCTGTCGCGGTCGACGCGATACACCGGGTCCGGGGCATAAAGCCGAGCAGCTGTCGCGCTCGGACCCTCACCGTAGGGTCGGGGTGCCCGAGCGGCAACTGGTGGGAACGGGTTGCGGGAGGCACCCCGCGGGTAGGTACCGGGCACGGACGTCGACCACGGGGTCCGCGCCCCCGGAGGAGTCCGCGATGCCGTCCGTCCACCACCAGCTCGTCGTCGTCGGCACCGGCTCGGGCAACACCGTGATCGACGACTCCTTCGCCGACCTCGACGTCGCGATCGTCGAGCGCGAGGAGCGCTTCGGCGGGACCTGCCTCAACGTCGGCTGCATCCCGACGAAGATGCTCGCTTACACCGCCGAGGTGGTCGACACCGTCGAGCGCGCGGGCCGGTTCGGCGTCGACGCCGAGCTGGGCGGGATGCGCTGGACCGACGTCCGCGACCGCGTCCTCGGACGGGTCGACCCGATCGCGCGGGAGGGTCGCGACGGCCGCCGCGACACCTCGTGGATCACGGTGCACACCGGCCACGCCCGGTTCACCGGACCGCGGACCCTCGACGTCGACGGCACCACGGTCACCGCCGACCGGATCGTGCTCGCCTCCGGCAGCAGGCCGCTGGTCCCGCCGCCCGTCGCCGAGTCCGGGCTGCCCTACGAGACCTCCGACACCATCATGCGCCGGGACGGGGTCCCCGGCCGGCTCGCGGTGCTGGGCGGCGGCTACATCGCCGCCGAGTTCGCGCACGTGTTCGCGGTCGCCGGGTCCGAGATCGTGATCATCGAGCAGGGCGGGACCCTGCTGGGCCCACAGGACGAGACCGTCGCGGAGGAGTTCACCGCACTCGCCGCGAAGCGCTACGAGCTGCACCTGGGCCGCGAGCTCACCGGGGTGTCGGGGTCGCCGGGGGCGCTGCGGCTGACGCTGGACGACGGGTCGACCGTCGAGGCCGACACGCTGCTCGTCGCCGTGGGCCGCATCCCCAACGGCGACCTGATGGACCTCGCCGAAGGCGGCGTGGAGGTCGACGAGAAGGGACTCGTGCTCGTCGACGAGCACCAGCGCACCACCGCCGAGGGCGTGTGGGCGCTCGGCGACGTCTGCTCCCCGGTCCCGCTCAAGCACGTCGCCAACCGGGAGGCCGACGTCGTGCGGCACAACCTGCTCCACCCCGACGACCTGCGGTCCGCCGACCACGACACCGTCCCGTCCGCGGTGTTCACCGACCCGCAGATCGCCCAGGTCGGGGCCACCGAGCAGGAGCTGCGCGAGGCGGGCACGCCCTACCGGGTCGGGACCACCCGCTTCGGCGACACCGCCTACGGCTGGGCGATGGAGGACGACACCGGGTTCTGCAAGGTCCTCACCGACCCCGACACCGGCACGATCCTCGGCGCACACGTCATGGGACCGCAGGCCCCCACCCTCATCCAGCCCCTCGTCCTCGCCGTCACCCTCGCCATCCCCGCCCGCACGCTCGTCGACCGGCCGTACTGGATCCACCCGGCGCTCACCGAGGTCGTCCAGCAGGCGCTCATCGCGGCCACCTGACCCTCCCCCGGCGGACAACACCGGGGCAGCCCGTTGTCCTGCGCGGACAGCTCCCGGCGCCGCCCGACGGGTTAGCGTCGAGCCCTCGGGAGAGCGAGGGCGCGCCGGACGCCACCCGGAGGAGGAGACCGCCGTGGCAGGTGCAGTGGGATTCGTCGAGACCAAGGGCCTGGTCGGGGCCATCGAGGCGGCCGACGCGATGGTCAAGTCCGCGAACGTCGTGATCGAGGGCTATCGCACCATGCGCAACGGCCAGGTCTCCATCGTGGTGCGCGGCGACGTCGGGGCCGTCACGGCGGCGGTCGCCGCGGGCAGGGCCGCCGCGCTGCGGGTGGGCGAGCTGTACACCAGCCACGTCATCGCTCGCCCGCACGACGAGACCGAGGGCGTGCTCGCTCAGGCGATCACCCCGACCGCGTGACCCTCCGGGCCGTCAGCCGGTCTCCTCGGTGGCGGTCCGGTTGATCTGGAGCAGGCGCAGCGCGAAGTCGGCCCGCATGCGGTCCTCGTGGCGGCTCAGGTCGAGGCCGGTGAGCTGACGGATCCGCTCGAGGCGGTAGCGCAGGGTCTTGTGGTGGATGAACAGCCGCTCCGCCGCGACGCGCTGCGAGCAGTCGGACTCGAAGAAGACCCGCAGGGACCGGACCAGTGCCCCGTCGTTGTCGCGGTCGTAGGCGACGAGGGGCCCGGTCACGTCGTCGATGAAGGTCTGCAGGTCCGGGTCGTCACCGGTGCCGAGCAGCAGGCGCACGATGCCGAGCTCCTCGTAGAGGAACGCGGTGTGCCCGCCGAGCCGCCGGGCGGCCGACAGCGCGGTGCGGGCCTCGTTCAGGGCGCTGGGGAGCTCGATGGCGTCGTCGTGCTCGCGGCTGACCCCCCAGGTGACCCGCAGCCCGGGCTGGTCGCGGTGGACCGCGGCCGAGACGGCCGCGACGAGGTCCTTCGCCGCGGCCGGGTCGATGTCGGCGGCGATCGCGACGAGCAGGTCCCCGCGCAGGCTCGCGAGCGTCAGCCCGCGGCCGTCGTCGAGGGACCGGACCGTGCGCAGCACGTCGCGACGGACCCGGTCGGTCTGCGAGGTGTCCCAGCCCTCCTGCGCGGCGAGGTCCTCGACGTTGTCGATCTGCCCATGCACGACGCGCAGGGCGCCGGTCAGGGTGACGCCCAGCTGCTGCGCGCGGGTGCGGGCGGCGACGCGGTGCTCGACCGGCCCCTGCAGGAGGTCCCACAGGACCTGCTCGATCGCCTCGGACCGGGCCCGGCTCGCCGCGCGCTGGCGCAGCAGGGCCAGCGAGCACGCCATCGCGACCTGCCCGGCGACGGCCTCCATCAGTTCCGAGGACTGGCGCCCCTGGACCAGCAGCACCCGGCCGACCTGGTCGCCGTCGGCGTAGACGGGCCGGATCCAGTGGGTCGGCTCCCGCGGGACCGCGCGCCGGGTGGCCGCCGACTCCGGCAGCCGCCCGGGCAGCGATCCGACGACCTGCGACCCGGTGTGCGAGGCGATCATCGCGCCGTCCGGGCCGTAGACGCCGACCTCACAGTCGAGCTCGACGGCGACGGTGCGGGCGATCGCGGGTAGCCCGCCGCCCTCGATGACGGTGGTCAGCAGCGTCTGCTGCAGCCGGGAGGAATGGTCAAGCACGGCGACCTGGTGCTGCAGCGCGTCGCGGGCACGCTCGGTCTCCGCGGTGGACGCGGCCTGCTCGTCGTGCAGCCGCGCGTTGTCGATCGCGATCGTGGCGAAGTCGGCCAGGGTGACCATCCGGCGGATGTCGTGCTCGGTGAAGATCGACCGGCGCCGCCGCCACACCTCGAGGACGCCGATGAACTCGCCCTGCAGCCGCAGCGGCACGGCCAGCGCGGACCGCGTCTCCTCGCGCTCGGCCAGCGACATGAAGTCGTGGCTGATCGTCTCGTCGTCGAGGTAGGAGTCGACCTTCGCCGGCTCACCGGTCAGGAACACCAGCCCCGCGACGCCCTGGCCGCGGTGCATCCGCAGACGCGCGGTCTCCGCGACGCGGTTGCCCACGCACGAGCGCATCCGGACCACGTCGCCCTCGCGCAGCATCACCCCGCAGATGTCGGCGTCGAGCAGGCCCATGGTGCGTTCGGCCACCGACAGCAGCAGGCGGTCGACGTCGCGCACGGACAGCAGCTGGCGGACGACGTCCCGGATGACCCCGGCCTCCGCCCCCGCCGCGTCGATCTCCCGGGTGGTGGTCTGCTGCCGTAGCAGCAGCGACAGCCACGCGCACGCCTGCCGCAGGAGGCTCGTCCACTCGGGCTCCCACCGGGCCGAGGGGTCCCAGCAGACGGCGACCGATCCGCCGTCGGCGGCGATCACCCCTTGACGGGACCGGCAGCTCCCGTTCGTCACACCGGTCTGGGGCAGGCCCGCGACACCGGTGCCGGGCCCCGCGAGGGCGGTCCAGCGCTCCCCCGTCCATGCCGCGACCGTGACGGGCGTGCCGGAGAGCAGCGAGGCGCGTCCGGCGAGGTCACCGGCGGCCTCGCCGACGTCGGCGGGCAGGGTCTGCAGCAGGTCGGCGAGGCTGTCGCGCTGGGCCCGCAGATCCAGCTCGGACAGGGTCATCGGTGCCTCCGCCGCTCAGAACGCGATCAGCGACTTGAGCGTACGTCGCTGCGCCATGCGCCGATACGCGTCCGGAACGCCGTCGATGTCAACCGTCTCGGACGCGACGACGGTCGGATCGACCGCCCCGGAGCGCACGAGGGCGAGCAGCGCGTCGCCGTCGCGCATGAGGTCGCCGATGGCGAACCGCAGCGTCAGCTCGTCGGCGAACGCCCTGGCGACCGGCAACGGCCAGGTCGGGTCCGCGTGCACCCCCACCGAGACGATCGTCCCCCGCCGACGGACGAGCCCGAACGCGGACTCGAGCCCGCGCGGACCGCCGATGGCGTCGATCACCGCGTCGGCCCCGCGGCCGTCGGTGACCTCGTCCACGAGGGCGCGCGCCCCGTCGGGATCGGTGCCCAGTGCGCCCTCGCCCGCGGCCAGCGCCCGCCGCTGCTCGACCGGCTCGCTCACCACCACGACCCCCGCCCCGCAGGCCTGCGCGGCGAGGCTCGTGAGCTGCCCGACCGGTCCGCCGCCCAGTACCGCGACCGTGTCGCCCGGACGCAGGCCGCAGCGCTGCACGGCCGCGTAGCCGGTGGCGAGGGTGTCGCCCAGGAACACCGCGGCGTCCAGCGCGACGTCGTCGGGCACCGCACACAGGACGGTGTCGGCGAACGGGACCCGCACCAGCTCGGCCTGGGACCCGGCCAGCGCCGGACCGAACGCGGCTCCGGTGCCGAAGAACCGGCGCTGCCCGCACTCCCAGTGGTCACCGCGGCGGCACCACCAGCAGGTGCCGCAGGCGGTGAAGTCGGCCCCGACCACCCGGTCGCCGACGCGGTGGCCCACCACCGCGGGCCCGACCTCGACGACCTCCCCGGCGAACTCGTGCCCGAGGACCGTGCCCCGCGGCACGTGCTCGGCGTGGGAGACGATGTGCAGGTCGGTGCCGCAGACCGCGGCGCGGCGGACCCGCACGACGGCGTCGGTGGGGTCGGCGACCGCGGCGTCGGTGACCGACTCCACGCTCACCCGGCCGTCGCCGCCGAACACGACCGCCCTCATCCCGGGACCGCCAGTGCTCCGACGCGCTCGCGGATCCGGTCGGCGGCGGCGCGCAGCGCGGCGAGCTCGTCGGGGCGCAGGTCCAGCTCGACGATCTCGCGGACCCCGCCGCGTCCCAGGCGCACCGGCAGGCCGACGTAGACGTCGCGGATGCCGTAGCTGCCGTCGGCCAGCACCGCGGCGGGCATGACCTCGCCGCTGTCGGCGGCCATGGCCAGCACCATCCGCGCCGCCGACGTCCCCGGCGCCAGGAACGCACTGCCCGTCCTCAGCAGCCCTACGACCTCGGCCCCCGACCCGCGGGCCCGGTCGACGACGGCGTCGACCTCCGGGCCCAGCGGCCGTCCGTCGGCGCTGGCCTGCGACAGCGGGATGACCATCTCCTCGCCGTGGCTGCCGAGCGCCCAGCCCTCGATCCGGTCGGCGCGGGTGGTGCCGCCCAGGGAGGCCAGTGCCCGGAAGCGCGCGGTGTCGAGCACCCCGGCCATGCCGAGCACGCGCTCCGGGGGGAAGCCCGACGCCCGCCAGGCGTGCTGGGTCATCTCGTCGAGCGGGTTGGTGACCACGACGACCACCGCACGCGGCGAGGTGTCCGCGACCCGTGCGGCGACGTCGCCGACGATCGCGGCGTTCGAACTGATCAGGTCCGACCGGCTCATCCCCGGCTGCCGGGCCTTCCCCGCGGTGATGACCACGTAGTCGGCGGCCCCCGCCGCCTCGACCGTGCCGGCCCCGCGCACGCGCGTGGCGAACCCGCTCAGCGCCGCGGTGTGCGTGAGGTCCAGCGCGATGCCCGCGGCGCGGCCCTCGTCGACGTCGACCAGTACGACCTCGTCGAACACGTCGGCGTCGGCCAGGCGCATCCCGATGATCGTCCCGACGTTCCCCGCGCCGACGACGACGACCCGTCCACCGGCGCGGTGCCCCGGGCCGCCGGGCCGGCCGGGCCCGGTGCCGGCGGGGCGGACCTCGGGCGGCAGCGGTGCGCCACGGCGGTACAGCGCGCCCGACGGCGGGCGGACGGGCGGCGGGGCCACCTCGGCGCGGTGCCCCACCGCGGCCCGGCTCGCTGCGGCACCGGCGGGCGACGGCATGGGCCGCCCCGCAGCCGGGGGCCGCACCGCGGCGGAGGTGGCGGACGACGGGGTCCCGGGCGACCCGGCGCCGCGACCCGGCTGCGGCACCGACGACGACGGATACCTGCGGTCCCCCGCCACCGCGGCGGCGGTGCCCGGGGTGGCGAGGACGATCTCGACGCCCAGCTCCCGGGCCCGCTCGCGGGCCAGCGGGGTCACGATGTCGCGGGCCCCGACCGCCAGGATGCCGCGCCGCGCCGCCTCGTCGACGTCGGAGGCGCCGAAGACCGTCACTTCTTGTCCTCCCGGCCGTGCATCCCCTCCAGCGCGGCGACGGCGGCGTCGCGGGCGGTCTGCACCTCGCTCTCCGTACCGGAGAGGAACATGCGCCCGAACCGGCCGACGGCGCGCAGCTCGATCACCGTGATGTTGGCGGCCTTCTCGGCCTCGTTGGCCGCGACGGCGATGTAGGCGGCCGGGGCCACCTCCATCACGAACAGGCTCTGGCCCGGCATCATCATCGAACCCTTGCGCCACTTGTTGAGCAGCTGCGCCTGGTAGGCGTGGACGTTCGTGATGAACTGGGTCGAGTGGATCACCGGCTTGATCCGGTCGGCCTCGGTGAGGCCCATCTCGTCGAGCACGGCCTGGCCGGACGCGAGCACCTCGGCCTGCTGCTCGGAGTGGATCTCCAACAGGCCGAACTCGCGCTCGATGATCTGCAGCGCCGGGCGCACACCCGCGGCCTTGAGGGCGATGTCGGCGGCCCGGAACACCTCGTTGCCGGGGGCCATCTCGATGTAGAGCTCCGCCATCCCGGCCAGCGGGACGTCGCCGGGGCTGGTCGCCGCGATGTGCGCCGCGCACTGCGGCTGCATGCGGTCGACGAAGGCGTAGGTGCGCAGGGTGGGGGTCGGGCGGGGGCTGCTCATGCCGCGGACCTCGCGATGCCGATCGGGGTGATGAGCAGGGCGTGCGGATAGGACACGACGGTGCGCTCCAGGTACTCGGCCAGCACGTCTCCCGCGCCGGTGATCATCAGGGCCCCACCCGCGAGGTGCAGCGGCAGCTCCTCGGCGTCGCGGGTCATGGCCCGCACCGACTCGGCGATGCGCTGCAGCCCGGGGACGAGGACGGGCAGTGACTCCCGCTGGTGTGCGCGCTTGTGCACCTCGGCGTCCTCGACGGACAGCCCGAGGGCCCCCGCCAGCACCAGGTCGAGGTGGTGTCCGCCGCCCGCGCGGTCGTCGAGGGCGTCGAGCCGCCCGCTGCGGAACACCCCGACGCCGGTCGAGCCGCCACCGACGTCGACGACGACACCGTCGACGACCTTCAGTGTCCGCTGCGCCGCGGTGACCTCGTCGACGAGCACGACGTCGGTGAAGCCGGCCGACTCGCACACGTAGGTGCACGCGCGCGCGTCCTTCACGGGGATGCACGGCGGGTACGCGGTGGCCACCGACGTGAGTACGACGCCGAGTGCCTCCTCCGCCCGGTTCCTCAGCAGCCGCACCGTGGCGGTCGCCCGTGCGACGTCGACGACCACCCCGTCGCGCAGGGCCGCGGAGGGGTGGCTGTCGACCCAGACCGGCCGGTCGTCGGCGTCCAGCACGACCAGCACACAGCTGGCCGTGCCCAGGTCGACGCCCACCCGAAGCGGACCGGCCGGGGGCCCGTCCGGGGTCGCGCCGACCATCCCGGACGCCGTCTCGAGCAGCTGCCGCGGGTCTTCCCCGCTCACAGCTCCACCGGGTCGTACACGGTCCGCCACGGCCGCACCTCGTGGGCGATGCGCTTGATGTTGATCAGGTGCAGCGGGGTGACGTTGTCGGAGCAGATCGAGCCGCTCCAGGTGCCGGTGCCGAGCTGGAAGGACGGGTCGACGTCGGTCGAGTACCCCATCCCGCCGAACAGCGCCGGGGTGTTGATCACGATGCGACCGGCGGGGAGTGTCCCGAACGGGGCGATCTCCGCGGGATCGGCCGCGTGCACCGCGCAGGTGTGCCCCTCGCCGTCGAGGGCGAGGATCTCCCGGCACCGCGTCCAGCCCTGCGCGGCGTCGCGGACCCGGTAGACCGACAGCACCGGCCCGAGGATCTCCCGCGACAGCGGGGTGTCGACGCCCACCGAGTCCAGCTCGGCGGCCAGCACCCGGGTGGTCGTGGGCACCGCGAAGCCGGCGAGCTCGGCCAGCTTCACCGCGGTCTGGCCGACCGCGGCCGGTCGCAGCGCGCCGCGGTCGTCGAACAGCACCCGGATCAGGCGCTCCTGCTGGGGCGCGTTGAGCCAGAACGCGCCGCGCTCGGCGAACGCGGTGAGGAACGCCGCTGCGACCGCCTCGGCGACGACGACCGACTGCTCCGCGACGCACGCCGTGCCGTTGTCGAACGACTTCGAGGTGATGATCATTTCGGCGGCCTCGGCCGCGTCCGGGACGCTGACGCCGACGTAGGCCGGGACGTTGCCCGCGCCGACGGCGATCGTCGGCTTGCCGCTGGAGTACGCGGCCCGCACCATCCCGGGCCCGCCGGTCGCCAGCACCAGCGCGATCTCCGGGCGGCGCATGAGCTCCTGCGTGGCCGGGAGCGTCGGGTTCTCGATGCACGAGATCAGGCCCTCAGGGGCGCCGGCGGCGACCGCGGCCTCGGCCATGATCTCCGCCGTCCGCAGTGTGCACCTCGCGGCGCGCGGGTGCGGCGCGTGCACGATCGCGTTGCCCGACTTCACCGCCGCGAGGCTCTTGAACAGCGTGGTGGACGTCGGGTTGGTGACCGGGATGATCCCCGCGATCACGCCCATCGGGGTGCCGACGGCCGTGACGCGGGACTGCTCGTCGACCCACAGCACACCGACGGCCCGCCGCTCCAGCATCCACTTCGCGACGAAGCCGGTGTTGTAGCGGTTCTTGTAGATCTTGTGCTCGTACAGGCCGTAACCGGTCTCGTCGACGGCGAGGCGTGCGAGCTCCTCGGCGGCCTTCGTGCCGGCCAGCGCCATCGCGCGGACGATGTGGTCCAGGGTCGCCTGGTCGGCGCCCTCGAGCTCGTCGAACGCCCGACGGGCCGCGCGGGCCTTCGCCCGCACGTCGGCCAGACCGGTCAGGTCGGCATCCAGGGATGCGGTCATCTCCTACACCTCGAAGACTCGGTCGGTCGGTCGGTCGGTCGGGGACGGGACGGAACCGGCCGTCAGGCCTTCGGGCGCGTGAGGATCGCGAGGATGCCCTCGGTCTCGTCGTGCGGGCGCGGGATCACGTGGACGGAGACGACCTCGCCGGCCTTCGCCGCCGCGACGGCGCCCGCGTCGGTCGCGGCCTTCACCGCGCCGACGTCGCCGCGCACCATCACCGTGACGAGACCGCCACCGATCTCGCGGTGCCCGACGATCTGCACGTTGGCCGACTTCACCATCGCGTCGGCCGCCTCGATCGCGCCGACCAGGCCCTTCGTCTCGATCAGCCCGAGCGCTCCGCGCATCGCGGGAGCTCCGGTGCCACCGGTCGGTGTCGCCATGCGGTCCTCCGTGTGAGTCGTGTGTCGTGGTCGGTCGTGCGTCAGGTGTTGCGGTAGGTGACCGAGCCGCCGCGGATCACCGTGTCGGCGATGGCCACCACCGCCCGGTCGGTCGGAGCGTCGGCTCCCGCGGCGACCCGCGCCGCACCGCCCGAGGCCACCAGGACGATCTCGCCGACGCCGGCGCCGACGAGGTCGACGGCCACGTAGACGGGGCCGTCGACATCCTGCGGGCCCTCACCGGTGGAGTCCTGGAGCAGGAGGAGCGTGAACCGGTCGAGTCCCGACTGCTTGACCGTCGAGACGACCTGGCCCAGCACTCTGGCCAACTGCATGGCGGTCACCTCCGTCGGTGCCGGTGGCATCACGGGGCGAGCTGCCGACGGCCGGACAGTAGGTCGACGGATCGACACCTGGCCCTATCCCGCCGGGACAAGGTCGCGCGGAGCCGTTGTCCGCGTACGCACTGGATCGCTCCCACCCGACCGGACACTCTGGGCGGGTCCGGAGGCGCACCAGGCGTGTCCGGGGCACCGACGCGAGGAGGGTTCATCGGTGATCCGTCCCGAGGACGCGCAGTTCCATGCCCCGACCAGCGACGACCCGCTGTGGGCCGAGACCAACTACTTCGGCCTCTACGCGGGCCAGGACACCGACACCCCGATGAACATCGGCGTGTACGGCCTGTTCCGCGAGCCGATCGGGGTCGTCGGATCGACGGTGTCGGTCAACAGCCGCCGCGTGACGATGCCGTGGGCGGCCGACTACTGGGACGCCTGGGAGCACCTCGTGGTCCCGCAGCCGTCGAACCTGCTCGACTACCGGCTGGCCAACGGGCTGAAGGTGGTCTGCAGCGAGCCCAACAAGGTCTGGGACGTCGACTACTCCGACCCCGACGCCGATCTCGAGCTGCACTTCCGCTTCACCGGACTGTCGGTCCCCTACGACGTCAACGACCCCGAGCAGGACCCGATGGCCGCCGACAAGGACATGGACCTCACCTGGGGCCACGCCTACGCCGGTCACTTCGACCTCACCGGGCACGTCGAGGGCGAGATCCGCCTGCGCGGTGCCACCACCCCGATCGACTGCGTGTCCACCATGGACCACAGCTGGGGTGTGCGGGCCGAGCGCCAGACATCGCGCCTGAGCTGGCTGCACGCGCACTTCTCGACGGACTTCGCGGTGCACGCGCTGTTCGACTTCGGAACCGGGGCCGGGCCGGACGGGGCGTCGCCCCTGACGATGACCCACGGCTACGTGCTCGACCACGGCGAGCTGCACGGGCTCAAGGCCGGTGGCGGCACGACCCACCGCGCGGGCTTCTACCCCGACGCCATCGAGGTCTCGGTCACCGACTCCTCCGACCGCACCTGGGACCTGGAGGGCACCGCGCTCACCACCTTCCCGTGGCAGGCGTGGCCCGGCACCGTCGGGCACAACGCGCTGCTGCGCTGGACGTGCGGCGGGCAGACCGGCTACGGCGAGTGCATGGACTTCATCGGGCTCGGCGAGCTGGGCGCGGCGTACCACCGGGTCCACGGCACGGGGTGACCCGGTGAGCGCCCCGCTCCCCCCGGTGCGCGCGGTGATCTTCGACCTGGACGGCACGCTGGTCCAGACCCGGATCGCCTCGTGGGAGATCTTCGAGCGGATCAGCAAGCGGTTCGAGCTGGGCATCGACCGGCCCGAGCAGTACTTCGACCTGTTCCGCGGCAACGTCTTCGAGTCGATCCGCACGCTGTGCCGCGACGACGAGCACGCCGCGCAGGCGAAGGCGGCGTTCCTGGAACTGCTGCGGGAGGAGTACACGCCGCCGCTGGTCCCCGGGGTCACCGACGTCGTGCGCCGGCTCGCGGGCGAGTGCACGCTCGCGGTGATGTCGTCGAACGCCATGCAGGTGCTGCGGCGCGTGCTGGTGGCCAACGACCTCGCGTTCTGCTTCGCGCACGTGTTCGGCGGCGACGTGGCGCCCGACAAGCGGGCCGCGATCGGGGCGTTCCTCGCCGACTCCGGCAGCGGCTTCGGCCGCCGCTGCGCGGCCGACTACGACGAGGGCGGTCGGCGGCTCGACCCCGGCCCGTCCAGCACGGTGCTGGTCACCGACACCGCGGGCGACGTCCGCGACGCACTGGCCGCCGGTATCCGCGTGGTCGGCGTCGCCTGGGGCATGCACTCGGTGGAGGAGCTGACGGCGGCGGGCGCGGAGTTCGTGGCGCTGTGGCCGCAGGAGATCGCGGCGCACCTGCTGGGCGACGCCGCGTCGCGGCCGGCGGAGGGGGCGTGCGCGGTTCCCGCGGGGCCCCCGGCGGTGGCGACACGATCAGCGGCGGCGGCACCGGCGGTGGCGGGCGGCGACGGGACGGCGGCCGCGCAGGTCCGGGCCGCGGCTGCGGTCCGCCGGGCCCGCCGGACCGGTGCGTCGTCGGCGGCGTCCGACTCCCCGGCCGGTCACTCCCCGGCCGCCGCTCCGTCGGCCGCGTCCCGACCGGATTCGGCCCGACCCGGGCGGATGTCCGCGCCGGCCGCGTCCGAGGAGCTCCTCGACGCGGTGCGACGGGTGTGCCGACGTGGCTGAGGAACGGGCCAGGGCCATCGAGGGCGCGTTCAACTTCCGCGACCTCGGCGGCCTGCGGACCCAGGACGGCCGGGCGATCCGGCGGGGCGCCCTGTTCCGCAGCGACACCCTCCAGGCGCTGAGCCCCGCAGACGTCTCCTACCTCGTCGACGAGCTGGGCCTGGAGCTGATCGTCGACCTGCGGATCGGTCCCGAGGCCGTCACGGAGGGTCGGGGACCGCTCGCGGCGACGCCCGTGAGCTACCTCAACGCCCCGCTGCGCGACCTCCCCGTTTCCGACCTGCCCCCGGCCGAGCAGAGCCTGCAATTCTCCCTCGAGCACCTCGGGTCGCCGGCGTCGCCGCTGGCCACGGTGGTGCGGGTCGTGAGCGCGCTCGCCGGACGCCCGGTGCTGGTGCACTGCGCCGCGGGCAAGGACCGGACCGGGCTCGTCACCGCGATGCTGCTGCGGCTCCTGGGCGTCGACGACGAGGAGATCGTCGCCGACTACCTCCGCACCGGGGAGAACATGGCGCGCGTGATCGAGCGGTTCCGCGGCTGGCCCCGCTACCGCGACCACATGGCGGCGGTCCCCGCCGAGGTCTACCAGGCCCACGAGCACACGATCCGCGGCTTCCTCGACGGCCTCGACCGGCTCCACGGCGGGGCGCAGGGGTGGTCGCGCTCACGCGGCATCGACGACGGGGTCCTGGACCGCCTGCGCGCGGGCCTGCTGGCCTGAACCGACCCGACGGACGCCCCGCCGGGGAAGCGGGGCGTCGGTCGTCCTCCGTACGTGGGTTCAGACCCCCAGCGCCGCCCGGCCCAGAGCCAGTACGAGCGGGCGAGTCTCCGCGGCGTCGACCGCGAAGCGCCGGAACCCCAGCCCGAGCAGCTGCCCGGCGGCCTCCTGGGAGACCTCGCCGGACAGGCGCAGCCCGACCCGGCACCCCGGCACCGCCGCCGCCGCGTCGGCGACGTGCGCGAGCAGCGTCTGCACCGACGGGTCGACGGTGGTGCGCGGGTCACACGACAGCATTCCCCGGGCCAGGTACCCGTCGAGCGGTTCGGCCGTGAGCAGCTGCCGGGCGGGCAGCCCGAACATCGCGGCCTGGACCGCCCGGACCTCCAGCCACACGACGTCGCCCGCCTCGGCGATGGCACCCGCACCGAGTGCTCCACGCGGGCTGGTCAGGTAGGCGCCGACGCCGATCCCCGTGCCCTCGCCGAGTGCGCGCAGCGCCCGGGCCTCCGCCGGGTCGGACAGGTGGCGTACCGCGAGGTGCACCGTCGCCCGCCCGCCGGAGTCCGCCAGGGCCCTGGCCAGCCCGGAGAGCTGCGCCTCGATCAGGGCCGGGCGGCCCAGCGGCACCGACAGCTCCGGGTGCCGGGTCGTCACGGCGGTCTGCTGCAGCAGCTCGCGGGCCTCGTCGGCGACGAGGTCGATCGCCCGCACGCCCACCTCCCCGTCGCCCGCCGCCTCCAGGATCGGGGTGAACTCCTGCGCGACGAGGTCGGCGATGCGGTCGATGCCGTCGCCGTCGCCCAGCAGGCTCGCGACGAGACCGTCGAGGTGCCCGGTGGCCGCGAGCACGTCGTCGACGGCGGTGACCAGGCCGGCCGCCCCGGCGTCGCGCGCCGCGGCGACGTCGGCGGGCAGCGTGACGCGGCTCAGCACCGCGCACCCGCTCGCCCCGGCCGCGAGGCCGAGGAGCTCACCGAGCGCGGCGGTGGCCGCGGCCGGGGTGGAGGTCGTGAAGCCACCGGCGAACAGCTCACCGGAGGCCCCGTCGAGCGAGACCTCGTCCCCCTCGGCCAGGGTGCGGTCGCCGACGCGCACCGTGCGGGCGGACTCGTCCACGACGATCTCCGACGCCCCGACCACGCAGGTGGTGCCGAGCGCCCGCGCGACGACGGCGGCGTGGCTGGTGGAGCCGCCGGTGGCGGTGACGATGCCCTGCGCCGCGATCATCCCGTGCAGGTCGGCGGGGCTGGTGACCGGCCGCGCGAGGATGACCGGCCTCCCGGCGTCGGCTTGCTCCTTGGCCCGGTCCGAGTCGAGGACGAGCGCACCGCTGACCTGGCCGGGGCAGGCCCCGATCCCGGTGGTGAGCAGCCGGTCCCCCGCCCGGGCGCGCTCGACCTCGGCGTCGTCGAAGCCCGGGCGCTGCACCTGCCGGATCTGCGCGGGCGTGACGTGGCGCAGCGCCTGCTCCAGGGGCAGGCCCTCGGACGCGAGGTCGGCGGCGATCCGCACGGCGGCCTCCGCGGTGCGCTTGGCGCTGCGGACCTGCAGGAAGTACAGCGCCGACCGCTCGACGGTGAACTCGATGTCGAGCACGTCGCCGTGGTTGCGCTCGAGGTCGTCGCAGGTGGTGCGCAGCTCGTCGAGCACGTCGGGGGCGAGCGCCTCGGTGACCGGATCGGGCGTGCGGGTGCCGGCGACGACGTCCTCGCCCTGGCTGTGCGCGAGGTACTCACCGAACAGTCCCGGCTCCCCGGTCACCGGGTTGCGGGTGAACACGACCCCGGACCCGGAGTCGGCCGAGAGGTTGCCGAACACCATCGACTGCACGACGACGGCGGTGCCGAGGTCGTGCGGGATGCCGTGGTGGTCGCGGTAGGTGCGGGCGCGGCGGGTGTTCCAGGAGCGGAAGACCGCCTCGATCGCGCCGACGAGCTGCGCGCGCGGGTCGTCGGGGACGGAGTCGCCCGTGTCGTCGGCGAGCGCCTGCTCGCACGCGGCCCAGACCCGGTCGTAGACCGGACCCGCGTCCTCGCCCGGGTCGACCGCCTCGACGAGTGCGTCGATCCCGGCACCGGGGTCGAGCGCGTCCAGCACCGTCTCGGCGTACATCGCGTGGAAGCGGGCGACGAGGTCGGCGACGAACCGTGCGTCGCCCGTCGCCTCGGCGAGGGCGACCGCGGCGCCCCGGTCCAGGCCGAGGTTGAGGATGGTGTCCATCATCCCCGGCATCGAGACCGGCGCGCCCGAGCGCACGGAGAGCAGCAGCGGGACCGGCCCGCCCCCGAACGCCTTGCCCGTGGCCGCCTCGAGCTCGGTGAGCCGGGCGAAGACCTCGTCGACCAGCCCGCCCGGCACCGCCTTCTCCGCCAGGTAGCTGCGGCAGGCGTCGGTGCCGATCACGTACCCGGGCGGCACCCGCAGGCCCTGCTGCGTCATCCGCGCCAGCCCGGCGCCCTTGCCGCCGAGCCGGTCGACGTCGGCGGGATCGGCCTCGGTGAAGGTCAGCGTCAGACCGGTCATTCCGTGCGTTCCCGGCCGAGGGTGCGCAGCAGATCCTCGTGGAGCTCGAACCAGATGTTGTGCACCGAGTCCTTCGTCGGGGACGACACGAAGTCGTGCTGCCCGGCGTCGATCGTCTCGATCGTCGCGGCGAACCGGCGCGGGTACGCGGCGAACCGGCCGTCGTGCCCGGCGAGCCCGGCGAGCAGCGGCCCGAGCCGCGCGACGAGCTTCTCGATGCGGGAGATCACCTTGTCGTCGTACTCGGAGTCGGTGTGGTCGTTGGCGACCTTGCGGCCCCCGACGTCGATCTGCTGCCAGGACGACATCGTGGTCAGGAACTGGGAGTTCACCGTCTCGAACTTCTCCACCAGCTCCCCGACCTCGGGATCGCCGCGCAGGTCGGCGTAGTACTCCGAGGCGGCTGCGGCGAGCGCGGGCTCCGCCTCGTCGGTCGGCAAGGCGGCGTCACCGACGACGACGACGAGTCCCTGCGCGGACAGCCGGGCCAGTGCGGCAGTCACGTCGGCGGCGTCGACGCCGGTGTCGATGGCGATCGTCGGTGCGGACGCCATCTTCTTGAGCGCCACGACGTTCAGCACGTCGTAGTCGACCTTGTCCAGATCGGACATGGGTATCCCTCCACGGGACCGGGCGGCGCGGCGGGGTGGCCGCGCCGCCCGGATGATCGGCTGGGGTGGGAGGTGGGACCTACTCCGCTACAGCCAGCGGCCCTTCGAGTTGCGCAGGTCGGCGTTGTCGGAGAAGGGCAGGTAGCCCGCTCCGGAGAAGATCTTGCTGGGCACCGTCTCCTGCGCGAAGCCGCGCTTGGTGATGTCGTAGTAGTAGTTGGAGACGCGCTGGTCGATCTCCCACAGGTCGTAGTCGCGGCAGGCCTTCTCGTACGTGCCGGCCTTGCGCAGGTGCGGGAGGATCATGTCGATGTAGTAGACGTACTGCCCGTTCCAGATCAGGTCGCGGCGGCACATCTTCGACGTCTTCGTGTAGAGCTTCAGCGTCGCGGTCCGGACGCGTTCCAGGTGCTCACCGAGGTCGTCGATCTTGATCGGGTAGACCTCGCCCATCGGGGTGTTCCACTTCTCGCGGGCGAACACCGCCCCGCCCACGATGGCCTCGATGTAGTTCTTCGGCCGCGTGAACGTGGTCGAGATGTCGTTGACCCGGATCTCGTTGAGGCCCATCCGGTTCGGGTCGATCACCAGCGCGAGCGTGTAGCAGTGCGGGAGCTTCGCGTCCTCGCAGACGTCGCTCCAGTGGAAGACCTCCTCGTTCACGAACAGGTCGCGCAGGATGAGGATGTTCCCGTCCGGCAGCTCGTAGGGCCCGGTGTCGCCCAGGCCCAGCCGGCAGTCGTAGTGGTCGAGGAACGACAGCAGCTCCGCGGCCGCGTTGAACTGCGTGAACGCGCTGTGCTTCGGGCTGCCGTGCTCGATCGGCTCGACCTGGGCCACCAGCTGGTCGAGGAAGTCCTGCTCGTGGATCTGGCAGCGGTAGCGGTCCTGCGAGTTGAGCAGGTAGCCGTCCTGGCGCTTGCCCCACAGCACGCGCTGCATGAACTTGAGGATCTCGTTGGACTCGGGGATGTAGTCGTCGGCGCCGATCGTCTCCAGCGCGAGCAGGCCGCAGCGCCCCATGCCGAACCCGACCGCGCCGATGGCCCAGTCGTGCACGGAGTTGACCTTGGTGCCGATCTCCCGGCGGGCGCTGGCCCCGATGTCCATGACGCCCTGGGCCCCGCCGACCTCCGCGGTGGTCATGCGCAGGATCTCCGGCCACCGGTAGAACTCGTGCATGAAGGCCAGGATCTCGTACTCCTGGCGCGGGATCATGCCCGACTCGCCCTCGGTGGCCCGCATGACGAGCACGTCCCAGATGTTCCAGGCGAGGTAGTTGTTGAGGTCGTTCAGCTCGTCGATCGAGAACTGGTCCTTGAGGACGTCGTCCTTGGAGACCTTCTCCAGCACCCCGCTCTTCGCGCGGGCCTTCATCATCTTGTCGCCCTTGATCCCGTCGGTGACGGGTTCCATGCCGACGAAGTTGCCGGTGTAGGTGAGGTCCTGGAAGCGGAGGCCGTCGTCGCCGGCCTCGTACCGCTGCTTGTAGGTGGCGCGCTTGCCCTCGGTCGTCGTCACTGCTGTGTGCTCCTGTCCGGTCGGCGGGGAGGTCGGTGGTCGGGGCTCAGTCGTCGGCCACGATGCGGCCGACCTCGTCGTCGGTGCAGTCGAGCCGGACCTTCTTGCCGTCGAGCTCCCGCGCGATCTCCGCGAAGTGCTCGTCGCTGGTGGCGCCCACGACGTAACGGGAGTCGCTACCGGTCAGGTGGGCCGTCATCACGCACGGCGTCTGGAACTCGCGCGAGAGGATCCCCAAGTGCGACTCGGGCGCACCCGACATCGTGATCACGCCGATCGCGCCCATGCTCAGCGCCGGCGCCAGGAAGGTGGTGGTCCCGCCGCGGACCAGGAGGATGTGCTCCTGGAGCTTGCCGGACTGGATGAGGCTGATGACGTCGGCGGGCGAGGACAGGTACTTCACCGTCCCGCTGGGGGACTTGGACGTGTCGAAGACGTTGTAGCCCTCGGCCAGAACGTCGGCCATACCGGTTCCTCCTTGAACGTGATGGTGCGCTGTCGTCGTTCCGGTCGACCCGACCACGGATCCGACCGTTCCGTTACCGCCGTCACAGTGCCCTGCGTCACCCTCGGCAGCCGATGGGTCGCGCAGATAGAAGAACGCGATCCCGTTGTCCGGACGAGACAGGGCAGGGCTGGGCACCGCCGCCGGGACGGTGCGGGGCCGGAAACCCCACGGCCCGGGTTCGGTCGTGCCCAGGACCGGACGTGAGTGCACGCCCAGCACATGATCGACGAGATCGGCCCCGGCGGCGCCTCGCACCAGCAGCAGAACGCGCTCCCGAAGCGCCCCGGAGAGCTACCCGGACGGACACCGGCGGGGCCGGCGCCGTGGCCTCGGCCCGGCCCGGTCTCCCGCACCAGCCAGAGACCGGGCCGGGTCTGCGGCATCAGGTCCTCCGGCATGCCCCCCGGGACGAGCGGCGGGTTCTGCACCGAGACCCGCGCGGCGACCCGCGCGACCCGTCCGCCGGCGACGGGGGCAGGGCCGACAGCTCCCGGCGCAGTGCCTCCGCGATCGCCCCGGCGAGCGTGCCCCCGTCCGTCACGCCCGGCCGCTCCCGCAGGCGGCCGCGTTCCGCCGAACCGTCACGGGTGCGCCCCGTCGCCGGCCTCCGCCCCACGCTCGGCCTCCGCCCGGCGCTCGGCCCCCGTCTCGCCGGCGTGGCCGAGGTCGTCGCCCGCGGTCCGCCCCACGAACTCGCCGGTGCGACCCGTCCCGGTGACCGACCCCGGGTCGCCGGTCAGGTCGGTGTGCTCGTCACCGGTGTCGCGGTTCGACGCCAGTGCCGCGTCCCCGGCCACGTCCTCGCCGGACACCCGGCCGTCGGGATCGGTCCACCCGGAACCGGTGGGCCTGCTCCACAGGCTCATCGCGCCCCGTCGGTGACGCCGTTCGCCGGGGTTGGGGTCGTCGATCACGGGGATGGTCATGGCGCCCTCCCTGCCGCCGGCGGACCGGCGGTGGGTGCGGAGGTGCGGCCCCCGGTCGGGGACCGCGGTGCGGATCGGCACCACCCCGACCGCGTACCCGCCCCCGCGACGCTCTGGGCTGGGCGCCGCGGGTGAGCCTCGACGAGGGGTTCGCGCTGCTCGCCGCGGCGACCCGGACCCCGCCGCCCGGTTAGCCCGAGGTCCTCGCCCCGGACGCCCGGCCCGCGGTGCCGTCGACCAGCGGGACGACCTTCGACCCCAGCAGCTCGATGCTGCGCAGCATCGTCTCGTGCGGCATCCGCCCGTTCGTCATCTGGACGGTGAGGCGCGAGATGCCGCCGAGCTCGTCGGAGATGCCCCGGGCCCGGTTCGCCACCGTCTCGGCGTCGCCGACCAGGAACGGTCCGTCCGGTCCGCGCTGCGCCTCGTACCCGGCGCGCGTGACGGGGGCGAAGCCCCGTTCGCGCCCGATCCGCGTGAACATCTCGGCGTGGCCGGGGTAGAAGTCGTCCGCGGCCTGCCGGTCGGTGTCGCCCACGAACCCGATGCAGTGCACCCCGACCTTCAGCTGCTCCGCCGGGTGCCCCGCCCGCCGTCCGGTCTCCCGGTAGAGGTCGATCAGGGGCCGGAAGCGACGCGGCGCGCCGCCGATGATCGCGACCATCAGGGGCAGCCCGAGCGCCCCGGCCCGGACGAACGACGACGGCGTGCCGCCGACGCCCAGCCAGATCGGCAGCTGCGCCTGGTGCGGACGGGGGAACACGCCCTGGCCGGTCAGCGGGGCGCGCAGGCGGCCGGACCAGTGCGGGTGCGCGTCGTCGCGGATCCGCAGCAGCAGGTCGAGCTTCTCCTCGAACAGGTCGTCGTAGTCCGCCAGGTCGAGGCCGAACAGCGGGAACGCCTCGGTGAAGGAGCCGCGGCCGACCACGAGCTCCGCCCGGCCCCGCGAGATCAGGTCGAGCGTCGCGTAGCTCTCGAAGACGCGCACCGGGTCGTCGGCGCTGAGCACCGTGACCGCGCTGCGCAGCCGGATCCGCTCGGTGATCGCCGCCGCGGCGGCGAGGATCGTGACGGGCGCGGAGTCGAGGAAGCCCTCCCGGTGGTGCTCGCCGATCCCGAAGGTGTGCACGCCCGCGCTGTCGGCCCGCGCGATCTGGGCGAGCACGTCCTGCATCTGCTGCGCCGGGTCGACGGCCGGGTCGGCCGCCACGAAGTTGTCGATCCCGATCTCCATCGGGGCACCTTCCTGGTCGTCCGTGCTCATCGGTCCGTGCTCATCGGTCCGTGCTCATCGGTCCGTGCTCATCGGTCTGCGCCCATCGCCGCGGCGATCCGCAGCGGCCCCGCGGCCTCGGCATGCCGGCTCTGACGTTCCAGCGTCCGCCCGAGCAGCAGGTGGGCGTAGCCGTTCGCGGGGTCCGCGGCGAGCACCGCGCGCGTCTGCGCCTCGGCGCGGTGCAGCTGCGCGGAGTGGTAGTACGCGCGGGCCAGCAGCAGGCGCACGGTCAGGGCATCGGCGCTGGTCTCGTCGCCCAGTCCCGACGCCAGCTCCGCGAGTATCGACGCAGCAGCGGCGAACTCACCCACGTCGAAGAGGCCGTGTGCGCGGGCGAACAGCGTGCTGGGCGGGGTCCGGGTGCTCGTCATGCGACCCTCCTTCAGTTCAGTGAACGCTCAAGTAAAACCGGGAGGGACACGTGGTATTCCGGGGCTCGGCGCCACCCGCCGTCGACGGCCGGATCGCCTCGATCGACCCGATGTCGACGATCGACCCGCCCGCGCCCCGGGCCATCCGCGACCCGACCACCGCGGTGAGCCGGAACGGGCCGCGCAGGCTCGCGCGCCCCGCTCGACGAAGGCGAGCACCACCTCCCGCCCCATGCCCCGGATCCCGCCGGTCACCGCCACCACCTTGCCCTCGAGCTCGTCCGTGCGTGCTTCCCACCCGGCGACCGGGCGGGCCGTCGGGGTCGGACCCGTCGACGGACAGGTGCCGTGACGGGACGAACCGGACGAGTCCCGGGTAGGCTCCCCGCCGTGCGCACCACGGCATCGGCCCAGCCGACGACCACCCGATGAGCGGCCTCTTCGCGTTGCTCGACGACGTGGCCGCCCTCGTCAGGATCACCGCGGCGTCGCTCGACGACATCGCGGGTGCGGCCGGCCGGGCGGGGGTGAAGGCCGCGGGGGTCGTCGTCGACGACGCGGCCGTCACCCCGCGGTACGTGCAGGGGCTGGAGCCGAAACGCGAGCTGTCGATCATCGGGCGGATCGCCCGGGGGTCGCTGCGCAACAAGCTGCTGTTCATCCTCCCCGCCGCGCTGCTGCTGAGCCAGTTCGCGCCGTGGGCCCTCACACCCATTCTCATGCTCGGCGGCACCTATCTCTGCTATGAGGGCGCGGAGAAGATCTGGGAGTTGATCGCCGGGCACCAGCCCGCACCGGAGGAGGCCCGCGAGACGGCGGCCGCCGACCCGGAGGGGCACGAGAAGAAGGTCGTCTCGGGTGCGGTGCGCACCGACTTCATCCTCTCCGCGGAGATCATGGTCATCGCGCTCAACGAGGTCGCGTCCGAGGGCCTGGTCGCCCGTGGTGCCATCCTGCTGGTAGTGGCGGTGGCGATCACGGCGCTCGTCTACGGCGCGGTGGCGCTGATCGTCAAGATGGACGACGCGGGTCTGGCACTGGCGAAGCGGGACTCCGCACCGGTGAGCGCACTCGGGCGCGGACTGGTCCGGGCGATGCCGATCGTGCTCTCGGTCCTGTCCACCGTCGGGATCGCGGCGATGCTCTGGGTCGGCGGGCACATCCTGCTCGTGGGCGTCGAGGACCTCGGATTCGCACCGCCGTACGCGTTCGTGCACCACGTCGAGGTGCTCGTGCACGACGCCACGGGCCCGCTCGGCGGGTTCCTCGGCTGGCTCACCAACACCGTCTTCTCGGCCATCGCCGGAGCGGTCGTGGGCGCCATCATCGTGGCGGTCATGCACGTGATCCCGAAGCGGACCGCGGGCGCCGCGCACGCCTGATCCCGCGCGCGGGACGCCGATCGCCCGGCACCGGTATCCGGCCGTAGGTTCGAACGGTCAGACCGAAACGGCGGGAGCGGGGCGCAGCGCGCACGCCATCGCGAGCTCCATCCCGCCGCCGAGCGCCCGGCCCTCGACCGCGGCGATCGTGACCCGGCCGGATCCGGCGAGCCGGGCGAGCACCGCGCGCAGCCGGTCGTCGTAGGCGGCGAACCCGGCCGCGTCGATCGTGGACGTGTGCGCGATGTCGGCGCCCGCGGCGAAGAAGCCGGGCAGCGCCGACGCGACGACGACGGTGCGGGCGTCGCGCGCGTCGGCCTCGTCGAGTGCGGCGGCGAGCCCGTCGATGGTCTCGGGGCCCAGCGGGTTGACCGGGCGCAGGTCCATCGAGGCGACGAGGACGCCGTCTGCGGCGTCCTCCGTGACGACCGCGCTCATGCCATCGTGAGGCCGCCGCTGACGGACAGCGTCTGGCCGGTGATGTAGCCGGTGGCGTCGGAGGCGAAGAAGGCGACGGCGGCGGCGACGTCGGCGGGCTGGGCGAGCCGGCGCATCGGGACGCTCCGGGTCATGCCGTCGAGCACCTTCGCGCCGTCGTCGGACTTCGCGGCGAACGCCTGCAGCATCGGGGTGTCGGTCGGGCCGGGGCAGACCGTGTTGGCGGTGATGCCGTGCCGCGCGACCTCACGGGCGAGGGTCTTGGTGAACGCGATCGTGCCGCCCTTGGCGCCGGAGTAGACGGCCTCCAGCGACGAGCCGACGCGTCCGGCGTCGGACCCGATGTTGACGACCCGGCCGAAGCCGCGCTCGATCATCCCGGGCACCACGGTGTGGGTGACCCGCAGCATGCCCTTGAAGTTGATGTCCAGGATGCGGTCCCAGAAGTCCTCGGTGGTGTCGACGAAGTTCATGAAGTCGTCCCAGCCGGCGTTGTTGACCGCGATCTCCACCGGCCCCAGCTCGGCGGTGACCGTCCTGACGGCGTCCTGCACCGACCCGGTGTCGGTGACGTCGGCGCGCACCGCCAGCGCGGTGCCCCCTGCCTCCGTGATCGACGAGGCGGTGGCCTGCGCGGCCTCCAGGTTGAGGTCGACGACGGCGACGCGGAAGCCGACGGCCCCCAACGTCGTCGCGATGCCCTGGCCGATGCCCTGGGCACCTCCGGTGACGAATGCCGTTCTGCTCATCTCGATCCCTTCAGGAGTGTCTCGCGGTGCTGGGGAGCGGCGATCGCCGCGATGCGGGCCGGGCGGTCGGCGAGGGGGCAGCCCCGCAGGTGGGCCACGCCGTGCTCGGTGACGACGGTGTCGACGTCGGCGCGGGCGGTGGTGACGGTGCCGCCGTCCAGCAGCGGGACGATCGTCGAGGCCCCGCCGGAGGTGGACCGCAGCGCGATCACCGAGCGGGCACCGGTGCGGGCCGCGGCGCCGGAGAAGTCGGCCTGCCCGCCGACGCCGCCGAGGTAGCGGCCTCCGACCGACTCGCCGTTGACCTGGCCGGTGAGGTCGACCTGCAGCGCGGCGTTGATCGACACCAGCCGGGTGAGGCGGGCGAGCACGGCGGCGCCGTGCGTGTAGCCGGCGGGCCGGAACTCGATCGGCACGTCGCCGAGGCGGGAGTACAGCGAGGCGCTGCCCAGCGCCGCACCGGTGACGACGACTCCGGGGTCGATCTCCTTGTGGCGCCCCGTGACCACGCCCCTGTCGATCAGCCGCAGCACACCGTCGGTGATCATTCCGGAGTGGACGCCGAGGTCACGGTGCCCGGACAGGCCGTCGAGGACGGCGGCGGGCAGCGACCCGACGCCCAGCTGGATCGTGTCGCCGTCGGCGACCAGCCCGGCGACGTGCGCGGCGATCGCCTCGTCGACGTCGTCGGGGGCGCGGTCCGGGAACACCGGCAGCGGGCGGTCGGTCTCCACGACGGCGGCGAACCGGTCGAGCGGGATGCCCGGCGTGCCGCTGGTGCGCGGCATCCGGTGGTTGATCTCCGCGATCAAGGTGCGCGACCAGCGGGCGGCGTCGGCGGCGTAGTCGACGCCGATCCCCAGCGAGCACGTGCCGTCCGGCCCCGGCGGCGCCACCTGCACCAGGCCGACGTCGCCGGGCAGCAGCCGCTGCGCGAACAGCCGCGGCAGCTGGGAGTAGTGCGCGGGCACGACCTCCAGCCCGGCGGTCCGTCGCAGCTCCCCCATCGCCCCGTAGGAGACGACGGTGAGGTGCTCGGGGCGGGGACGGCGGACCGGGGCGATCCCGCAGAACCCGCGGACCGGACCGATGTCGCCGACCTGCTCGTACAGCGCGTCGACGAGCGGGGCGGCCTCGGCGGCCGCCTGGCCCCACCAGACCCCGTCCCCGGCGGCGACGTGGCGCCGCAGGTCGAGCACCGGAGTCACTGGATGACCGTACCGCCGTCGACGGGGAGCACCTGGCCGGAGATGGAGACGCCGCGTCGGAGGCGAGGAACACGAACGTCGCCGCGATCTCCGCGGGCTCGGCCCAGCGGAATCCGCTCCAGCGTCTTCGCGGCGGGCTTCTCGTTGCTGCGGATGCCCTCGGCCATCGAGGTGGCAGCCGGCGGCGCCACCGCGTTCACGGCGACCTGGCGGCGCCGATCCCGCCGCCCCCGGTGACCAGCGCGGTGCGCCCGGCGAGGGAGGACACGTCCGGGAAGGAGATCTAGTAGCTCCTCGGGAGACCCAGCACGTGCGAGCCCAGGTAGTTGAGCACCATCTCCTGCGAGAGCGGCGCGATCTTGAGCAGCCGGGCCTCCCTGAAGTACCGGGCCACGTGGTACTCCTCGGAGTACCCCATGCCGCCGTGGGTCTGCAGCGCCCGGTCGGCCGCCTCGAACCCGGCGTCGGCGCAGAGGTACTTCGCGGTGTTCGCCTCCCGCCCGCACGGTTCGCCCCGGTCGTAGAGCCAGGTGGCCTTGCGCAGCGTCAGCTCCGCGGCGTCGAGGCGGGCGAGGGAGTCGGCCAGCGGGAACTGCAGCCCCTGGTTCATCCCTATCGGCCGGCCGAACACCTCGCGCTCGTTGCCGTACTCGACGGCGGCGTCCAGTGCGACCCGCCCGATCCCGAGTGCCTCCGCCGCGATGAGCATCCGCTCCGGGTTGAGCCCGTCGAGGATGTAGCGGAAGCCCTGGCCCTCCTCGCCGACCCGGTCCTCCACCGGCACCCGCAGGTCGTCGATGAACAGCTCGTTGGACGACACCGCGTTGCGGCCCATCTTGCGGATCGGCCGGATGTCGACGTGCGCGCGGTCGAGATCGGTGAGGAACAGCGTCATGCCGTCGGTCTTCTTCGCGCAGTCCTCGAACGTCGTCGTGCGCGTCAGGAGCAGGACCTTCTCCGACTCCTGCGCCTTGGAGATCCACACCTTCCGCCCGTTCACGACGTAGGAGTCGCCGACCCGCTTCGCGAACGTGGTGATCTTCGTGGTGTCCAGACCCGCTCCGGGCTCGGTCACCCCGAAGCAGACGTGCAGACTGCCGTCGACGATCCGGGGCAGCGTCCGGGCCTTGAGCTCCTCGGACCCGTGCAGGATCACCGGGTGCATCCCGAAGATCGACAGGTGGATCGCGCTGGCCGCGTTCATGCCCCCGCCCGAGCGCGCGACCTCCTCGAGGATGATCGACGCCTCGGTGATCCCGAGTCCGTGGCCGCCGTACTCCTCGGGCGTGGTGACACCGAGCCAGCCGCCGGAGGCGAGCGTGTCGTAGAACGCGGTGGGGAACTCGTGCTTCCGGTCGCACTCCATCCAGTAGTGGTCGTCGAACGTGCCGGCGATCTCCGCGACGACCTTGCGGATCGTCGTCTGGTCGTCCGTGAGATCGAAGTCCACGGATCGACCTTAACAAAGGACAGACCAAAACTACCCGCGGGGACGAGGTCCAGCGCCGCCGCCAACCGCTCGCTCCACGCGCTCGGTGACCCGAACAGGACGCGGTCGAGCTCGGCCCGCTCGCAGTAGAGCTGCAGGTCGCACTCCCAGGTGTGGCCGATCGCCCCGCGCTGCCCGAGCGCGGTGTCGGCCGCCTCCGCCGCTCCCGCCGTGACCAGCATCTGCGCCGACGCGTGCCTCACCGCCTGCAACGAGCCGATCGGCACGCCGAACCGATGCCGCTGCCTACTCGACCGCCATCTCCAGCATCCGCTCGGTGACGCCCAGCGCGTCCGCCGACACGAGCGCCACATCCCCCGGTGCCACATCCGCCCCTCTGAGGCCACCGGCGTGCCGGCGACCCCGGCTCGGCCGAGAGTTCCCATCGTGTGCGGTGATGCTAATTTGGGTCAGACCTTTGGACCAGAAGTACGGGGTGTCGCATGGCCGCCGAGAACCGCTCGACGATCCGCCTGTCGCCGATGGAGGTGCCGAAGGCCTCCGACGTGCTCGCGAACGAGCTGCGCGAACGCATCCTGTCCGGCGAGTACCCGGAGGGCACCCCCCTGCCGCCCGAGCGCGAGCTGGCGGTCCAGACACGGATGAGCCGCACCACCGTGCGCGAAGCGCTGCGCGTGCTGGAGGTCCAGGGCCTGGTGCGGATCAAGGCCGGCCGGGCCGGCGGTGCGTTCGTGCAGCGCCCCGGCGAGGAGTCGGTGGCCACCACGCTCGACCTGCTGATCCGCGGCCGCCAGATCCGACCGGCCTCGGTGCACGAGACACGCGAGGCGATCGAACCCTCCTGCGCCCGGCTCGCCGCGCTCAACCGCACCGCAGGCGACCTGCGCCGCCTCGAGGACGCCGACGAGGCGATCGCCGCCGGCGGCAGCCTGGAGTCGTTCCTGCAGGCCAACGTCGACTGGCACGTCGGCGTGGCGGCCGCGGGCCACAACGAGATCCTGACCGGGATCATGCTCGCCCTGTCCCGCGCGATCTACACCGTCACGCACAACGAGGGCTTCGTGAACGGCGAGGTCCGGGCCATCGCGGCCCAGGCACACCGGTCGGTGACCCGCGCGATCAGGGACAAGGACCCGGACGCGGCCGCGCGCCGCATGAGCCGTCACGTCCACGCGTACGCAGCAGCGGCCCTCGAGGTCGACGAGCGCACCGCGATCACCCTCCCGGACACGGACTGACCGCCTCCGGCCCGATCACCCTCCGGCCCGATCACCCTCCGGCCCGATCACCCTCTGGCCCGATCACCCTCTGGGCAGCCCGAGCATGCGCTCGGCCACGATGTTGCGCTGGATGAACGTGGAGCCGCCCGCGATCGCCGTGCCACGAGGGTGCCGGTCGTCGCCCTCCTCGCCGTCGTCGTCGGGACGGTGCTGGCCCGGCACCTGCACGCCGTGCGTCCGGGCCCTGTCACGCCCCGAGGAGACGGCCGCCGGGGCGGCGGATCGCGGGGCGGAGGGGTCGCAGTACCCGTGAGGTCGGGCCGAGTGGTCCTGCCCGCGGCCGGCTGCCCCGAGCAGGCTGGCGGGACACCACAGACGAGGAGTCGAGCATGGGTACCGAGGACGGACACCGTCACGACGCCGTGGTCGGGGTGGACGGGAGCGAGCACGCGCTGCACGCGGTCGGCTGGGCGGCGACCGAGGCGCAGCTGCGCGGCCTGACCCTGCGTATCGTGCACGCCGCCCCGCGGCCGGCCGATCCCGGCGCGACGCGGTCGGTCCCGGAGATCCTCGCCCGTGCCTTCACCGTCGCCCGCCGCGCCGCCCCCGACGTCGGTGTCTCGACGGCCCGGTCGCTGCAGGACCCTGCGGCCTCGTTGCTCGACGCGGCGGGCGACGCGGCCCTGCTGGTGGTCGGCATGGGCGGCGGTGACTCCGCGGGCGGGCCGCTCGTCGGGTCGGTCGCCCTCGACGTCAGCGGCCGCGCCCCCTGCCCCGTCGCCGTGGTCCGCGGCGGCCCGGTCCCGCCGAGGGGGCCCGTCCTGGTCGGCGTCGACACGTTCGGTGAGGACGGGCTCCACAGGGACGACGCCGCGCTCTCCGTCGCGTTCGCCGACGCCCGCCGGCACGGCGGACGGGTGATCGTCCTGCACGCCCGGTTCGTGACCGGGCCGCGCTCGCCGGGCGACGAGCAGGCGGCCGACGTCGCCGTGCGGGACCGTTTGCGTGGCGAGCTCCGGCCGTGGACCGTCCGGTTCCCCGAGGTCCCGGTGCAGGTGAGCGTCGTGCACGGTAACCCGGCCGAGTCGCTGCTGCGGGCGGCCGAGGGGTGCCGGCTGGTGGTGCTGGGCACCCACGGCGACGGCGCCTACCCGCGGGACCTGTTCGGGTCGACCAGCCGCGAGGTGCTGCGCCGCAGCCCGGTCACCGTTCTGGTCGTCAACCCCGACACCGTCGTCGCCGCACCCGACGAGCACGTACGCAGCACCCGGCTCGACCATCCGCACGACCGCAGCGTGCTGTTCTGATCGGACGGGGACACCTCGTGACCGCACCATCCGACCCGCGGGCGGCGTGCTCCGTGAGACAGAACCCAGCAGCCGCCGCCCGATCCGGCGGGGGCCGCCCGGTCCTCGCGAACACCCGTCGGGCCGCTACGTGATCCGCCGGACGGTTCACCGTGTCTCTCGGTCGAACAGCGGAGGTCGGGTCGACACGGGCTCCCCGTCACGACGAGGGAGGAGATGATCAGCGGTCGGTGGGGCCGCCTCTTCAGAGGCGCTCGACACGGTCGGCCTGCGGGCCCCGGTCGCTCTGACGCACCGCGTACCGGACCCGGTCACCCTTCTCCAACGGCCCCGACCCCACGATCACCGACACGTGGGCGAAGAGATCGTCACCGCCCGCATCCGGGGTGATGAAGCCGAAACCGCGGTCGCCGTCGTAGCGCGCGACGACGCCCTCGCCACCTCGCGCGGGCACATCCCGCAACACCGGCCCTGCGGCCACAGCAGCTGCCGACCGCTGCGACGCCACCCCGGGCTCGACACCCCGGACCAGGTACACCCCGCGAGCCTGCGGACCCTTGTCCCCACTGACCACCTCATAGGCGACGCGGTCACCCTCCGCGAGCCACGTCAGCCCCTCGACCAGAGCCCGGACGTGAACGAAGACGTCCCCGACCCCGGAGTCGGGGCTGATGAACCCGAAGCCCTTGCCCTCGTCGTACCAGGCCACCGTGCCGTCGGCACCGTCCGCGGTGCCGGTCGCAGCGGGTAGGCCCGCCCCCGCTCCCAGCGGGATCACGCTCCCGGCCTGCGGGCCGCGCTCGCCCTCGACGACCAGGAAGGCCACCCGCTGCCCCTCGGTGACCACGCCGCCGGTCACGATGGCGGAGCTGTGCACGAAGATGTCGGCGCCGCCGCCATCCGGCGACGCGAAGCCGTACCCCTTGCCCGGCTCGTACCAGGTGACCGTGCCGAGCAGGCCCACGGCGCTGCCGACGGCCGCGTCGGCGGTGACGCGAACCTGCAGCGCCTGGGGCCCGCGATCGTTCTCGCCCACCTCGAACACGACGCCCTGGCCCTCGCGGAGCACCTTCGCGCCGCCGTCCCCGACGACCTCGGAGGCGTGCACGAACACGTCCGGCGAGCCGTCCTCGGGCGCGAGGAAGCCGAAACCCCGTTCGGCGTCGAACCAACGGACGGTTCCCTGCGGCATCGACGGCTCCAGATCGGGAGGGCGGGCAATGCCCCAGTCTCCCCGACCGACCTCGCGGTCCGTCGGGCCGGGCCGACAGGCGGGCGGTGCGGGGCCAGGAGGCGGGCCGTCAGTCCAACATGGCGGCATCGGACGGTCCGTCGAGCACGAGTCGGCACAGGCGGCCCCCCACGCCGGGGGCCTGCCGGGCCCGCAGGCCGCCGCCAGGCCGTGTGCCCCGAACCGCAGCCCAGCTGCGGCGGTATGTCGTGCCAGGAGCCGGTGCAGAGCACGATCCTCCGGTCGAGCCGCCGGTCGGGGGGCTCGAGCGACCGCGGCTGCGCCACCGCGACGCCACCCCGACGAGGAGGGCGTGGATCACGAGCTACCCGGACGGACCCACCGTGACCAGGTGGGACCATCGAGAGTCTCGCGGCGCCGGTTCGATCCGGATGCGCTTCGAGCCACCGGACGGGGCGACCACCCCGGGTTCCCCACAGACCAGTGCGGGGGCACGGATGCTCCGGCGCCCCCCTGCCGAAGTGCCGACGAACCGTTCCGCGGAACGCTCAGGATCCACGACGGCGCGCCGCTCCCTCACCAGCGATCAATGGAACTTCGGGTAGTGGTGGTCGACGTGCTGCGCCCGGGCCGGCTCCTGCATCTCCTCGCGGGGAAGGTGCCAGAACATCTCCTTCGCGTACGCGCTGTCGTAGAGCGGGTGCGCGACGTCGCGGCTGGCCTGCACGTCGATGACGGCCGTGCGCCCGGACTCGAAGGACCGCTCCACCGCGCCGCGGATCTGGTCGGGCTCGGTCACGTGCTCGACGTGGGCGCCGACCGTCTCGTACATGCGGTCGTAGCGGATGTCGGGGGTGAAGTTGAACCCGCCGCGCGCCTTCGGCCCGAGCAGGGAGAAGTCCTTGCCGTAGCAGTAGTTCTCCAGCCCGGCGCAGAACCCGCCGTCGTTGTAGACCATGTAGACGACCGGCAGGCCGTAGCGGGCGGAGGTCTCGATGTCGCCGCCGCCAATGCCGATGCCGCCGTCGCCCATCATCACGAACACCGGCCCGCCCGTGCCGACGGCCGCGCCGATGCCCATGCCGACGCCGTGCCCGACCGCGGCGGAGTAGCCGGAGTCGAGCATCTGCGCACCGGCGTTCAGGGCGAGGTGC
The DNA here is from genome assembly GCF_019263705.2 of Pseudonocardia abyssalis. Taxonomy (NCBI): domain Bacteria; kingdom Bacillati; phylum Actinomycetota; class Actinomycetes; order Pseudonocardiales; family Pseudonocardiaceae; genus Pseudonocardia; species Pseudonocardia abyssalis. Next base: position 2,284,633 of record NZ_JADQDK010000001.1, read on the forward strand.
TCGCTCAGGAAGCTGGACCCGGTGAAGGAGTCGAGCACGACCGGCACGTCGCGCAGCAGGCCGCCCGAGAGCTCACCGGCCAGCGTGCGCGGGTGGATCGGCCGCTCTGCCGAGCGCTGCCCGGCCTCCTCGTCCAGGCCGGCCCGCCAGGCCGCGCGCGCGGCCGTGAGCCGGCCCGTCCAGTCCGGCCGGGCGGCGGGCGGCCCGTCGCCGAGCCGCTCCAGCAGGCCCTCCAGCGCGCTGGTCGTGTCGGCCTGCACCTCGACCGACGTGGGCAGGTGCAGCGCGAACTCCCCCGGGTCGCTGCTCACCTGCACGAACCGGGCCCCGGTGCGCCAGGTGCCGAAGCTCTCGAAGTAGCCGACGTCGAGGCCGAGCAGGATCACCAGGTCCGCGTCCCGGATCAGGGGCTTGCGGACGGCCGCGGGCACGACGAGCGGGTGCGACTCGTCGATCGCGCCGCGGGCCATCCGGCGCAGGCTCACCGGGAGGGCGGCGCGCTCGGCGAGCGCGGCCAGCAGCGGGCCGGACCGGTCCCAGTGCACCTTGTCGCCCGCGACCAGCAGAGGCCGCTCCGCGGCGGCGAGGAGGTCGGCGATCTCGTCCATCCGGGCCGACTCCGGGGCGACCCGCGGGCGGACGAGCGCGGGCGCCACGGCGGCGGAGTGCCCGACCTGGGCGGCGCGGCTGCCCGGCTCGAAGTTGAACGTGTCGAGCGGGAACTCGATCGCGACCGGGCCGTAGGGCGGGGTCATCGCGTCGCGGAACGCCTTGGTCAGGTAGAAGCCGGTCTGCTCCGGCGTCGTGCACCGCGCCGTCCACTTGGTGACCGACCCGAGCACCTTCTCCGCGTCGGCCTCCTGCAGCGACCCGCGCCCGCTCTCGCGGAGCTTGTGCCCGCCGAGCAGGCAGACCATCGGGCTCTGCGCGAGGTGCGCCATGTAGATGCCGGTGACCATGTTCGTCATGCCCGGCCCGGCGGTGCCGAAGCAGACGCCGGGGGTGCGCGTCGTGCGGGCGAACCCGTCGGCGGCGTGCGCCCCGGCCTGCTCGTGGCGCACCTGGTGGACGTCGATGCCGCCCCGGTAGGCGAAGTCCTGCAGCGCCTGGATGTGCCCGCCGGTGAGCCCGAACATCGCCCGGACGCCGTGTGCCTGCATCGTCTCGACCGCGATCTGGGCCGGCCACACCTGGTCGCTCACGCCGTGCGGTCCTGTCGTCGGTCCATGGTGGTCCTGCTCCGTTCGTCCTCGGGTGCCGCGTGCTCGTGGATCAGGCGTGCTCGTGCGATCAGGTGTGCTCGGCCCAGTGCCCCGAGCGCAGGGCCGACTTCTCGACCTTGCCCACCGGGTTCTTCGGCAGGTCGTCGCGCAGCTCGACCAGGCGGGGACGCTTGGCCCCCGAGAGCTGGGCGGCGCAGTGGGCCTGCACGTCCGGCCCGGTGAGCCCGCTGCCCGGCCGCGCGACGACCACGGCCTTCACCAGCTCGCCCCACCTCCGGTCGGGCACGCCGACGACCGCGACCTCGCGCACGTCGGGGTGCAGGGCGATCACGTCCTCCACCTCGGTGGCGTACACGTTGGCCCCGCCGCTGATGATCACGTCCTTGGTGCGGTCGACGAGGTGGACGTAGCCCTCCTCGTCGGCGTAGCCGAGGTCGCCCGCGGTCATCCAGCCGCCGGGCCGGAACTGCGCGCGGGTGGCCTCCGGGTCGCCCAGGTACTCCGGGGCGATCATCAGGCCGCGCTTGCCGACCTCGCCGACCTCGCCGGGGGGCAGCTCCCGACCGTCGGCGTCGACGACGGCGACGGTCATCCCGAAGAACGGGCGGCCGACGCAGCGGGTCTTCCGGCGCTGGTCGACCGGCGGCAGGATCGTGGCGAAGCCGATCTCGGTGGAGCCGTAGTACTCGTGCAGACCGCCGTGCGGGAACGTCGCCTGGATCCGCTCCTTCGTCGAGGTCCGCAGCGGCGCGCCCGCGGTGACCATGGTGCGCACGGAGGACAGGTCGGCCGTGGCGGCGGCCGGGGCGTCGAGCAGCATCTCGTACAGCGTCGGCGCCATGACCAGGACCGAGACCCGCGAGCGCGCGATCTCGGCGAGCGCCTCCGCCGGGTCGAAGCCGCGCTGGACGACCACGGTGCCGCCGACCATCAGGTGGTGCATCGTGAACATGAACGCCTGCGAGTGGTAGTAGGGCGCGCAGAGCAGCAGCACGTCGTCGCCGGTGATCGGGAACTCCTGCGAGGTCAGCAGCCAGTTGAGCAGCAGCGTCCGGTGCCGGCCCACGCAGGCCTTCGGGCGTCCGGTGGTGCCGCCGGTGAACGCGAACCACAGCGGGTCGGTCGGCCCGGGCACCGGGAGCGGTCCGGCGGGCTCCGCCGGCGCGGTCCCCGATCCGGTCGTCAGCGCCGCGTACCCGCCGGGGCCGTCGTCGCCGACGAGGACGACCCGGTGCGCCGCGCCCGCGGACGCCTCGGCGACCACGTCGGCGAGGTCGCGGTCGGCGACGAGCAGGCGGGGCCGCGCGAGCTCGATCACGTGGCGCAGCTCGCGGGGCACCTGCCGGTAGCTCACCGGGGCGATGACGGCGCCGATCCGGGCGCAGGCGAGCGTGAGCTCGATGCACTCCCGGCCGTTGTGCATCGCGGTGACGACGACGTCGCCGCGCCCGAGTCCCGCCCGGTGCAGTGACTCCGCGACCCGGTGGACCCGGGCGGCCAGCTCGGCCCAGGACACCGCGCCGTGCGCGTCCACCACGGCGGGGCGGTCCCCGCGCGACGCGCTCGCCGCGTGGAAGTCGGCCCACCAGCCCACGCGGAAGAGGTCGTCGGTGCCGCCGTTCTCGGCGACGGCGAGCCCGCTGCATGGCGTCATGTCGTTCCTCCCGCGGTGGTCGGGACCCACACGGCGTTTAGTCATCGCCGCCGAGTGATCGCTCGGCCGGGTCACAGTAGAACGGCGGCGCCGGTCCGTGTCAACCCCGGCGGACCCGGCCCGAAGCGGGTGATGCGCTCGGACCGGTGCGGGTGTTAGCGTTCTGCCGAGCGATCACTCGGGAACCGATGATGAACGCAGGACCGCACACACCGAGGACGGACGCATGACGCACCCCGCACTCCCCGCCTTCCCGCACGGCTGGTTCGCGGTGGCACTGGCGCACGAGGTCGCGGCGGGCGCCGTCGTCGCCCGTCGGCTGTGCGGCCACGACATCGTCGTCTGGCGCACGGCGGGCGGGCAGGTCCGCGTCAACGACGCCTACTGCATGCACCTGGGTGCGCACCTGGGGGTCGGCGGGTGGGTCAACGGCCAGTCGATCGTGTGCCCGTTCCACGGCTGGGAGTACGACGGCTCCGGGCGGTGCGTCCGGATCCCCTACGAGAAACGCCCGATGCGGGTGACCGTCGCGCCGTGGCACGTCCGCGAGCAGGACGAGGCGGTGCTGGTCTGGTTCCACCCCGAGGGCCTCCCGCCCACCTCCGAGGTGCCCGCGCTGGAATGGACCGGGTTCGCCCACCGCTCGCGGGAGTGGACCGTGCGCAGCCACCCGCAGGAGATCTGCGAGAACACCGCCGACGGCGCGCACTTCCGCTACATCCACAAGTTCCCCAACGTCATGGACGTCGCGGCCCGCGAGGACGGCGACAGCATCTGGTTCGACCTGCGCATCCGCGACGGCGAGGTCGGGGAACGGGCGGCGGGCGAGCCGGTCCCCTTCGAGATCACCGGCCGGGCCGACAGCAACGTGACCGCGGTGCACGGGCCCGGCATGGCGTTCAACGAGACCCGCGCGAAGGGGCGGATCCTGCGCAACCGCCTCTACGCCACCCCCACCGACGAGGGTGTCGTGCGGCTGATCGGTGTGCACAGCGTGGCCTTCGAGGACGGGCGCGATCCCGAGGAGCACATCGAGCGCACCATGGGATGGGCCGCGTTCGACGCCTGGGAGGACGACATCCCGATCTGGGAGAACAAGATCTACCGCCCCAAGCCGTTCGCGACCCACCCGTCGGAGGAGGCGCTCGTGCAGTTCCGCCGCTGGTACCAGCGCTGGTACGCCGACGCCGCGCCGGATCGCGCCGGGGCCCGGTGACCCGCACGGCCCACCGGCGGCGGCCGCACCCCGGGTAGTCTGCGCCGATGGCCAGGCCGGACCGGTCGCTCTCCCCGCACGCGGCGCGCGGCGGCCGTGACACGCGCAGCGACACGCGCAGCGGCAGCGACATCGGCGACCGGGTCCGCGCGGTCCGCGAGCGCTCGGGGATGTCGCTGCGCGCGCTGGCCGACCGGATCGGCGTCAGCCCCACCACGATGAGCCAGCTGGAGATCGGGCGCACGCAGGTGAGCGCCGTCCGGCTGGCCGAGATCGCGGCCGCCCTCGACGTCGGGCTGCAGGAGCTGCTCGGTGCCGACCCGGCGCGTGGGCGGGCGGAGGGACCGGACCCCGTGCCCTCCTCGCGGACGCAGGGCCGCTCCGAGCGGGTCGACGCCCTCATCGGCGCGCACCCCGCCGAGTGGCGCGAGTTCCCCCCGCTGCGACTGGACCCCGTCCTGACCGCCGCCGTGGGCCTGTTCTCCGAGGCCGGCTACCACGGCACCACGATCCGTGACATCGCCGGACGCGCCGACGTGTCGACCCCCGCGCTGTACTACCACTACGCGAGCAAGCAGGACGTGCTCGCGATCGTGGTCGCCGTCGCCGCCCGGGAGACCCTGCGCCACGTCCGCGCCGCGGCGGCGGGGTCCGACGAGCCGGACGTCCGGCTCGCGCGCATGACCGAGGCGCTGGCGCTGTGCAACACCCTGCGCAACGACATCGCCACGGTCGCGTTCACCGAGTTCCGCCACCTCGATGCGGCCAGCCGCCGGGAGATCGCCCGCGACCGCAGCGCGATCCAGGGCCTGTTCGACTCCGTCGTCGAGAGCGGGGTCCGGCAGGCCCGGTTCGCCACCGCGCGCCCGCGCGAGTCCGCCCGCGCCGTGGTGATGCTGTGCACCGCGCTGATCACCTGGTTCCGCACCTCCGGCCCGGTGGGCGCCGAGCAGGTCGCGCGCGAGCACGCCGACTTCGCACTGCGGCTGGTGGAGGCCCGCCCCTGACGCCGGTCAGTCCGCGCGTTCGAGCACCACCGCGACCCCGCGGGAGCCCCCGACGCACATGGCGGTGGCGCCCAGCTCGGCGTCGGCGGCGACCATGCCGTGGGCCAGCTGGGTGAGCAGGCGGCCGCCGGTGGCGCCGAAGGGGTGCCCGAGCGCGATCGAGCCGCCCCAGAGGTTGATCCCCGCCGGGTCGACCGCCCCGACCGCCTCATCGCGCCCGAGGTGCCGGCGCGCGAAGTCCGTGGAGTCGAGCGCCCTGAGATTGGCCAGAACCTGCGCCGCGAAGGCCTCGTGCAGGTCGATCACGCCGAGGTCGGCGAGGTTCACCCCCGCCCGGGACAGCGCCACGGGCAGCGCGAACGCCGGGCCGAGCAGCACGCCGTCCTGCGGGTCGTGCGAGGTGAACGCCCAGGACCGGATCCACGCCAGCGGCCGCAGGTCGTGGCGGCGGCAGCCCTCCTCGGTGGCGACCAGCACGGCGGCCGCGCCGTCGGTCACCGCCGACGCCGAGGGCGCGGTGACGAGCCCGCCCAGGTCCGGGAACAGCGGACGTGCCTGCGCCAGCCGTTCCGCCGAGAGGTCCGCGTCGGGCACGGTGTCGTGGTCGAGGGTGCCGCCGGGCCCGTCGACCGGCACGATCGACCCGGCGAACCGGCCCGCGTCGCGCGCTGCCGCGGCCCGGCGGTGGCTCTGCAGCGTGAAGGCGTCCGCCTCCTCGCGGCCGACCGACCACTGCCCGCCGAGGCGCTCGGCGTACTCGGCGAGCGAGACGCCCGAATACGGCTCGGTGAAGGCGGGCGGCGGCGGCAGGACGTCGGCGGCGGTCAGCGCGTCGAGCATCGCCCGCCGCTGCTCCGGCCCCGCCTTCATCGACCCGACGACGAACTCCCGCGCCGCGGCGTTCGTCGCGAGCGGCATCTGCGAGGTCGACTCCACTCCCCCGGCGATGCCGACCTCGGCGTCGCCGCTGGTCAGCTCCAGCACCGCGTCGACGGCGGTGCGCAGGCCGGTGCCGCACGCGTACTCGGCCGAGGACGCCTCCGTGGTGGTCCACCCCAGGCGGATCGCGGTCTCCCGGGCCAGGAAGCTGAACTCCGGGTAGGCCAGCGCCGACCCGACGCGGAGGGTGCCGATGTCGGAGCCCTTCAGGTCGTGCCGCCGCGCCAGTGCCTTGACGACGCCCAGCGTCAGGTCGAGCGGGCTGCTGCTGCGCAGCTCTCGGCGCGCCCGGGCGAACGGGGTTCGGCAGCCGTCCACGAGCGCGACACGCGGTCGGTCCTCGGTCATCGGTGGGTCCCTTCGTGGGGCGGGTGGGTTCAGGAGTGCCGGGTGACCGTGATGCCGGCCGCCTCGCGGTCCCAGACGCGGTCGTGGACGCCCTCGTCGCGGAGCTCGGCCTTGCGGACCTTCATCGTCGGCGTCTTGGGCAGCTCGGGCACGAACTCGAGGAACCGCGGCACCATGAAGTAGGGCACCCGGTCGATGAGGAAGCGCGTCAGCTCCACCGGGTCGGCCTGTGCGCCCTCGCGCACCACGACCACGGCCTTCACCTCGTCCTCGTTGAACTCCGGCGACGGGACGCCGACCACCGCGCTCTCGTAGACGTCCGGGAACTGGTTGATCGCCGCCTCCAGCTCGAAGCTGGAGATGTTCTCTCCGCGGCGGCGCAGCGCGTCCTTGATCCGGTCGACGAAGCGGTAGTGCCCGTCGGCGTCCCGGGTGAAGGCGTCGCCGGTGTGCACCCACCCGTCCCGCACGGTGTCGGCGGTCTTCTCCGGGAGGTTGTGGTACGCCGCCAGCACGGTGTGCGGCACGTGCGGCCGGACGATGAGCTGGCCCACCGTCCCGTCCGGGACGTCGCGCCCGTCCTCGTCGACGAGGCGCAGGTCGTAGTTGCCCCGGGACGAACCGGCCTCCCCGGGGATGGTGTCCTCCGGGGCCGAGGTCATCACGCAACCGATCTCGCTCATCCCGTAGACCGGGATCAGGCCGACGCCGAACCGGCTGCGGAAGGCGTCGATGTCGCTGGCGAGGGGGGCCATGATGGCGAGCTCGAGCGGGTTGTCGGCGTCGTCGGGTCCGGGCGCCTGCTGCTGCAGCAGCTCGGAGATCGCGCCCAGCATCGTGGTCATCGTGATGCGCTCGCGGCGGACCAGCGGCCAGAACCCGCTCACCGAGAACCCCGGCGCGAGGTAGGCGAACGCCTGCGCGACGAGGGCCTGGTAGATCCCGAACCCCTGGGCGGCCAGGTGGAACGTCGGGAGCGTCACGAGGATGCGGTCGCGGCGGTGCGGGCGCTCGGCGTCCTCGCGGGAGCTGTAGGTGTAGCCGTGCGCGTGGGTCAGCTCCACGCCCTTCGACGCGCCCGTGGTGCCGGAGGTGTACATGTAGGCCATCAGCTCGTCCGGGCGCACGTCGACGCGGGCCGCGGCCGGCCCGTCGAGCAGCTCGGCGAACTCCAGGCGGCGCAGGCGGGTGCCGGCCAGCGCCTCCCCCGTGCCGCCGCGCACGACGACCGTCTGCAGGTGCCGCAGGTCGTCGAGCACCATCGCGATCCGCTCGCAGTAGCGCTCCTCGCAGACCAGCACGGTGGCGCCGCAGTCGTTGAGGATGTGGGTGAGGAACTCGCCCTTGTAGGCGGTGTTGATCGGCACCTCGACGCCGCCGGTCAGGGACAGGCCGAACCACGTGTGGATGCTGTCGAGGTGGTTGTCGAGCATGAGGGCGAGCACGTCGCCGCGCCCGACGCCGAGCCGCGCGGTGCCGCCCGCGATCAGCAGTGAGCGGTCGTGCACCTGGGCGAAGGTGTAGCGGCCGTCCTCCCCCGCCTGGGCCTCCTCGTCCGGCCGGGCGTCGAGCACCCGGTCGAAGGCGGCGCCGAGCGTCCGGCGTTCCAGTGGGGGCAGTCCGGTCACGGGTCCTCCTGCGTCGTGGGGCCCGCGGACCAGCGCGGACTCCGTCTCTCGGCGAACGCCGCCGTTCCCTCGGCGGCGTCGGCACTGGCCAGGATCTCGGCCACCGCGGCGGCGTTGTACCGCCACAGGGCATCCTGGTCGTGATCTCCGTCGATGCTGAGCCCCAGCAGGCGCTTGCTCGTCGTCACCGCGAGCGGGGCGTTCACGGCGATCTCGGCCGCCAGCCCCAGCGCCACCGCCAGCACCTGCCCGCGCGGCACGACCCGGTTGGCCAGGCCGAACCGGTAGGCCTCGGCCGCCGGCATCGGGGCACCGGTGAGCACCACCTCCGCGGCGACCTTCGGCGGGAGCTGGCGGCCCAGCCGCAGCAACCCACCCGCCCCGGCGACGAGCCCGCGACGGGGCTCGGGCAGGCCCAGCACCGCGTCGTCGGCCATCACCACGAGGTCGCACGCCAGGGCCAGCTCCGTGCCGCCCCCCAGCGCGGCACCGTTGACGGCCGCGATGAGCGGGGCGTCCACCGGGTGCCGGACGAACCCCCCGAGCCCCCACTCCTCGTGGTCGGGGTCGTTCAGCGGCCGGCCCGCGGCGACAGCCTTGAGGTCGGCCCCGGCACAGAAGGCCGGCCCGGCACCGGTCAGCACCCCGACCCGCAGGTCCGGGTCGCCGTCGAGCAGCTCCAGCGCGGCACCGAGGGCGGCCGAGACGGTGGCGTCGATGGCGTTGCGGGCCTCGGGCCGGTCGAGGGTCATGAGCAGCACGGGGCCGCGCCGCTCCACCCGCACCGGGGTCACGCGGGCACCCCGTCGGTGGCCGCCGCCAGGTGCTCGATGGCGCGCAGCGGGTCGCGGGCCGCGGGCGTGAGGACGAACCCGTCGACCCCCACGGCCCGGTACGCGGCCAGGTCCTCGGCGATCCGGCGGGGGTCACCGGCCAGCAGGTGGCGGTGCATGGCCGCGCCCGACTCCGCCCCGTAGGTGCGGGCGAGGAACGCCTGCGCCTCGGCCCGGTCGTCGGCGGACGGGCCCGCCGCGACGAAGACGTCGAGCACGATCCGCGGGCGGCGGGCGCCCGCGGCGAGCTCGTCGAGCCGGTCGCGGGTGCGGCGCACGCGCTCCGGGCTCGACCAGATGCCCAGCCAGTCGGCGCCGTGGCGGACCGTGCGGCGCAGCGCGGCGTCGCTGCGCCCGCCCACGACGAGCGCGGGCAGCGGCGCTGCGGGGGTCAGGGCGGGGAACGGCCGGTCGTGCGGTGCAGGCAGCACGCCCGGCCGCCCGGCGAGCAGGCCGGGCAGGGCGTCGAGGAACACGTCGGTGCGCCGTCCGCGCCCGGTGACGGGCACGCCGGCCGCGGCCCACTCCGCGGGGCTCTCGCCCCCGACCCCGACCCCGAGCAGCAACCGGTCGCCGGAGAGCACCTGCAGCGTGGCGATCTGCTTCGCGAGCGCGACGGGCTCCCGCAGCGCGGGCAGCAGCACCGCCAGCCCGACGCCGACCCGGCGGGTCACCGCCGACACCGCGCCGAGCGTGACGAGCGCGTCCAGGATCGGGGCGTGGAACGCGAGGTGGTCGCCCACCCACACCGCGTCGAAGCCGGCCGACTCCGCGCGCACCGCGGCCTCCACGACGGGGAGCGCGCCGTCGCCGAACGGGTCGGACGTGGGCAGGCGGACGCCGACGCCGCACGGGTCGGGCGTCACGACGGGCCGAACCCGTGCCGGCGGGCGCGGTCGACGTAGGCCGCGCACCCGGTGGCGAGCCAGCCGCGCTCGACCTCGGTCGTCGGCCGGACGGCGCGGGCCGGCACGCCGGCGAGCATCCAGCCCTCGGGGGCGTCGAGCGTCGGCAGGACGAGCGCGCCGGCCGCGACGACGCAGCCGCTGCGGACGCGGCTGCCGTTGATCACGGTGGCGTGCATGCCGATCAGGACGCCGGTCTCGATCGTGCAGCCGTGCAGCACGGCCCCGTGACCGACCTGGACGTCGTGGGCGATGACGACGGGGTGCCCGGCGTCGGTGTGCACGACGACTCCGTCCTGCAGGTTGGTGCGCGCACCGACGATGATGTCGTCCTCCTCGCTGCGCAGCACCGCCTGGTACCACACGTTCACCTCGGATCCGAGCTGCACGCGTCCCGCCACCGTCGCCGACGGTGCGAGCAGCGCCGCGGGGTCGATCGCCGGCGCGCGCCCGTCCACTGCCACCACGAGGGCCATCTCAGCCGACCTCCGTCCGTTCGCCGGGCACGACGGCCCCGGTCCGACGCGCGCATCCCGCGCGCGGCAGCACGACAGTTCCTCCGACGGCGAGCTGGGACACGATGGCCCGGAACGCCCGCGCGTCGTCGTCGATCGCGCCCAGCACCAGCGGGTGCGCCCCGGCGGCCGGGTTCCCGGGTGAGATCTGCTCCAGTGCCCGGTGGGAGACGAAGCGGGCGCTCGGCCGCCGGCCCGGACCTCCGGCGACGACCATCCACAGCGGATCGGTCGACCTGATCCGTGCGCGGTACCCGTCGAGGTCCCCCGTGTCTGCGAGGAGTGCGTCATACCCGTCCGGCCCCCGACGCCCGACCCGCACCACCGGGAAGTCGACGGCAGCACCGTCCCGGGCCTCGGCGACCAGGTCGGACAGCTCGTCATCGGTGACGAACAACCGAGGGCCAGCGAGCTCCATCACCCTGCCCAGCTCCGGTGCCGACCGGCCGTGACCGAGGGGGGCGATCACCGCACCGACACGTGCGCAGGCCAGGGCGAGCTCGACGCACTCCCTGCTGCCGCTCAGCAAGGTGACCACGACGTCGCCGGACCCGATACCCGCTCGGCCGAGGCCGGTGGCGAGCCGGGCCACCCGGCGGGCCAACTGCTCCCAGCTGACGTCACCGCGGACGTCCATCACTGCGGGACGGTGCCCCCTCGTGGGATCGGCTGCGTGCAGGTCAGGCCAGCGGCCGACGCACCGGAGGTCGGCGTCGTGGTCGTCGACCGGTGTCGGCGCCCCCGGCGTCGTCGACGTCATCGGGCGCCCAGCAGCGTGATGAGGCAGGCGTTGGCGTCGATGCCGGACACGCCGCCGCCCATCGTCTCGACGAGGCCGATCCGCGCACCCTCGACCTGGCGGCCGCCGGCGTCGCCGCGCAGCTGCCAGACGATCTCGGCGATCTGGGCGAGCCCGGTGGCGCCGAGCGGGTGCCCGCGGGCGAGCAGGCCGCCGGACGGGTTCACCGGGTGCGCGCCGCCGGGCCCGGTGTCACCCGCGGCGACCATCGCCCCCGCCTCCCCGCGTCCGGCGATGCCGAGGGCCTCCATGCCGACGATCTCGCCGATGGTGAAGGCGTCGTGCAGCTCGACGACGTCGACGTCGGAGATCCCCACGCCGGCGAGGCGGTAGGCCTCCTGCGCGGTGTCCCGGATCGAGCCGAAGGCGGGCACCTCGGCGTCGCGGTAGTCCCACAGCGCGCCCGAGCTGAGCACCGAGCTGAGCACGGGCACGTCGCGGGCGACCCCGCGCGGTGCCCCGACGACCGCGGCGGCGGCACCGTCGGAGACCGAGCAGCACTGCAGCAGCGTCAACGGGTCGGCGATCATCCGGGAGCCCAGCACGCGGTCGACGTCGATCTCCCTGCGGTGCTGCGCGCGCGGGTTGTGCACGGCGTACCGGCTGCTGGTGACGGCGACGTGCGCCAGCTCCTCGGGCGTCACCAGCCCCAGCGCGAGGTAGCGCTGCGCGGTGAGCGCGTAGTGCCCGGGCTGGGCCAGGCCCGCGCGGCCCTCCGGGTCGGAGGCCTCCGGGTGGATGGCCCCGCCGAACAGCGTGGAGAGCTGCTCGATCCCCAGCGCGAGGACGGTCCGGTAGCGGCCGAGCTCCACCGCGGCGACGGCCTCGTGGTAGGCCGTGGTGCCGCTGGCGCACGCGTTCTCCATCGCGATGACCGGCACGCCGACGATGCCGAGCCCGTGCAGCGTCCGCTGCGCCACGCCGGGCGCGCCCAGGACGCTGCCCACGTACACCGCGTCGAGCTCGACGCCCGGGTCCAGCGCGGCGTCGGTGACCGCCTCGGTGACGGCCCGCCAGCCCAGCTCGGCGGCGGAGAGCTCCGGCTGCTTGCCGAACGCCGAGGTGCCGACGCCGTACACGTGCGCGGTCACGGTCCCTCCGGTGGTCACGGTGCCTCCAGCGGTCCGGCGAGCGGGTCGCCCGTGGCGGAGACGCCACTCAGGCGCAGGCGGGCCCCGGGGGCGGGCGGGTCCTCGGCGTCGACGGCGCACTGCACGAGGCAGCGCGGCCCGTCGTCGAGGTCGAGGTAGGCGAAGACGACCGGCGGGTCCAGGCCGGGCACGGGGATGCGCTGCACGGCGCTCGCCCAGACCGTGCCGGCCGGGCCGAACCGGGCGGGCTCGACGGCGGCGCGGCAGAGCGGGCACCACGGCCGCGCGAACGCGACCCGGTACCCGCACGCCGTGCAGCGGTGCCCGGCGAGGCGCCACTCGCCCCCGGACTCCACCAGGTGCGGGCGCGGGTCGGGCGCGGTCACGGGTGCACCCGCAGGGCGTCGACGTTGCGGGAGAGCAGCGCGGGCTGCCAGCGCGGGGCCTCGGCGATGCGCGCGTCCGGCCCCAGCACGGCGACCGCCTCGGCGACCGCCACCGTGGCCTGCAGCCGGGCGAGCGGGCCGCCCAGGCAGGCGTGGATCCCGTGGCCGAACGCGACCTGCCTGCGGACGTCGGCCCGGCCGGGCACGAAGGCGTCGGGATCGGCGAAGGCGTCGGCGTCGCGGTTGGCGGAGGCCTGCACGAGGAACACCCGCTGCCCCGCGGGCACGACGGTGCCGTGCAGCGCGAGGTCCTCGCGGGCCCAGCGGACGAGCAGCTTGCCGGGGCCCTCGAAGCGCAGCGCCTCCTCGACGACGTCGCCCGCGGAGACCTCGCCCGCCCGGAGCCGGGCCAGCTCCGCCGGGTGCCCGAGCAGCACCAGCAGCGTGTTGGTGATCAGCCGGACGGTGTTCTTGAACCCGGCGTCGAGCAGCAGCACGGCGGTGGCGATCACCTCGGCGCGGCTCAGCGCGCCGTCCTCGCCCTCCGCGTCGAGCAGGGCCGCCAGGAGCGTGTCCCCGCGCTGTGCGGCACCGGAGGCGATCAGGTCCTCCAGGTAGGTGACCATCCCGGTCACGGCGGCGTCGGCGCGCTCGGCGCGGTCGGGCTCGCTGACCACCCCGTTGATCAGCGCGCCCATCTCGCCGGCGAGCGCGGCGAAGTGCGCGCGGTCCGACAGCGGGATGCCCAGCATCTCCAGGATCGTCACGGCGGGCAGGTGCTCGGCGTAGTCGTTGTGCAGGTCGAGCACGGGGGCGCCGGCATCGACGAGCTCGCGGATCCGGGTGCGCGCGAGCCCGGTGCTGTACTCGCGCAGCATCTCGACCCGCCGCGCGGTGAACGTGCGCTGCACGGCCTTGCGCAGCCGGGTGTGGTCGGGCGGGTCCTGGAACACCATCCACGCGTTGAGCAGGGCGAACGTGCCCGCCATCGTCTCCCGCTGCGCGGCCGTGAGCCGCCGCTGGACGAACGGGGTCATGGTGTCCGAGGACAGCCGGGGGTCGCGCAGGAGCGCGCGGACGTCGTCGTGGCGGGTCACCAGCCAGGCCCGGTGCCGCCCGTTCCAGGCGACGGGCTCGTGGCGGCGCAGGTGGGCGAAGTAGGGGTACGGATCGGCGTTGAGCCCCTCGGAGAGGAGGTCCTCGTCGGCGGTGGCCTCGACCGTCACCGTGCTCCCCCGCCCGTCGGCTCGACGTCGGCGCCGAGGTAGGTGGCCGCCACGAGGTCCGAGCCGAGCACCTCGTCGGCCGGGCCGGACAGGACGATCCGGGAGTGGTCGAGCACGAGCACGCGCGAGGCGCACTGCGTCGGGATGAGCAGGTTCTGCTCGACGACCAGCAGCGCCGTGGTCTCGGCGATCAGGTCGACCATGTCGGCGATCTTCTCGATCACCAGCGGCGCGAGGCCGTGCGAGGGTTCGTCGAGCATGAGCAGCACGGGCTCGGACACCATGGCCCGGCCGACGGCGAGCATCTGGCGCTCCCCGCCCGACAGCGTGCCCGCGGCCTGCGTCCGCCGCTCGGCCAGCCGGGGGAACAGGGTGTAGACACGCTCGACGTTGTCGGTGAGCCGGGCCGCGGCGCCCGCGGACGCCTGCCCGCCGACCCACAGGTTCTCCTCGACCGTCATGGCCGGGAACGTCTGCTGCCCCTCGGGGACCAGCGAGATCCCCAGCGACGGCCGTGACCACGCCGGGCGCCGGGTGATGTCCTCGCCCCGGAACCGGACGGTGCCCGCCGACGGCGCGAGCAGGCCGGCCAGGCAGTTGAGCAGGGTGCTCTTGCCCGCCCCGTTGGTGCCGAGGACGGCCAGCACCTCCCCCGGGCCCACGGTGAACGACAGGTCCCGCAGCACCTCGCGGTCGCCGTAGCCGACCCACAGGCCGTCGACCTCCAGCAGTCCCGCCCCGGCGTCAGGCATCGGAGGCCCTCCTTCCCAGGTACGCCCCGCGCACCCGTTCGTCGGCCTGGACGTCGGCCGGGCTGCCGTCGGCGATGACGACGCCGCTCTCCATCACCACGACCCGGTCGACCGTGCCCATGACGAAGCGCATGTTGTGGTCGACCAGCACCACCGCCACGCCCGCACCGCAGATCCGGCGGATCGCCGCCCCGAGGGAGTCGAGGTCGCGGCCGGTGAGCCCGGCGCCCGGCTCGTCGAGCAGCAGCACCTCGGGCGAGGTGGCGAGGGCGAGCGCGACGCCCAGCCTGCGGGCCTCGCCGAAGGCCAGCGACGCGGCGGGGACGTCCGCCCGGTGGGTCAGGTCGAGGGTGTCGAGGATCTGCTCCACGTCGACGGGGCGACGCGCGTGCCGGACGGGGACGAGCACGTTCTCCCGCACGGTGAACTCCCCGAACACCCGTGTGGCCTGGAAGGTCCGCGCCACCCCGGTGCGGGCCGCGGTGCCCAGCCGCCAGCGCCGCGGCGGGTCGCCCTTCCACAGCACGCGGCCCGAGGTGGGTGCGGCCATGCCGCTGAGCACGTTGATCAGCGTGGTCTTGCCCGCGCCGTTCGGGCCGATGAGCCCGACGGACTCCCCCGCCCGCACCGCGAGGGAGACGCCGCCCAGTGCGGTGAGTCCGCCGAAGCGGACCTCGACGGAGTCGACGGCCAGCAGGTCGCTCACTTCTCCTCCTCGCGCCCGCGCCGGGCCCCGGTGAGCGCCGCCGCGCCGGAGCGCAGCAGCCCGACCACCCCGCGCGGGGCGATCATCACGACGAACAGCAGCAGCAGCCCGTAGATGAGGACCGCGTAGCGCTCGGCGTCGCGCAGGTACTCCGGCAGCCCCACGACGATCACGGCCCCGATCACCGGGCCGGCCGCCGTGCCCAGCCCGCCGATGACGATCATCGCGACCGGCTCGAAGGACGCCTGCGCGAAGGTGAAGGACTCCGGGCTGACGAACCCGGTCCAGTGCGCGTAGAACACCCCGACCAGCGAGATGAGCACGCTGGAGACGACGAACACGATCTGCTTCTGCCGCACGACGTCGACCCCGACGGACGCCGCGAGCACGTCGTCCTCGCGGATGGCCTTCCAGGACTCCCCGGTGCGGCGGCGCATCAGCACCGACACCCCGAGCAGCAGCAGCGACAGGAAGGCGAGCATCGCGACCAGGTACTCGTCGGCCGTGCCGATCTCGATCGGCCCCAGCGTGAGCGGGCCGGGCAGGCCGCCCTCGGCCAGTGGGCCGCCGGTCGACATGCCCCCGGCCCCGCCGGTGACCGACGACCAGTTGATCAGCACGCCGTAGGCGACCAGCGAGATCCCCGCCGTGAGCAGGGCGAAGTGCAGGCCCCTGGCCCGGAAGATCACCAGGGCGACGAGCGTGGCGAGCACGGCGCTGACGGTGACGACCACGCCGATCGTCAGCAGCCCCGGCCAGCCCCAGAAGCCGGTGGCGCGGGCGCCGATGTAGGCGCCGAGGGCGAGGAACGCCCCGCTGGCCAGGCTGAGCTGCCCGGCGTAGCCGACCACGAGGTGCAGGCTCACCGCCACGCACGCCCAGATGCAGATCTCGGTGACCAGGTGGACGGTGGAGTTGCGCAGCTCGGGGGCCAGGAACCAGCCCGCGACCGGCACCGCGAAGGTCAGCAGCACGCGCGCCCACACCGGCAGGCCCCGCCGTGCGCGGCCCGGGCGCCGCGGCGCCGGGTCCGGCGGCGACGCCGCCTCGGGCACGGCGTCGCCGCGGCTGATCCCGCTGTCCGTGATCCCGCTGTCCGTGATCCCGCTGTCCGTGATCCCGCTGTCCGTGATCCCGCTGTCCGTGCTCACAGTCGCGCCCTCTCTGCCGACACCTGCCGTACGGCCCCTTCCGGTCGCCACACGAGGAACACGACCAGCGCGACGAACACGACGGCGAGCCGCAGGGCGTTGGAGAGGTAGCCCGCGGTGAGGGTCTCGATCACCGCCACCGCCAGACCGCCCGCCACCGCGGCGGACAGCCGCCCGCCGCCACCCATCACCACGAGCACGACGAACGCGACGAGCATCGGGTGGAAGCCCATGTACGGGTTCATCGGGCCGGCGGCCGCCAGGAGCCCGCCCGCGAGCCCGGCCAGGCCGGACCCGATGCCGAACGTGATCGTGCCGACGCGCCCGACCCGCACGCCCGCCAGCTCGGCGAGCGAGCGGTTCTGGGCCAGCGCCCTGAGCTGCTTGCCGAAGGCCGAGCGGTAGACCAGCCAGGCCATCGCGGCCGCCGCCACCAGCACGACCCCCACCACGACGAGCCGGTAGTTCGAGATGAGCACCGGCCCCAGCGCCGTGACGCCCTCCACGGGCGCCGGCACGGTGACCGGGTTCGTGCCCCACACCAGCGCGATCACCTGCTGGAGCACGATGCCCAGCGCCAGCGAGGCGATCAGCACGGGGAAGAGCCCGACGCCCTGGAAGCGGCGGAACACCGAACGCTCCAGTGCCATCCCGAGCAGGGCGGTGAGCACGATCGCCGCGGCCAGGGCCACCACGAACGGCAGCCCCAGCTGCACCGCGAACAGGTACTGCAGGTAGGCGCCCGCCGCGTACATCTCGCCGTGCGCGAAGTTCGGGATGTCGAGCACGCTGAAGATCAGGAACAGCCCCAGCGCCACGAGGACGTAGGCGCCCCCGAGCACCAGCGCGTTCGCGATCTGTTGCAGCAGGACGTCCACGTCGTCGCCTCTCCTCTGCGTCGGTCGGTCTCGGGTGGGTCAGGAGGTGCTGGTGGCCACGACCCAGCCGGTGCCCTGCTGCCACTGCACGACGAGCGCCTCCACGCCCACCTCGCGGTCGCGGAAGGCGCGTCCGTCGTCGAACGGGGTGTAGTCGTTGAGGGTCCGGCCCTCCAGCGCGGCGGCGGGCAGCTCGGTCAGCGCGGCCTGCAGCGCCTCCGGGGTGGCCTCCTCGGCCTCGCCCAGCGCGGTCAGCACGACCGTCGCGAGGTCCTGGGCCTGCGCGGTGAACGTGCCGGCCCGGTCGCCCGCGGACGCGGCCACCTCCTGGGCGAGCGGGTTCCCCTCGGCGAGGAACGTGTCGAGGCTGAACAGCGGCGCCGCCTGGTAGACGTCGGTGAGCAGGGAGGGGTCCGGCACCAGGCGCGCCACGTCGGCGTTGGTGAGTCCCGCGTTCCACATCACGGCCATGTCGCCGCCCAGCTCGCGGGTCTGCTGCAGCAGCAGCGCCGCCTCCGCGGGGTAGGCCCGCTGCAGGTAGAGGTCGGCTCCCCCGGCCACCACCTCGGTGATGGGGGCGCGGAAGTCGGTGTCGCCGGACTGGTACTGCTGGGTGGCGACGACCTCGCGGCCGAGGTCGGTGATGCCCTGCACGAGCCCGTCGGTGGCCGCGACCAGGCCGGTGTGGTTCTGGTCGGTGATCAGGGCGATGCGCTGGTACTCGGGGTGCTCGGCCAGCCAGGCCAGCGTCGCGTCGCTGTAGGCGCCGACCCGCGGCATGGTCCGGAAGACGTTGGGGAGCTGGGTGGGCCCGTCGACGGCGACCGGGATGGTCCACAGCGCCTCGGAGCGCGCCATCGTCGGCTGCACGGCCGACGCCGCGCCCGAGCAGATGGGGCCGAAGAAGAACTGGTAGTCCTCGTCGAGCGCGCTCTGGGCCGCGGCCTGCGACGGCTCGGGCTTGCACTGGTCGTCGAAGACGGTGAACTCGACCTGGTGCGCGACCCCGGCGATGTCGACGCCGCCCGCGGAGTTGACCCGGTCGACCGCGGCCTCCACACCGGCCACGAACGAGGCGCCGTAGGTGTCGGCGGTCGGGCCGGTCAGCGGCATGAGGCCGGCGATCCGGATGACGGATCCCTCCTCGGGGCCCGCCCCCCCGCCGCCTGCGCAGCCCGCCAGTGCCATGGCCGAGACGCCGAGTACCGCCGCGACGATGCGGTGCAACCTCTGCATCGGAAGTCCTTCACTCTCAGGGGGCTGCGGGATCCCACCACTCGCACCGGCAGCCCGTACCGGCCGAGCGCTCGCTCGTCTCGTGCCGAACAGAGTCCGGCCGGGCCTCCCGGCGCGATCCGCCGGTGCGACTCCGGTCGGCCCGCCCCCTACGGCGCCCGGTGACTGTTTAGCCTCAGTCACCCGAGCGATCGCTCGGACCAACGCCGGTATTACATCCGCCCCGCCGGGAGGTGTCAAGGGTCCGGGCGGCGACCGGGGGGTGGTCCGGCCGGATCAGGAGCGCGGACGCTCGTCGGCGCCGACGATCCCGAGGGCGAAGCCGGTGTAGGTCCGCGCGACCTCCTCGGCCGTGACCGGGCCGTCGGGGCGGAACCAGTTGGCCAGGCCCGTGCAGAGCATGATCACGGCGCGGCCGGCGTCGGCGGCCTGCGCGGTGCGCAGCTCCCCCGAGGCGACGCCCGCCGCGATCTCGGTGTCGAACAGCGACTGGATCCGCAGGCGCAGCGCGGTGATCCGCTCCCGGTTCTCCGGGGCGAGGTTGCGCCGCTCCGCCACCCCGATCCGCGCGAACTCCAGGCGGTGGGTGTTGAACAGCGCCATCGACTCGACGACCCTGGCGAACCGCTCGACCCCGCCCCCGCCGTCGTCGCGGGCGCGCACGGCCCGCTCGTAGGACTCGACGCCCGCGATGTCGAGCAGCGTCGCGAGCATCTCCTGCTTGCTGGGGTAGTGGTGGTAGAGCCCGGGCACCGACATGTCGGCCCCCGCGGCGATGTCGCGCATCGAGCAGCCGTGGTAGCCGCGCTCGGCGAACGCCGTGAGCGCCGAGCTCAGCACGGCGTCGAGCGCCAGCGGCGGGAAGACCCGCCAGTCGTCGCCGTTGCCGGCCAGCACGGCCCGCACCGTCTCCGCGCGCTGGCGCAGGTGGCGGGCGACCGGCTCGTCGGAGGTGGGGGGCGGCCCGGTGGCCGGGCCCCGGCGGGCCCCCGCCTCGGGCACGAGCGCCTGCACGGCGACGCCGAGGACCTCCGCGATGCGGGCCAGCCGCAGCGCGCTGACCGCGGTCTTCCCCGTCTCCACCTGGCTCAGCGTGGCCGGGCTGACCTCGAGCACGCCGGCGAGCGTGCGCAGGGACATGCCCCGGGCCAGCCGGGCTTCCCTGATCCGTCCGCCGATACCGAGGTCGGAGACCTCGACCCGGTCTCCCCGGGCCGCACCACCACGCGCCATCCGTTCACGATAGCTGAACACTCGACGATCTGATCACCGCGTCGAGCGTGTCGGTCGCGCCCGGGACCGCGCCGCGCCACCGGGCCCGCGCACTGGGGCTCCCGTCCCCGCACGGGCCCGTTCCGTGTTCAGTCGGCCCGAACGGTCACCCGGCCGCCCGCAGCGCTCCGACGAGCAGCGCGCGCGTGTCGGCGGGGTCGACCACGTCGTCGAGCTCGAACACGGTGGCGACGCTCAGAGCCCGGCCCCGCTCGTAGTAGTCGGCGACGAGCTCGTCGTAGCGCTCCTTCCGCTCCTCCGGGTCGGCGATGGCGTCGAGCTCCGCGCGGAACCCCAGCCGGACCGCACCCTCCAGCCCCATGCCGCCGAACTCCCCGGTCGGCCACGACACCGTGAGGACCGGGGCGTGCACGCTGCCGCCGCACATCGCCATCGCCCCCAGCCCGTAGGCCTTGCGCAGGACGACGGCGCAGACGGGCACGGTCAGCCGGGCCCCGGCCACGAACATCGCGCCGAACCGCCGCACGATCGCGGTGCGCTCGGCGTCCGGGCCGACCATGAAGCCGGGGGTGTCGCACAGCGACACCACGGCGAGCCCGCGGTCCTGGCACAGCTGCAGGAACCGCGTGGCCTTGTCGGCGGCGTCGCCGTCGATGGCCCCGCCCAGGTGGCGCGGGTCGTTGGCGAGCACCCCGACCGGGCGACCGTCGAGCCGGGCCAGCGCCGTGACCACCCCGGTCCCGAAACCGGCCCGCAGCTCCAGCACGCTGCCGGTGTCGAACAGCGTCTCCAGCACCGGGCGCACGTCGTAGCTGCGCAGCCGGTCCTCCGGCACGAGATGGCGCAGCAGGCGCTGGTCGGCAGCCCCTTCCGGAGCGACGGTCGCCGACCCCGTCACGTAGGACAGGTAGCGGCGCGCCGCGGCCATGGCCGCGGTGTCGTCGGGCACGAGCACGTCGACGACGCCGTTGGCGACCTGCACGTCCATCGGCCCGACGTCCCCGGGCGCGACCACCCCGAGCCCGCCGCCCTCGATCATCGCCGGACCGCCCATCCCGAGGCTGCTCCCCTCGGTGGCGATGATGACGTCGCAGCCGGCGGCCAGCGCCGCGTTGCCTGCGAAGCAGTACCCCGCCACCACGGCCACCGTCGGCACCCGCCCGGCCAGCCCGGCCGCGAGCCGGAACGTCGGCACGTCGAGCTGGGCCACGGCGGAGGTGTCGGTGTCGCCCGGCCGCCCGCCGCCGCCCTCGGCGAGGACCACCAGCGGCAGGCCGCGCTCGATGGCGAGGGTGAGCAGCCGGTCGGTCTTGCGATGGTTGTGGACGCCCTGGGTGCCGGCGAGCACGGTGTAGTCGTAGGCCAGGACCGCCACCGGGGCGCCGTGCACCGTGGCGGTACCGGTGACCAACCCGTCGGCGGGGGTGCGGGCGATCAGGTCGTCGACGTCGCGGCGGCGGCGCTGCGCGGCGATGGTCAGTGCGCCGTACTCGACGAGGCTGCCCGGGTCGACGAGGTCGGCCAGGTTCTCCCGGACGGTCCGGCGCCCGCCGCGGTGGCGGCGTTCCACGGCGGCGGGGCGGGCCGCATCGGCGACCGCGGCGTGCCGCGCGTGCACCTCGGCCAGGTCGGGGCGCACGTGCGCCGGGTCGGCGGCGGGACCGGTGACGGCGGCCGCGCCGTCCTCGTCACCCGAGTCGCGCAGCACGGCCAGTACGGCCCCCGCCTCGACGGCGTCGCCCACCGCGACCCGGATCTCCTCGACGCGCCCCGCCCGCGCGACGGGCACGGCGTGCTGCATCTTCATCGCCTCGAGCACCACCACCTCGGCCCCGGCGGGCAGGTCCGCGCCGACCTCGGCGGCGACGGCGACGACCACCCCCTGCTGGCGGGCGCGCAGTGCGGTGGCCCCGTCGGGCACGGGCGAGCCGGCGGCCGCGGACCCGGGCCCGGACCTTGCCGTGGGCGCCTCCGCGACCGGGTGCGCGCTGCGGGGGCGGGCCGCCGACAGCTCCGCCGCGTGGGCGTCGACGTGGCCGGTGTCGAGCACGCCGGGGTTCGCGAGGTCGTCGAGCAGCACCTGGAGCAGGCCGATCGTGGTCGGCACCCCGGACACGTCGAACTCCGCCAGCGCCCGCACCGCCCGCGCGGCGACGCGGGCCGGGTCGCCGCCGGGGTCGGTGACGACCACCTTGGCCAGCAGCGAGTCGTAGCGCGGCCCGACGGTGTAGCCGGGGTAGCCGTGGGTGTCGACGCGGACCCCGCGCCCCGACGGCGGCTGGAAGCGGGTCAGCACGCCGCCGTGCGCCTCGACCGTCCCGTCCGGGAGCAGGGTCTCGGTGTTCACGCGGGCCTGCACGGCGACGCCCCGCGACGGCGGCGGCTCCGCGAGCCCCAGGTCGGGCAGGGCCGCTCCCCCGGTGACCCGCAGCGCCAGCTCCACGAGGTCGAGCCCGGTGACCTCCTCGGTCACGGTGTGCTCCACCTGCAGGCGCGGGTTGACCTCGAGGAAGGCGAACCCGTCCGGGCCGGCCCCGTCCGCCTCGACCAGGAACTCCACGGTCGCGAGCCCCGCGTAGGGGACCGACCCGACGAGCGTGCGGGCGGCGGCGTGCAGGCGCTCGCGCAGGGCCGGGTCCAGCGCGGGCGCCGGGGCGATCTCCACGAGCTTCTGCCGGCGCCGCTGCAGGCTGCAGTCCCGGTCGCCCAGCACGACGGGGTCGCCGCGGCCGTCGCCGAGCACCTGCACCTCGACGTGCCGGGCGGGCGCCAGCAGCCGCTCGACGTAGAGCGCGCCGTCGCCGAAGGCCGCCTGCGCCTCCGCGGCGCACCGGCGCAGCACCTCGGGCAGGTCCCCGGCCCGGGTCACCGGCCGGGTGCCGCGGCCGCCCCCTCCGGCGACGGCCTTGACCATCACGGCGCCGCCGGGGCCCAGCGAGGCGAGGAACGCGCGGGCGGCGTCGAGGTCGGTGGGGGCCGCGGTGCCGTCCAGGACCGGCACGCCGAGCTCGCGGGCACGGGTCCGCGCGGCCGTCTTGTCACCGAACAGCTCCAGCGCCTCCGCCGACGGGCCGACGAAGCGCACGCCGGCCCCGGCGCACCGGCGGGCCAGGGCGGGGTTCTCGGACAGGAAGCCGTAGCCGGGGTGCAGGGCGTCGCAGCCGGTGCGCACCGCCGCGTCCACCACGGCGTCGACGTCGAGGTAGGCGGCCGGTCCCGCGCCGGGCAGCAGGACCGCCTCGTCGGCGCGGGCGACGTGGGCGCAGGCCGCGTCGTCGGCCGGGTGCACGGCGACCGTGCGGATCCCCAGCGCGGCCGCCGTCGCCAGCACCCGCACGGCGATCTCCCCGCGGTTGGCCACCAGCAGCGCGCGCACCGCGGTCCCGTCGTCGTTCATGCCTCTCCCCGTTCCTGCTCGTGCCCTGCTCCGGTCGGCGGCAGCCCGACGAGCCGCAGGTAGACCTCCACCAGGTCGCGCCCCAGCTCGTCGAGGCGGGCCGGGTCGTCGGCCGCCTGCGCGGCGAGGTGCACCAGCGCCGCCGCGACGACCTCGGCCACCGTGCGCGCCGACGCCGCGGGGCGCGCCCCGTGCTCGGCGCACAGGAACCCGATGAACTCCGCGTTGACCCGCGACGGGGCGTTCTGGACCTCGCGCCACAGCTCGGCGACGCCCGGATCGGTGAGCGCCTGGTGCTGCATCACCGTGATGAACCGGTTCTTGCGCGCGTACACCGCCAGCGCCGCCCGGATCGACGTCCCGATCACCACGCGCGGGTCGGTCGACCCCCGGCCCGCGACCCGCTGCACCGCGGTGATCTCGTCGCGGACCCGCTCGGCCAGTGCGCGGAAGACCTCCTCGCGGGAGGAGAAGTAGACGTAGAACGTGGCGCGCGAGGTGCCGGCCCGCTGGGCGATCGCGGCGATGGGCGACTGCTTGTAGCCCTGCTCGGCGAACAGGTCCTCCGCGGCGTCGAGGAGCGCGGCCCGGGTGGCGCTGTCGGTGCGGTCGCGGGCCGTGCGCGTGCTCCACGGCTGTCGGCCCGGTCGTCCCATGTCGCCATCCTCCTGCACCCCGTCGGCATTGAGTTCACCCGTCGTTGACACTACTGTCAACGCCATGGCGGGTGACGGCTCGGTACAGGATCGGATCGACGAGCTGCGCAGGCGGCGCGGGTCGGTGAGCGACGCGGGGCGCCCCGACGCGATCGCCCGCCAGCACGGGCGGGGCAAGCTCTCGGCGCGCGAACGGATCACCCGACTGGTCGACGAGGGGGGCTTCCGCGAGTTCGGCGGGCTCGCCGACGCCGCCCGCGGCACCCCAGGCGACGAGCACCTCGTCGCCCCGGCCGACGGCGTCGTCACCGGGATCGGCACGATCGACGGGCGCCCCGCCGTCGTCATGTCCTTCGACTTCACGGTCTTCGGCGGCAGCAACGGCACCACCGGCGGGCTGAAGGTGGCGCGCTGCTGCGAGCGCGCGCTGCACGACGGGCTGCCCCTGGTGATGCTGCTCGACGGCGGCGGGCACCGGATCCAGGAGGGCCTCGACAGCCACCACTTCGCGCACGGCTTCACGGTGTTCCAGCAGATGGTGGACCTGTCGGGATACGTGCCCGTCGTCGCCGCGATGCTGGGGCCGGGGTTCGCCGGGCCGTCCAACTTCGCCGCGCTCGCCGACTTCGTCGTGATGGTCCGCGGGCTGGCCACGATGGGGATCGCCGGGCCCGCGCTCGTGCGCGCCGCCACCGGCGAGCAGATCTCGCAGGAGGACCTGGGCGGCGCCGACGTGCAGGCCCGGCTCGGGGTCGCCGACCTGGCCGTCGACTCCGAGGACGAGGCGCTCGACGCCGTGCGGGTGTTCCTCGGCTACCTCCCCGCGAGCACCGACGGCGTCCCGCCGCACGACGCGGCCCGCGAGCCCGCGGGCCGCGACCCGGCCGGGGTCGTGCCCGCCGACACCGGCGTCGCCTACGACGTGCGCGACGTCGTCGACGGGCTCGCCGACGCGGGCAGCGTCTTCGAGGTCAAGCCCGACCACGCCCCGAACGTCGTCACCGCGCTCGTCCGGATCGGCGGCGCCCCGGTGGGCGTGGTGGCCAACCAGCCGCAGCACCTCGGCGGCGCGCTCGACAGCCCGGCGTGCGAGAAGTCCGCGCACTTCGTGTCGGTCTGCGACGCGTTCGGCGTGCCGCTGCTGTTCCTCATCGACGTGCCGGGGTTCCTGGTCGGCAGCGAGTCCAGCCGCACCCAGCTCGCCCGGCGCAGCGGGCGGCTGCTCTTCGAGCTCGGGCAGGCGACCGTGCCGCGGTTCAGCGTCGTGCTCCGCAAGGGCTACGGCGCGGGGTACATCGCGATGTGCGGGGGGCGCAGCTTCGGCGCCGACCTCGCGCTGGCCTGGCCCACCGCGGAGATCTGCGCGATGTCGGTGGAGGGCGCGGTCGACATCGCCTACCGCGGGGCGGTCGAGGCGGCACCGGACCCGGCCGCCCACCGCGCCGGGCTGATCGCGGGCTTCCGCGCCCAGGTCGACCCGTTCCTGGCCGCGCAGGGCTTCGGCATCGACGACGTGGTCGAGCCGGCCGAGACCCGCCCCGCCCTGATCGACGCCCTGTCCCGCGCGCCGCGGCGCCGCCGGTCGGCGGCGCCGGCCAAGCGCCACGGCGTCTCCCCCGTCTGAGGAGCGCGATGCTGACCAAGGTGCTCGTCGCCAACCGCGGGGAGATCGCGGTGCGGATCGTCCGCGCGTGCGCGGAGCTGGGGATCGCCTCGGTGGCCGTGCACTCCGACGCCGACGCCGGGGCCCTGCACGCGCGGCTCGCCGACGAGGCCGTGGCGCTGCCGGGTCGCACGGCCGCCGCGACCTACCTGGACGCCGACGTGCTGCTCGCGGCCGCCCGGGCGACCGGGGCCGACGCGGTGCACCCCGGCTACGGCTTCCTGGCCGAGGACGCGGGGTTCGCGGCGGCCGTCGAGGACGCCGGCCTGACCTACGTCGGGCCGCCCGCGGGCGCGGTGGCCGCGATGGGCGACAAGGTCTCCGCCCGGGCGCTGGCCGTGGCGGCCGGGGTGCCGGTGCTGCCCGGCGTGGAGGGCAACCTCGACGCGGGGCAGGTGCGTGCACTCGGCGACGCGCACGGCTGGCCGGTCGTGGTGAAGGCCGCGCACGGCGGCGGCGGGCGCGGCATGCGCGTGGTCGCCGGGCCGGGGGACGTGGAGGCGGCGCTCGCCGCGGCGCGGTCCGAGGCAAGGGCCGCCTTCGGCGACGGCACCGTCTACGCCGAGCGGTACCTGACCCGCCCGCGGCACGTCGAGGTCCAGGTGCTGGCCGACCACCACGGCGGCGTCGTGTGGCTCGGCGACCGCGACTGCTCGGTGCAGCGCCGCCACCAGAAGCTCGTGGAGGAGGCCCCGGCGCCCGGGCTCGACGCGGAGCTGCGCACGGCCATGGGCGAGGCCGCGGTGGCGCTGGCCCGCGGCGTCGGCTACCGCGGCGCGGGCACGGTGGAGTTCCTCGTCGACGACGGGCGGTTCCACTTCCTGGAGTTCAACACCCGCATCCAGGTGGAGCACCCGGTCACCGAGGCGGTGCTCGGCATCGACCTGGTCCGCGAGCAGCTGCTCGTCGCCGGGGGTGCGCCGCTGTCGGTGCCGGTCTCCGGGCCGGCGCCGCGCGGCCACGCCGTGGAGTGCCGGATCAACGCCGAGGACCCGGCCCGCGGCTTCCTGCCCGCCGCCGGCACGCTGCGCGCGCTGCACGTGCCGTGGCTGCCGGGCGTGCGGCTCGACACCGGCTACGAGCCCGGCGACGCCGTGCCGCCGGACTACGACGGGCTCGTCGCCAAGCTCGTCGTCTGGGGCCCCACCCGCGACGCGGCGCTGCACCGGGCCCGCGCCGCGCTGGCGGGCACCGTCGTCGACGGCGTGCCCAGCACCGTCCCCGCGGCCGCGGCCGTGCTGGCCCACCCCGACTTCGCCGCGGGCGGTGTCCCCACCGGGTGGTTCGAGCAGGTCGTGGTGCCGAGCCTGGCCGTGACCCCGGCCCCGACGGACGCCCCGGCCGACGGCGCCTGGATCGGCGGGCGCTTCAACCGCATCCCCGCCCCACCCGCCACCGCATCCCCCGTCCGCCGGGCCGCGCGCCCGGCGCCCACGCGGCGGACGGACCGGGGGGCGGCGGCCGACCTCCGCGTCATCAGCCCGATGCAGGGCACGGTCGTGGCCGTCGAGGCCGCGGTCGGCGACACGGTCGAGGCCGGAGCCGTGCTCGTGCGCGTGGAGGCGATGAAGATGGAGAACCCCGTGCGGGCGACGGTCGCCGGGACCGTCGAGGCGGTCTGCGTGGCGGTCGGGCAGGTCGTGGGCGCCGGGGAACCGCTGGTCGTCCTCACGGCGGGGGGTGCCGCGTGACCGCGGGGCCGCTGGACGGGATCCGGGTGCTGGAGCTGGGCGGCATCGGCCCGGGGCCGCATGCCGCGATGCTGCTGGCCGACCTCGGCGCCGACGTCGTGCGCGTCGAGCGGCACTCCGGCGGGCTCGACCTGTACCCCGACGGCCACCACGACCAGCTCCTGCGCGGGCGGCGCAGCGTCGCCGCCGACCTCAAGGACCCGGACGACCGCGCGCGGGTCCGGGCGCTGGCCGACCGGGCCGACGTGCTCGTCGAGGGTTTCCGTCCCGGCGTCGCGGAGCGGCTGGGGCTGGGGCCGCAGGAGTGCCGGTCCACCAACCCCGGGCTGGTCTACGCCCGGATGACCGGGTGGGGCCAGGACGGCCCGCTGGCCGCCGCGGCGGGCCACGACATCAACTACCTCGCGCTCACCGGCGTCCTGCACGCCCTCGGCCCGGCCGACCGGCCCCCGCCCCCGCCGCTCAACCTCGTCGGCGACTTCGGCGGCGGCTCGACCTACCTCGTCATCGGCGTCCTCGCCGCGCTGTGCGAGCGCGCGCGCAGCGGGCTCGGCCAGACCGTCGACGCCGCGATCGTCGACGGCGTGACGTCGCTGGCCCAGGGCCTGTGGTCGCTGCGCGGGGCCGGTGGCTGGAGCGACGACCGCGAGTCCAACCTGCTCGACGGCGCCGCCCCGTTCTACGGCACCTACACCTGCGCCGACGGCCGGTACGTCGCCGTCGGGGCGATCGAGCCGCAGTTCTACGCGGCACTGCTGCGCGGGCTCGGCCTCGACGGCGGGGCGCTGCCCGCCCAGCACGACCGCGCGGCGTGGCCCGTGCTGCGCGCCCGCATCGGCGGGGTGTTCGCCACCCGGCCGCGCGACGCGTGGGTCGACCGGTTCACCGGCACCGACGCCTGCGTCACCCCCGTCCTGACCTTCGCCGAGGCGACGCGCCACCCGCACCTCGTGGCCCGCGCGGCGCACCTCGACCTCGACGGCGTCGTCCAGGCGGCTCCCGCACCGCGGTTCTCCCGCAGCGTCCCCGCCGCGCCGGCGCCCCCACCGCGCTCGGCGGCACCCGCCGACGCCGTCGACTGGACCGACCCACACCTGGACCGAGAGGACCGCAGCGATGCCGCCCGCTGACCCCACCCTGCCCGTGCTGCTGGCCCGCCGGGCCGCCGAACGCCCGACCGCGCCGTTCGTCGTCGAGACCGCCACCGGCGCCGTCTGGACCTACGCCGACGCCCACGCCGACGCCGACCGGTGGGCGGGCGCGCTCGCCAGGGCCGGGCTGTCGGCGGGCGACACG
The DNA here is from genome assembly GCF_019263705.2 of Pseudonocardia abyssalis. Classification (NCBI taxonomy): domain Bacteria; kingdom Bacillati; phylum Actinomycetota; class Actinomycetes; order Pseudonocardiales; family Pseudonocardiaceae; genus Pseudonocardia; species Pseudonocardia abyssalis. The sequence continues at coordinate 2,313,062 of NZ_JADQDK010000001.1, forward strand.
GCGCTGGTGATGCTCCCGCCGTGCACCGAGGCCGTCGCGGCCTGGCTGGGGCTGTCCCGGCTGCGGGCGATGGAGGTGCCGATCAACACCGGCTACGTCGGGCGGCTCCTGCGCTACGTCGTGGAGGACTCCGGCGCCGCGGTGATGGTCGCCCACGCCGACCACCTCGCCGCGCTGGAGGAGGCCGCGGCCGGCACGGCCGTGCTGCGGACGATCGTCGTGGTCGGGGCGCGGGGACCGCTGCCGTCCTCGGCGTTCGAGCTGGTGACCGCGGCCGACTTCCTCGACGGCGCCACCGCACCCGCCGACCTCGCGCCCCCGGCCGGGCGCGACATCGCCTCGATCATCTACACCTCGGGTACGACCGGCCCGTCGAAGGGCGTGCTGGTGACGTGGCGCCAGGCCGAGCTCACCGCGACCGGGATCATGCCCACCGAGCTGTTCGACGAGACCGACGCGTTCTACTCCCCGTTCCCGATGTTCCACATGAGCGGCAAGGGCCCGCTCTACGCCGCGGCGCTGCTCGGGGCGCGGGTGGTGATGCGGCCGCGGTTCGACACCGCCCGCTTCTGGAGCGACGTCCGCGAGTACCGGGCCACGACGACGATCCTGCTCGGTGCGATGGCGAACTTCCTCCACCAGCAGCCCGCCCACCCCGACGACGCCACGACCCCCCTGCGCGACGCGCTGCTGCTCCCCCTCGTCGGCGACGTCGACGGGTTCCGGGAGCGGTTCGGGCTGCGGGTCCGCACGACGTTCAACATGACCGAGACCGCCTGCTGCATCCTCAGCGACGGCGGCGACCTGGCGGACGACACCAGCTGCGGCCGCGTCCGCCCCGGCTTCCAGGCCCGCGTGGTCGACGCCGACGACGTGGAGGTCGGACCGGGCGAGCTCGGGGAGCTGGTCCTGCGCGGCGACGAACCGTGGACCCTGATGGCCGGGTACTGGGGCAAGCCCGAGGCCACCGTCGCCGCCTGGCGCAACCAGTGGCTGCACACCGGTGACGGCTTCACCCGCGACGCCGACGGCAACTTCTACTTCGTCGACCGGATCAAGGACGCGATCCGCCGCCGCGGTGAGAACATCTCCTCCGCCGAGCTGGAGGAGGAGGTCAACGCCCACCCCGACGTCGTGGAGAGCGCCGCCGTCGCCGTGCCGTCGGAGTACGGCGAGGACGAGATCAAGCTCGTCGTCGTGCCCCGCCCCGGCACCCGCCCCACCCCTGAGGAGCTGGTGGCGTTCCTGTCCGACCGGGTCGCCCGGTTCATGGTGCCGCGCTACGTCGAGATCGTCGACGAGCTGCCCAAGACCCCGACGCAGAAGGTCCGCAAGGTGGAGCTGCGCGCGGCCGGGGTCGGTCCGGGGACGTGGGACCGCATGGCGACATCGACGCCACGACGGCAGCCCGGCTGACCGACCGTCCACATCGTCCGGGCCGGTCCTGCAACGCCCACCTCGTCGTCGGCACGGTGTCGGATCGCCTGGGACCAGGGCGCTACCGTGGAAGCCCACATCACTGTGAGATGCCAGACTGTGAGATCCAGACTGTGAGATGCCAGAAGGCGTGACCGACGTCAGGGGGCGGGTCGTGCGGATCGGTGAGTTGTCCACCCGCACCGGGGCGAGTGCCCGGTCGCTGCGGTACTACGAGGAGCAGGGGCTGCTCGCCAGCGTCCGCAGCACCGGCGCCCAGCGGCACTACCGGGACGCCGACGTCGAGCGGGTCCGGCTGCTCCGGCGGCTCTTCGACGCCGGGCTGTCGAGCCGGACGATCGCCGCCGTGCTGCCGTGCGTGGACGTGCCGAGCGAGCACACCAGCGACGATGCCCACGAGCGGCTGGTCGAGGAACGCGACCGGCTCGACGCCCACATCGTCGACCTCACGCGCACCCGCGAGTCCCTCGACGCGCTGATCGAGACGAACCGGCGGACGCGACCGGGATCTCCGCAGCACCGGGCCTGAGGCTGCAGGGCGCGCATCAGGCGCTCCGGGACGCGGTGCCGACGAGGGCCGGGTCGGCGGGGTGAACACGGGCGGCACGGCGGCGGCACGGCGGCGGCACGGCGGCGGCATGGCGGCGATGCCGTGCACAGCAGGCCCCGCACGTTCACGTCCAGCGTCCGCTCCCACTCCTCGACCAGCCCGGCATCCAGCCCGGACAGGGGCATCACGCCCGCGTTGTTGACCAGGACCTCGACCCGCCCGTGGCGCTCCCGGGCCCCGTCGACGAAGGCCTGCACGTCGGCGCCGTCGGTCACGTCGAGCCGGGCACCGACAGCATCGCGGGCCTGCGCCTGCTGGGCTCCCTCGCCGCCACCCGGCGTCCGCGCTGGCGAGGACCGGCGCCGCCGATCCGACCGGGGTGTTCCGTGCGTCACATCGACTGGAACCTGACACCGATGTCAGGAATTAGCGTGGCGCCGTCCTCGGACCGAGCGTCGGGCGAGGAGTGGGAGAAGGGAACCCGCCATGAGCGCCGTCCTGGGGTACCGGAGCTTCGGTGCCGCCGACGTCCAGGAGTTCTTCGACCGGCCCGACCCGTCGCCCGGGCCCGCCGAGGTCCTCGTCCGCGTCGCGGCCGCGGGGGTCAATCCGCTCGATCACCTGCTCCGTTCCGGACACGTCCGCGAGCTGAACGGCCACGTGCCCTTCCCCCAGGTGCTGGGGATGGAGGCGGCCGGCACCGTCCTGGCCGTCGGCGACGAGGTCACCGGCCTGGCCGTCGGCGACCGGGTCACCGGGTTCGCCCTGACCGGTGCGGGCACCTACGCGGGTACGACCCTGCTGCTCGCCGCGTCCACGGCCCGGATCCCCGACGCGCTGCCGGAGACGTGGGCCGCGACCATCCCCGTCTCCGGCACCACCGCGCTGGACGTCCTCGACCAGCTCGCGCCGCCCGACGGCGCGGCGCTGCTGGTGAACGGCATCGGCGGCGGCGTCGGGTCGGCCGTGGCCCGGATGGCGCGGGACCGCGGCCTGGTCGTGGTCGGCACCGGCAGCGCCGCCAAGCGGGACCGCGCGACGGCCGTCGGGGCGATCTTCGTCGACTATGCCGCCGCGGATCTCATGGACCGGCTGCGGACGTACGCTCCGGACGGTTTCGCCGCCGTGGTCGACACGGTCGGGGGCACCTCCCTGCGCACCGTCGCCCCGCTGGCGACGACGCCGGACGCGCTCGTCTCCGTCGGGGACCCGTCGGTGACCGAGCTCGGCGGCGCGTTCGTCCGCCGCCGGCTCGACCGGAGCGGCCTCGAGCGCGTCGCCGACCTGATGGTCACCGGACGGCTCGACCCGGCCGTCACGGCGACCTACCCGCTCGCTCGGGCGGGGGAGGCACTGGCACTCGTCGAGTCCGGTCACGCGCCCGGCAAGCTCGTCATCGACATGGCGCTCTGAGGTCGCGCCGCCCGGACGATGACGGTCCCGCCCGTCCGGGCGCCCAGCAGACCTCCCCGCACCCGGTCGGCTCGGCCGCTGCACCGGACCCGAGGTTCGTGCGTCGACCCGTTCCGCTGCAGCGGGGGCCGCCCGGCCTCCTGCGACCCGGTGGGTCAGACTCGGGCGGGACGCCCCGCCTCCCATTCCGCGAATCCGGTCGGGGCGATGCGGGCGCGCCCGGTCGGCACCAGCGAGTCCCGCTCGAGCACCGCGCCGAAGTACGTCGCGTCCGCGCTCGACGTGACCGCACGCGCGTCACCCTGCGCGGCCAGCACGGGCCCGACGAACCCGGCGAACGGCCGGCGGTCCGGCCCCGCCAGGTCCAGGTGCCCGTTCATCGGGACCCCCACCGCGACCTCGGCGAGCACCGCCGACACGTCGGCCGCCGCCACCGGCTGCAGGTCCGCGGTCGGCAGCACCACGGCGTCCCCCACCACCGCCCCGGCACCGATCATGGGGAGGAACTCGAAGAACTGCGTGGCCCGCACGATCGTGAACGGCACCCCACCCGCCCGGATCAGCTCCTCCTGAGCGCACTTCGCCCGCAGGTAGCCGCTCGCCGGGACCCGGTCGGTCCCGACGATCGACAGGGCGACGTGGTGCCCCACACCCGCCTCCCGCTCCGCCGCCAGCAGCGTCCGGGTCGACCGGGTGAAGAAGTCCAGCACCGGCCCGTCCTCGAACGACGGCGAGTTCGTCACGTCCACCACGACCGCCGCCCCGGCCGACACGTCGGCGACGCCCGCTCCGGTGAGCGTGTCCACCCCGGTCGACGGCGACGCCGGCACGGCCTCGTGCCCCGCCTCCCCCAACAGGCGCACCAGCGCCGACCCGATCAGCCCGGTCCCACCCACGACGACGATCCGCATGACCACTCCCTCAACTCGGACAACTTATATCCGAAAGACTACTCGGATACTGCCTGTCCGAGTCAAGTAGACTGGCCGGATGAAGATGGCGGGCGGAGTCGAGTGGGGTCTGCACTGCTGCGTCGTGCTCAGCGGCGTCGACGACCCCGTACCGGCCGCGAAACTGGCGCAGTTCCACGACGTCTCCCCCACCTACCTGGCCAAACAGCTGCAGGCGCTGTCCCGGGCCGGGCTCGTGCACTCCACCCAGGGCCAGGCGGGCGGCTACCGGCTCACCCGTCCCCCGACCGAGATCACCGTGCTCGACGTCGTCGAGGCGATCGGCGGCGCGGAACCGGCGTTCCGCTGCACCGAGGTCCGGCAGCGCGGACCCCTGGCCGCACCCCCGGAGACCTGCACGGCCCCCTGCGGCATCGCGCGCGTGATGCACACGGCGGACCGGGCCTGGCGCGACGCCCTCGCGAGGGTCAGCATCGCCGACCTCGCCGCGGACCTCGGCCGGACGGCCGGCGCCGACACGCTGCCCCGCGTCCGGCAGTGGCTCCGAACCGGGGAGTAGCGCGCCTCCCGCGTCGATCGAGTTCCCGAACAGCGGCGCCGCGGAGCGCCTCGGCCGGCTGTCGGACCGGCGCCCTGCGCCGCTGTGGTGGACCGCTGCGACGCCACCCCGGGCTCGACACCCCGGACCAGGCACACCCCGCGAGCCTGCGGACCCTTGTCCCCACTGACCTCCTCATAGGCGACGCGGTCCACCTCATAGGCGACGCGGTCACCCTCCGCGAGCCAGGTCAGTCCGCGAGAGCACGGAGCGCCAGTCGTCGAGGCACTCCGTGCCCTGCGTCGAAATGCTGGTCCCGGGCCTGCTACTTCGTGCGGCGGTCCTTGAGGCGCTGCAGCTTGCCGACCGAGCGCTCCAGGGTGTCCGGGTCGACGACCTCGCAGCTCACCGAGACCCCGACCGTCTCCTTGACCGCGTTGACCAGCTCGGCCGCGGCCGAGTCACGCCGCCCGGCGGGGGTGTCCGCCCGCGCCTCGACCCGTACGGCGAGCGCGTCCATCCGGCCCCGGGTCGTGAGCTCGAGCTGGAAGTGCGGGGCGAGACCGGGCGTGCGCAGCACGATCTCCTCGATCTGGGTCGGGAACACGTTCACCCCGCGCAGGATGATCATGTCGTCGCTGCGGCCGGTGATCTTCGCCATCCGCCGCATCGACGGCCGGGCGGTGCCGGGCAGCAACGTGGTCAGGTCGCGGGTGCGGTACCGGATGATCGGCAGCGCCTCCTTGGTGAGGCTGGTGAACAGCAGCTCCCCCTCCTGCCCGTCGGGCAGTGGTGTGCCCCGCCCCCCGTCGAGCGGGTCGACGACCTCGGGCAGGAAGTGGTCCTCCCAGATGTGCAGCCCGTCCTTGGTCTCGACGCACTCCTGGGAGACACCGGGGCCCATGACCTCGGAGAGCCCGTAGATGTCGACGGCGTGCATGTCCATCCGCTCCTCGATCTCGGAGCGCATCTGCTCGGTCCACGGCTCGGCGCCGAACACGCCGACCTGCAGCGAGGACGACGCCGGGTCGACGCCCTGGCGCTCGAACTCGTCGATGACCGTGAGCATGTAGCTCGGGGTGACCAGGATGACCTCCGGCCGGAAGTCACCGATCAGCTGGACCTGGCGCGGCGTCATGCCCCCGGAGACCGGGATGGCCGTGGCCCCGAGCTTCTCGATGCCGTAGTGCGCGCCCAGTCCACCGGTGAACAGGCCGTAGCCGTAGGCATTGTGGATCTTGTGTCCGGGCCGGGCGCCCGCGGCGCGCAGCGACCGGGCGATCAGCCCGGCCCACCGGTCGATGTCGCCCTCGGTGTACCCGACGACCGTGGGCTTGCCGGTGGTGCCCGACGACGCGTGCACCCGGCGGACGTCGGCCTGGGGCACGGCGAACATGCCGAACGGGTAGTTGTCGCGCAGGTCGGCCTTGCTCGTGGTGGGGAACTTCGCGATGTCGGCGAGCTCGCGGCAGTCGTCCGGGTGCACCCCGTGGGCGTCGAACGCACGCGTGTAGTGGGGCACGTTGGCGTAGGCGTGGCGCAGGGTCCACTGCAGGCGCTCGAGCTGCAGCGCGCGCAGCTCGTCGACGCCCATGCGCTCCTCGGGATCGAGCGTGTCGGCCTGCGGGGCGTCGCCGAGGCGCTTCGACGTCGTCGTCGGGGTGGTCACAGCCGTCGTCCTCCGTCGGCGTAGATCGTCTGGCCGGTGATGAACGAGGCGTCGTCGCCGGCCAGGAAGGCGATGATCCCCGCGATGTCCTCCGGGGTCCCGGCCCGGCGGACGGGGGTGATGGCGGCCCGTTCCTCGGTGAACGCCTCCAGTGTCGTGCCGAGGCGTTCGGCCAGCCGGCCCGTCATCTCGGTGACCACGAAGCCGGGCGCCACCGCGTTGGCCGTGACGCCGAACGGGCCGAGCTCGATCGCCAGCGTCCGCGTGGCGCCCTGCAGCCCGGCCTTGGCGGCCGAGTAGTTCAGCTGGCCCCGGGTGCCCAGCGCCGACACGCTGGACAGGCTGATGATCCGGCCCCACTTCGCGGCTACCATGTGGCGCTGCGCGGCCCGGGTGGCGAGGAAGAACCCGCGGAGGTGGACGCCGATCACGGTGTCCCAGTCGTCGTCGCTCATCTTGAACAAGAGGTTGTCGCGGGTCACGCCGGCGTTGTTGACCAGGACGCCGGGCGGGCCCAGCTCGTCCGCGACGCGGTCGACGGCCGCGGTGACCTGGTCCGCGTCGGTGACGTCGGCGCCGATCCCGACCGCCCGCCGCCCGGTGTCCGCCTCGATCGCCTTCGCCGTCTGCACCGACTGCGCCTCGTCCAGGTCGACGATGGCGACGTCGGCGCCCTCGGTGGCCAGCCGGCGGGCGGTGGCGGCACCGATCCCCCGTGCCCCGCCGGTGACCACCGCGACGCGGCCGTCGAGCCCGCTCACGCGGAGGCCTGCTTCGCGACGAGGGTCAGCACGTCGTAGCGGGCGACGGACTCGCCGTCCTGGCGCGTGACGTCGGCGTCCCAGCGCACCTCGCCGTAGTCGGCGGAGTCGCGGGGGGTGAGCTGCTTGCAGGTGAGCGTGACGGTCAGGGCGTCGCCGAACTTCACCGGCGTCAGGAACCGCAGGCGGTCGACGCCGAAGTTGGCGAGCACCGGGCCCGGGTCGGGGTCGACGAACAGCCCGGCGGCCAGGGAGACGATCAGGTAGCCGTGGGCGACGCGCTCGCCGAACAGCGGGTTGGCCGCGGCGGCCTCGGCGTCCATGTGGGCGTAGAAGGTGTCGCCGGTGAACTCGGCGAAGTGCTCCACGTCCTCCTGGGTCACGGTGCGCGGGCCGGCGACGATCGTGTCGCCGGGGCGCAGCTCCTCGAGGTGCTTGCGGAACGGGTGCACGTCGGTCTCGCGGCGCTGCGCACCGGTCACCCAGCGGCCGGTGACCGCGGCGAGGGTGTCCGGGTCGCCCTGGATCGCGGTGCGCTGCATGTGGTGCAGCACCCCGCGGATGCCGCCCATCTCCTCGCCGCCGCCGGCCCGGCCGGGGCCGCCGTGCACGAGCTGGGGCATCGGCGAGCCGTGGCCGGTCGACTCCTTCGCGTCGCGGGCGTTGAGCACCAGCAGCCGCCCGTGCCACGGGGCGACGCCGAGCACGACCTCGCGGGCCCACGCGGGGTCGGCGGTGACGATCGAACCGGCCAGGCTGCCCTGGCCACGGGCGGCGTAGTCGATCAGCTGTTCCGTGGAGGTGTACGGGAGGATCGTGGAGACCGGACCGAACGCCTCGACCTCGTGCGGCTCGGCCCGCTCCGGGTCGCCGACCAGCAGGATCGGGGAGACGAAGGCGCCACGGTCGGCGTCGGCGTTCTCGACCTGCACCGAGTCGGGGTCACCGAAGACGATGCGCCCGGCGTCGGCGAGGGCCTTGATGCTACGGCGCACCTCCTCGCGCTGCTCCAGGCTGGCCAGCGCGCCCATCCGGGCCGTGGCGGGGTCGCCGACGGTGACCTTCGCGAGCCGCGCCGAGGCCGCCTCGACCACGGCGTCGACGTGCTCAGCGGGCACGAACGCGCGCCGGATCGCCGTGCACTTCTGGCCCGCCTTCACCGTCATCTCGGTGGTGAGGCCCTTGACGAACAGGTCGAACTCCTCGGTACCGGGGACGGCGTCCGGGCCGAGCGCGGAGAGGTTGAGCGAGTCGGCCTCGGCGGAGAACCGCACCGAGTTCCGGACGATCGCGGGGTGCGCGCGCAGGGTCTGCGCCGTGGACGCCGAACCGGTGAAGGAGACGAGGTCCTGGCCGGTGAGGTGGTCGAACAGGTCACCCACCGAGCCCGCGACGAACTGCCACGTGCCGTCGGGGAGCAGCCCGGAGCCGACGATCAGCTCGGTGAGCTTCGCGGTGAGGAACGCCGTGGGGCTGGCGGGCTTGACGATGCTGGGCACGCCGGCGAGGAATGCGGGCGCGAACTTCTCCAGGGGGCCCCACACCGGGAAGTTGAACGCGTTGACCTGCACCGCGACGCCGTGCAGCGGAGTGCAGACGTGCTGGCCGAGGAAGGTCCCGCCGCGCCCGAGGGGCTCGATGTCGCCCTCGACGTAGACGGTGTCGTTGGGCAGCTCGCGCTTCGCCTTCGAGGCGTACGCGAGCAGGACGCCGATGCCGCCGTCGACGTCGAACTTGGAGTCGCCGAGCGTCGCACCGGTCTGCGCGGACACGGCGTAGAGCTCCTCGCGGTGCTCGCGCAGGTGCTGACCCAGTGCCTTGAGCAGGGCGGCGCGCTGGTGGAAGGTCAGCTCGCGCAGCGCGCGGCCGCCGACGGTGCGTCCGTAGGAGAGGGCCCCGGCGAAGTCGACGCCGTCGGAGGAGATCCGCGCGACCTCCTCACCGGTGACGGCGTCGTGCAGGGGGCGACCGTCGGCGGGGGCGTACCAGCCGCCGCTGACGTGGCTGCGCAGGGTGGGGATGCTCATGGGCTCTCCTCGTCGTCGGGGATGGTCAGACACGTTCGATCAGCACGGCGACACCCTGGCCCACGCCGACGCAGAGCGTCGCGAGACCACGGCGGCCGCCCTCGCGGTGCAGGCGGTGGGCGAGGGTGAGCGTGATGCGGGCACCGGAGCAGCCCAGCGGGTGGCCGAGCGCGATGGCACCCCCGTCGGCGTTGACGATGCCGGGATCGAGGCCGAGCCTGCGGACGCAGGCGAGGCTCTGGGCCGCGAAGGCCTCGTTGAGCTCGACGGCGTCCAGGTCGGTCACCGACCAGCCGGCCCGGTCGAGCACCTTGCGCGTGGCGGGCACCGGGCCCAGGCCCATGACGTGCGGGGCGACGCCGGCGCTGGCGCCGACCACGATCCGCGCGATCGGCGTCAGACCGTGCTCGCGCACGGCCCGCCCGCTCGCGACGACGAGCGCGGCGGCCCCGTCGGACAGCGGTGACGCGTTGCCCGCGGTGACCACACCACCCTCCCGGAAGACCGGCCGCAGCCGGCCCAGCGACTCCGTCGACGCGTCGGGCCGCGGGCCCTCGTCGGCGGTGACGACGACCGGGTCGCCCTTGCGCTGCGGGATCGTGACCGGCACGAGCTCGGCGTCGAACCGGCCGTCCTTCGCGGCGGCCGTGGCGCGGGCGTGGCTGCGCACCGCGAACTCGTCGCACTCGGCGCGGGTGATGCCGTCCAGCGCGGCGACCTCCTCGGCCGTCTCCCCCATCGACAGCGTCACCGGGCCCTCGGTCTCGGTGTGCGGATCCGGCGCGGACCGGTCCAGATCGCGGAACCGCGGGTTCGTGAAGCGCCAGCCGAGCGAGGTGTCGGCGACCTCGCCGGGCTTGGCCCAGGGCGTGCCGGGCTTGGCCATCACCCAGGGGGCGCGGGTCATCGACTCGACCCCACCGGCCACGACGACGTCGGCCTCGCCGGCCCGGATCGACTGCGCGGCGTTCGCGACGGCGGTCAGGCCGCTCGCGCAAAGGCGGTTGACGGTGTAGCCCGGCACCGTCGACGGCAGGCCGGCCAGCAGCACGGCCATCCGCGCGACGTCCCGGTTGTCCTCCCCCGCCTGGTTCGCGGCACCGAGGATCACCTCGTCGACCGCGTCACCCGGGACGCCCGCCCTCCGTACGGCCTCGGCCACCACGAGGGCGGCGAGGTCGTCGGGGCGCACACCCGCCAGCGCCCCGCCGTACTTGCCCTGCGGGGTGCGGGCCCCGCTCACCAGATACACGTCGGTCATCCTGAGCCGTCCCTGCTGTCGCGCGGCGAACGATCGTTCGGTTGTTGGGCAGGCTAGCATGACCTCGTGGAGACGAACAGTGCAGCAACGGACCCCGCGGTGCTCGTGGCGGCGGACGAGAAGGACCCCGCCGTCGCGGTCGTGACGCTGAACCGGCCCGCGAAGCGCAACGCGCTCACGGTCGAGCTGAAGGAGGCCCTGCTCGCCGCGCTGCAGGGCGTCGCGGCCGACGCGGGCGTCCGTGCCGTCGTGCTGACCGGCTCGGGCAAGTCGTTCTGCGTCGGGCAGGACCTCGGCGAGCACGTGCAGGCCCTGGAGGCCGATCCCGCCACGGCGTTCGACACCGTCGGCCGGCACTACAACCCGATCGTCCGGGCGCTGGCCACGATGCCCAAGCCGGTGGTCGCCGCGATCAACGGCGGCGCCGTGGGCGCGGGGCTGGGCCTCGCACTCGCCTGCGACCTGCGGGTCACCGCCGACTCGGCCACGTTCGCCACCGCGTTCTCCGCGATCGGGCTCACCGCCGACTCGGGTCTCTCCGCGAGCCTCGTGCACTCCCTCGGCGCCGCCCGCGCCCTGGAGCTGCTGCTGCTCGGCGAGTCCTTCGACGCCGCCCAGGCGCAGGCGTCCGGCCTGGTCCGGGCCGTGGTCCCCGTCGAGGACGTCCTGGAGACGGCCCTGGAGCTGGCGCGCCGGCTCGCCGCGGGCCCCACGCTCGCCTTCGCCGAGATCAAGAAGGCCGTGGCGATCGGCGCGGTCTCCCCGCTCGACACCGTCCTCGACGCCGAGGGGGCCGGGCAGGCCCGGCTCGGCGTCACGAAGGACCACCGGGAGGCCGTCGAGGCGTTCCTGGCCAAGCGGCGTCCGACGTTCGAGGGCGCATGAACCGGACTCGCGGGAGGACCGCGTGAGCGCGGCACCGTCCGAGGCGCCGGTACCCGGCGTCCGGACCCGGCGGGCCCGCGGCGAGGCGGGCGCCCGCCGGCCGGTCTACGACGCGACGTCACTGCTCACCGTGGCCGTGGCGGAGTTCAACACCCGCGGCTACGACGCCACGAGCATGGAGGACCTCTCCCGCGCGGCGGGGATCACGAAGTCGTCGTTCTACCACCACGTCAGCGGCAAGGAGGAGCTGCTCCGGGCCGCCCTGGAACGGGCGCTGGACGGCCTGTTCGCGATCCTCGAGGAGCCCGCGGCCCACGACGGCCCGGCACTGCAGCGCCTGCGGCACATCATCCGCCGCCAGGTCGAGGTGCTGACCTCCGAGCTCCCCTACGTCACGCTGCTGCTGCGCGTGCGCGGTAACACCGAGACCGAGCGCTGGGCACTGGCCCGGCGCCGCGCGTTCGACGCCTCGATCGCCTCGCTGGTGGCCGACGCGGTGGCCGACGGCGAGGTGCGGGCGGGCGTCGAGCCCTCGCTGGCCGCCCGGCTGCTCTCCGGGACGGTCAACTCGATCATCGAGTGGTACCGGCCGGGGCGGCCCGGTGCGGACGCCCTCCCGGACGAGATCGTCCGGATCGTCTCCGAGGGCATCATCCCGCCTTCCTGACCCGCCCTGGTTGCGCACGGCGGACCGGTGCGCCATCATCAGACGAACGAACATTCGGTTACGGAGGATTCTCATGACGGTGACCGAGGACCGCACCGGTCCTGAGCTCGATCTCGAAGCCGGCTTCGACCGGACCATCGAGGCCGACCAGCGAATCGAGCCGCGGGACTGGATGCCCGAGGCGTACCGCAAGACGCTGATCCGGCAGATCGCGCAGCACGCGCACTCCGAGATCATCGGGATGCAGCCCGAGGGCAACTGGATCCTGCGGGCCCCGTCGCTGCGGCGGAAGTCGATCCTGCTGGCCAAGGTGCAGGACGAGGCCGGGCACGGCATGTACCTCTACGCGGCGGCCGAGACGCTCGGCGTCGACCGCGAGGAGCTCACCGAGAAGCTCATCGACGGCAAGCAGAAGTACTCGTCGATCTTCAACTACCCCACGCTGAGCTACGCCGACATCGGCGTCATCGGCTGGCTCGTCGACGGTGCCGCGATCTGCAACCAGGTGCCGCTGTGCCGCTGCTCCTACGGCCCCTACGCGCGGGCGATGGTCCGGATCTGCAAGGAGGAGTCGTTCCACCAGCGGCAGGGCTACGAACTGCTGCTCGCGATGGTCAACGGCACCGACCGGCAGCGCGAGATGGTGCAGGAGTCGGTCAACCGGTTCTGGTGGCCGTCGCTGATGATGTTCGGCCCGCCCGACGACGACTCGCCCAACTCGGCGCAGTCGATGGAGTGGGGCATCAAGCGGCACACCAACGACGAGCTGCGCCAGCGCTTCGTCGACATGTCGGTGCCCCAGGCGGAGATGCTGGGTGTCACGCTGCCGGACCCCGAGCTCGTCTGGAACGAGGAGCGCCAGGCGCACGACTACGGCACGCCGGACTGGGACGAGTTCAAGGCGGTCATCGCCGGGTCCGGCCCGGCCAACGCGCAGCGGATCGCGCACCGGCGGCGCGCGCACGAGAACGGGGCCTGGGTGCGCGAGGCCGCCCAGGCGTACGCGGACAAGCGGGCGGGGGCCGGGGCATGAGCGGGGACTTCACCGCCGAGGGCGGCCACGGGGCCGTCCCGACGGAGGGTGTCGAGAGCGGGCTGGGCCAGAAGCCGTCGCGGCGCACCTGGCCGCTCTACGAGGTCTTCGTCCGCGGCAAGCGCGGCCTCAACCACGTGCACGTCGGCTCCCTGCACGCCGCCGACGACGAGATGGCGCTGCACAACGCGCGCGACGTCTACACCCGGCGCAACGAGGGCGTGTCGATCTGGGTCGTGAAGGCGGACCACATCACGGCGTCCAGCCCGGCCGAGAAGGACCCGTTCTTCGCCCCCGCGGGCGACAAGGTCTACCGCCACCCCACCTTCTACGCGATCCCGGAGGAGGTGCCGCACCTGTGAGCCCGCACGCGATGGAGGAGGACGCGACCAACGCGTACCAGTCCCTCTCCGAGACCACCGGCCACGACGACCCGCGCTGGGCGTTCGGCACCGGCATCGTCGAGGAGGAGGGTGCGGAGATCACCTCACCCGCGCCCGACGGTGTCGACCCGGCCGATCTCGCCGCCTACTGCCTGATGCTCGGTGACGACGCGCTGGTCTACAGCCACCGGCTCTCGGAGTGGGTCAGCAACGCCCCCGAGCTGGAGGAGGACGTGGCCCTGGCCAACACCGCGCTCGACCTCCTCGGCCAGGCCCGCGTGCTGCTCGCCCGCGCCGCGCACCTGTCCGGCGGCGACGGGGTCACCGAGGACTCGCTCGCCTACCTGCGCGCCGACGCCGAGTTCCGCAACGTCGCCCTCGCCGAGCTCTCCGACGACCTCGACTTCGCCCGCGCCGTCGCTCGCCTGCTGATCTTCTCGACCTGGCGGCTCGCGGTGCTGAACCGGCTGCTCGTCTCGACCGACCCGGTGATCGCCGCGGTGGCGGGCAAGGGCGTCAAGGAGCTGACCTACCACCGCGACTACGCGGCCCGCTGGACGCTGCGCCTCGGCGACGGCACCGCCGAGTCGCACGCGCGGATGCAGGCGGCCCTCGACTCACTCTGGCCCTACCTCGGCGAACTCTTCCGCACCTCCGACGAGGAGCGCAGGCTCGTCGAGGGCGGGGTGGCGGTGGATCCCGGGCAGGTCCGCGAGGAGGTCGACGCCGTGCTCGACCAGGTCATCGCGAAGGCCACGCTGACCCGCCCGGACCGGCCGTTCATCGGCACCATCGGCGGTCGCAGCGGCCGCCAGGGCGTGCACACCGAGCACCTCGGGCACGCGCTCGCGGAGATGCAGAGCCTCGCCCGCCAGCACCCGGGCGCGACGTGGTGACCGGCCGGACCGCCCGCGAGGTGGTCGCCGGGGTCGTCGACCCGGAGATGCCGATGCTCACCCTGGACGACCTCGGGGTCGTGCGCGGTGTCGACGTCGACGGCGACGCGGTGCTCGTCACGATCACGCCGACGTACTCGGGGTGCCCCGCGATCGAGGAGATGCGCGCCGACCTCCGGTCGTCGCTGTCCGACGCCGGGTTCGGCCGGGTCGAGGTCCGCACCGTGTTCTCCCCGGCCTGGAGCACGGACTGGATCAGCGACGACGGCCGCCGCAAGCTCGCCGAGGCCGGCATCGCGCCCCCCGGCCGGGCCGCACCGCGGACCACGGGCCCCGTCCCGCTGACGCTCACCCCGCCGACGGCGGCGGTGCGGTGCCCGCACTGCGGCGCCCCCGCCACCGACGAGCTGTCCCGGTTCGGGCCCACGGCGTGCACGGCGCTGCGCCGCTGCCCGTCCTGCCGGGAGCCCTTCGAGCACATGAAGGAGATCTGATGACGGCCGCCACCACCACCGAGGTCGCCGAGCCGCTGACCGGCGGGTTCCACCCGCTGCGGGTCACCGCCGTCGAGCGCCTCTGCGACGACGCCGTCGCGGTCACCTTCGACGTCCCCGAGTCGTTGCGCGAGACCTACGCCTTCCGCCCCGGCCAGTACCTGACGCTGCGCAAGGAGACGCCCGACGGCGAGGAGCGCCGCTCGTACTCGATCTGCGCCCCGTCCGGCGCCTCCCCCCGCGTCGGCGTCCGCCGCGTGGCGGGCGGGCTGTTCTCCGAGTGGCTGGTGGACGGGCTGGCGGCGGGCGACGAGATCGAGGTCGGCCCGCCCGCGGGGTCGTTCACCCCCGAACTGGAGGCCGGCACCCACCACGGGCTCATCGCCGCCGGCTCGGGAATCACGCCCGTGCTGTCCATCGCGGCGTCGCTGCTGGGCGCGCACGACGACACCCACGTCACCCTGCTCTACGGCAACCGCCGCACCGACACCGTGATGTTCACCGAGGAGATCGCCGACCTCAAGAACGCCTACGGTCCCCGCCTGCACCTGCTCAACGTGCTCTCCCGCGAGCCCACCGAGGCCGACATCTTCAACGGACGGCTCGACGCCGACCGGATGCGCACCCTGCTCGGTGCGCTCGTCGACGTCGAGGACACCGACCACTGGTGGCTCTGCGGCCCGCTCGGCATGACCGATGACGCCGTCAGCGTGCTCACCGAGCTCGGCGTCGACCGCAAGCGGGTGCACCGCGAGCTGTTCTACGTCGACGAGCCGCCTCCCGAGCTCGTCCGCGAGGACGACACCGCCGTCGACGGGGAGGGGAGCGAGGTCACGATCATCCTCAACGGGCGGTCGACCCAGCTCACGCTGCCGCGGAACGTCTCGGTCCTCGACGCCGCGCAGAAGGTGCGCGGTGATCTCCCCTTCGCCTGCAAGGGTGGGGTGTGCGGCACCTGCCGGGCCAAGGTCACCGACGGTGATGTCACCATGCGCCGCAACTTCGCGCTGGAGGACGACGAGGTCGACGCCGGTTTCGTCCTGACCTGCCAGACGATCCCGGTCTCCGACCGGGTCGTCGTCGACTTCGACGTCTGAGCGGAGTGGTGGTGGGTCGGCGGCCCCCGGGCCGCCATCGAGGCTGACCGCACCGCGCACCAGCCGCTGGACCAGGTCGCCGCGGCGACGCGGCTGACGACGTGGAGCGGCACCCTGGCCACACCGGGCCGGCGGCCGTGGCCACGGCGGCCGCCCGGCTGGCACGGCGCCTCCTGGGTGCGTTGATCAGGCGGATGTGATGACGGCGGCGTCGACCACCGGGGCGTAGAGGCGTTCGACCAGATCGGAGCGTCGGTCCAGGACGACCCGCTGGTTGATGTAGCCCTTGTCCGTGATCTCCCCCGCGTCCAGGTCGGGCGGATCTGCGGCGAGGATCAACCGGGCGACCCGGCCTGCGGATCCGCTCGTGGTTCCCAGTTCGGCGAGGGTGTCGCCGAGATGGGCGCGCAGGACCGGGTGGTCGAGGGGAACCTCGGTGTCCGCGTCCAGGCCACAGAGGGCCCGCGACTCGGACGGGTGCAGCCAGGCGATCGCGGTGACCTCGTCGCGGTCGTGGCCGGCGATCACCGCATCGGACAGCACCCGGGCGGCCGAGACCAACGCTCCCCGGACCGTCGCGACGCTGACCCAGGTGCCGGTCATCAGCTTGAAGTCCTCGGCGATGCGGCCGTCGAACATCAGGCCCTGGTTCGGGTCGGTGTCGTCGACGAACACGACCGCGTCGCCGGTGCGGTAGAAGCCCTCGTCGTCGAACGCCGCGGCGGTGGCGTCGGGCCGGTCCAGGTACCCCGGCGTGATCCCCGGGCCCGTGATCCGGATCTCGCGCTTGCCGCCCTCGGGCACCAGCTTGAGCGTCACCCCCGGCAGCGGCACGCCGATGCACCCGCACCGTGCACCGGCCCAGTGCGCGGACGTCGCGGCCGGGGCGGTCTCGGTGGTCCCCCAGGAGGACGTGAACGGCACGGGGTGGTCGGCGTGCTGCTCGACGAGCCGCTCCAACCGGTCCCACAGTGCCTGCGGCAACGCCGCGGCGGCGTAGAACAGCAGACGCAGGCGGGAGAAGAAGTGCCGGGCGAGCTCGGCGTCCTTCTCCAGGTGCGGCACGAGCATCGCGTAGCCGGCCGGGACGTTGACGTAGACGGTCGGCGCGATCCCCCGCAGCGCGTCCACGGTGTGGCCGAACGCGGCGGGGGTGGGCCGGCCTGCGTCGATGTGCAGGGTGCCGCCGTTGGTCAGGGCCATGTTCAGGTTGTGGCTGCCGCCGAAGGTGTGGCTCCAGGGCAGCCAGTCCACCAGCACCGGGGGCTCGTCGACGAGGAACGGCCAGACCTCCCGCATCATCTGCTGGTTGCTGGTCAGCATCCGCTGGGTGGTCAGTACGCCCTTGGGCGTGCCTGTCGAGCCCGAGGTGAAGAGGATCTTGGCGACCGAGTCGGGCGCGATGGCGTCGAAGGCGCGCGCTACGTCGGGCCCGGGAACGGTGGCGAGGAGGTCCTCGACGCGGTGCGCCCCGTCGCGGGAGCCCGTCGCCATGACGACGGCCGGGGTCGCCCCGGTCGCGGCGAGCACCGCGTCGAGGGCCGGGCCGAACGGTCCGGCGTCCTCGGCGAACACCACCCCGGGCGTGACGAGCTCGACCATCGCGCGGATCTGGTGGTGGTCGGCCGACATCAGGGAGTAGGCCACGCTCGTCGGCACCGCAGGCACCCCCGCGGTGTAGCAGCCCAGCATCAGCAGCAGGTGCTCGATCGAGTTGCCGGACAGGAGCAGGACCGGCCGGTCGGGTGCGGCGCCCAGGTCGAGCAGGGCCTGCGCAAGGGCGTCGGCCGCGCGGCGCGCCTCACCGAAGGTGACGCTTCGACGGCCGCCGGTGCCGTCCGGGGCGCTCGCGAGCACCGCGTCCGGCGTCCGCCCGGCCCAGCGGCGCAGTTCCTGGCCGAGGTGCTCGGCATGCGGGCCGACCGGGACGGTCGAGCTCAGCAGGACCGAGCCGTCGGGCCGTTGCTCGGCCTTGATCTGGGGGCGGGCGAAGGTGTCCATGTTCAGTCCCTGCCCATCAGTCGCCGACCTCGACGACGAGGGCCGCGCCCGTGTCGCCTGCCGCGCAGCCGGTGAACAGGCCGATCCCGCCGCCCCGCAGGCGCAGGGTCTCGATGAGCTCGGCGATCGACCGCAGGCCGGTGGGCCCCTGTGGATGGCCGAAGACCAGGCTGCAGCCGTAGGCGTTCATCTTCTCGACTCCGAACCCGGTCTCGGCGGCGAAGTACAGGTCGTTGACGGCGAACGGGTTGTGCGTGGTGACCGCATCGACGTCGCCGATCTCCCGGCCCGCGGCGCGCAGTGCCGTCAGTGCGGCCGGGACCGGCGCCTGTGGCATCCGGCTCTTCCCGACGCGGGCGAAGCCGGAGCCGAGGATCCGGACGACGCCCTCACCACCGGACAACTCCCGTGCGCGGTCGGTGGTGGTGACGATCGCGCCTGCGCTGCCGTCGGCCGGGTGGGTCTGGGAGGCGAAGGTGTGCACACCGTCGGGGGTGGCTGCGTTGAGCTTGCCGATCGACTCCAGCTCCTTGGGACGGACGCCCTCGTCGGCGTCCAGCCGCAACTCACCTCGCCTCTTCGCGATCACCACCGGGACCATGTACCTCTTCTGGAACGCGCGGTCCTCGGCGAGTGCGGCGGTGTACTGCTCCCAGCGCAGCGCGGTCAGCTCGTCGATCTCACCGCGGGTGGTGCCCATCTCTCGCGCGACGGTCTCCCCTGCGGCGATCATCGACCCGCCGGCCCACGGGTCGCGCTCGAAGCTGTGCAGGACCCAGTGCTCGTTGACCGGGGCCCCGCCCATGCCCGACGGTGCGGGCCAGGAGAGCGTCGGGCCGTTGGAGGTGCGGTCGGTGGCGACGACGAGCTGGGTGCCCGCACCGGCTGTCACCGCACCGGCCGCCGCGTGCAGCGCGGCGACGCTCGTGGCGCAGGCCTGGCTCACCATCGGGCCCGACACGCCGGTGGCCCCGATGCGTGCCGCGACGGTGGGCGCGCCGTAGAACACCTCGGGCTGGGGCACCGTCCATCCGAGCACGATCCCCTCGAGCTGCGCGGGATCGATCCCGCGATCGGCCAGGGCCCGTGAGGTGACGGCGACGGCGAGGTCCAGCGACGACACCTCGGCCAGCGAGCCCTGCCACTTCGCGAACGGCGAGGACCAGCACGACCCCAGCGGGACGGCGACATCCGGGTACTGCACAGCGGTGCTCCTTCTCTCGGTGGCCGTCAGGCGCCGCGGACGGCGGCCAGCCAGTCCTGCACGTCGGGGATGCGTGTGTCGGGTCCGCAGTCGGTGAGGACCAGGCCCTCCTTCGGCGCCGGCGCATCCAACGCCACCAGCTCCGCACCGGGCAGGCCGGACGCCCCTGCCCCGAGGACGTGCGCCATCGCCCGGTGGAAGCGGGTGACGTTGCCGATCGTGCGGGCTTCGCCCGCGTCGACCTCACCGGTGAGGACGATCCCGTCGATCCCCGCCTCCAGGAACGCCTTGACGTGGTCGAGCAGCTCGGGCGATGCGGGGAGTACCGCCAGGAGCACGGCACCGTCACCGACGGTCGCCCGCAACCGGCGGGTGGCCTCCAGCGCCGCCTCCCGGTGGGCCGGATCGCCGACCTCGTCGGCCACGGTCACCGCGACCCCGTCGGGCCGGACCGCCTCCAGGAGGTCGCCCAGGCCGTTGGTGAGCTGGGTGGGGTCGGTGAGGAACGCCGGGTACGGGCGTTCCGCGATCTTCGCGGCGAGCCGCGGGGCGAGCGGGACGGCCAGCGTGTGCCGGCCGCCCCGCCGCGCCGCGATCGCCTGGGCGCGTTGGCGCGCAGCGATCGGCACGTCACATCCGCATCAACGGGTTGACCACGGCACCGTCGGGCCACGAGCCGTACATGGAGAGGATCTCCTCCGGGGGCTTGCGCTGCGACCAGCCCTCGTGGAACTCGTCCCACGTCTTGCCCTGGGCCTTGCGCTGCTCGCGCACCTCGGTGCGGCGGGCCTGCGTCGCGGCCGGGTCGACGCGGCCGGTCTGCTCGTTGAACCGCACCGCGTACACGTTCGCCGCGGCCCAGTCGGAGATCATCCCGTCCGTGACGTCCTTCTCGACGGCCTCGGGCTCGCGGTCGATCGGGTCGCCGTAGCCCGTTCCGCCGGTGGAGATGCCCAGGGTGATGACCTGGTCGCCCCCGACCGGACGTGCGGTGCGGGCGTAGGACTCCGAGACGATCCGCCCGCCGAACTTGCCGGCGAGCAGCGCGGCCAGGTCGAGCGTGCCCTCCTCACCGGCTCGCAGCAGCTCGGGGATGTCGACACCCTCCATCGACAGGCCCGGGCACGTGCACTGCGAATAGCCGCCGAACAGCGGCTGCGGCGTCTGGATGATCGAGTTGTCGGCGATCGACATGAAGAACACGAAGGGCACGTGGTGGGCCACCCACAGCTGGGCGGTGCCCACTCCGCCGCGGTACTTGCCCGCGCCGCCGGAGTCCTCCCAGTGCTGGGAGAACGGCACCAGCATCGGCAGCTCGTTCTCCATGTTCTCCACGTCCGGCGCCCGGCCGAACGCGCACCACGGGAACCCGTAGGCGTTGATGCCGTCCTGGGTGGCGCGGCCTCCGGAGCCCTCGGTGTTGATCGTGTAGGCGAGCATGTCGGCGAACGGCATGCCCCACTGCGAGACGCCGGCCAGCACGGAGGCGTTGCCGCCGTTGCCCAGTGACGCCGAGACCTGGCGCCACTCGGTGGTGCCGAACCGGGCCCGGCCGATGCAGTTGGCGATGGCGCTCATCGCGCCGGTCGCCGCCATGACCGCGCAACTGGTGGCCGCGTTCGGTGCCGGGGAGAGCATCGAGTTCTCCGGGAACACGAAGTCGATCGGCTGGAACGTGGCGCTGGAGATGGGCAGGTCGTGGAAGACGTACTCGTAGATGTAGTTCGCGAGGTGCCCGATGACCGCCTGCGGGTGGGCGTTGTAGCTGGACCCGTTCTCCGGGCTGGTGCCGGTGAAGTCGACCGAGAGCGTGTCGTCCTTGACCGTCATCGTCATGAAGCAGTTGCGCAGCAGCGCGTTCTCCATGCCGGCCGCGTCGGAGAACGTGGCGCAGCGGTAGACGCCGTCGGCCCACGACGAGAGGCGCTTGCGCGACCCCGCCTCGGCCTCGATGAGCATCTTGCGGAACAGGCCGGTGACGAAGTCCTTGCCTTCGCGGGCGAACATCTCCAGCAGCCGCACCCGTACGCGGTCCGCCGTGGTGCAGCGGGCCCGCAGGTCCACCGTCACCGACGTCTCCGAGCGCAGGCCGAAGGCGGCGAACATCTCGATGATGTCGGCGCGGATCTGATGGTTCTCGCCGATCTTCATCGGGGGCAGGTTCATGCCCTCGTCGAAGCGCGACTTCGCCGAGACCGGCATGCCGCCCGGCTCGGTGGCGCCCGTCTCCGTGGTGTGGCTCAGCGCCGCCGTCCACGCCACGAGCTCGCCCTCGAAGAAGACCGGCATGATCGCGACCTGGTCGGGGTTGTGGATGCCGCCGTAGAGCGCGTCGTTGGTGTACCAGATGTCGCCGTCGAGGATGCCCGGGTTCTCCTGGTAGGTCTTGAGGATGTACTTGATGACGATCGGCGGGATCACCGCGTGCAGGTAGGTGCCGGCGGAGGCGTTCACCAGATCGCCCTGGGCGGTGAACAGCGCGACGATCGAGTCGCCGGCCACTCCCATCTGGCTGCGCGAGGACCGCATGAACACCTCGTAGCCCTCGTCGAGGATGTCCGCGGTGCGCTGCACACCGATCTCGTAGTCGCCGGTGCCGACCTTGTCGATGCAGGCCAGCTCGTGCTCGGTGGGTGTGCTGACCTTGAGCGCCTGGAGCTTCTCCTCCAGCGTCGGGTAACTCATGCCATCGCTCCTTCCGCGAGGGCCGGCTGCGCGGCAGCGGTCCCGGCGACGTCGGTGTTCTGCAGCAGGCCGAGTCCGTGCTGGTCGATCGACAGGGACTTGCCGGGCGGTACGACGATGGTGGTGAACTCGGCCTCGACCAGCGCCGGACCATCGACCTGGTTGCCCGGGGTCAGCTTCGCGAAGCTGTAGACGGGGCTGTCGACGCGCGTGCCCAGCGCGGGCCAGTAGGCGTTCCGGCTGCCGTCCTGCGCCGCCGACGGGTCCTTCCCGCCGAGCTCGTGCACCTCGAGCTGCAGCTTCTCGGTGGCGATCGTGGCCTTGACCACGATGCCCTCGATGTAGGCGCCTCCGGGCTTGTTCACCACGTGCGGGCTGAAGGCCTCCGAGTACTCCTTCTCGAACGCCTCGTACACCGCCGAGGCGTCGGCCTCGTCGTGGATCTGCACCAGCGGCGAGGACACCCGCTTCACCTGCACCTGCCCGCCGTAGAGCATGTCGAGCTCGACGCTGAAGACCGCATCGTCGGGGTTCAGTCCCTCCGAGACCAGGTCCGACCTCGCCTGGGCGATCATGTCGTTGATCGGTCGGTTGTAGGCGTCGTAGTCGTCGGTGAGCTGCTGGGTCATGCCGTTGAGGAACAGCAGCCGCTTGCTCTGCTCGTAGACGTGCATGATGTCCATGACCGAGCTGCCCAGCGCCGAGAACACCGGTGCCTGCGGGAAGATCACCGAGGTGGGGACGTCCTCGCCGTAGCCGGCCACGTGCGTCGGGCCGCCGCCGCCGAAGGCGAAGAGCACGAAGTCCTCGGGGTGGTAGCCGCGCAGGTGCACCTCGCGCTTGATCGCCGAGCGCATGTTCTCCTCGATGATGCGGCGGATCAGCGCGGCGGCCTCGTCGACCGAGACGCCCAGCGGCTTGGCGATCTTCGTCTCGATCGCGGCCGCCGCCTTGTCCCGGTTGAGCGGCATGCGGCCGTTGAAGTAGCCGTCCGGGGAGATGTAGCCGAGCACGACGTCGGCGTCGGTGGTGGTCGGCTCCGTTCCGCCCAGGTCGTAGCAGACCGGGCCGGGGTACGAACCCGCCGAGCGCGGCCCCACCTCCAGCCGCCCGCCGAGCAGCTCGTTGATCCAGGCGATCGAGCCGCCGCCGGCGCCCATCGTCGTGGCCTGCAGCATGGAGATCCCGACCATCCAACGGTCGATGATCGGCCGGAACTCGTACGAGCGCACCGAGGCGTCGACGACCATGCCGAGGTCGAAGCTGGTACCACCGACGTCGGAGGCGATCACGTTCTTGTAGCCCAGCGACTTGCCGATGTGGAACGAGCCCATCAGGCCGGCGATCGGGCCACCGTTGTAGGTGCGCGACGCCGTGGTCTTGAAGATCTCCGCCGAGCCACCGGTGTTGTGGGTGAGCAGGAAGCTGCCGCGGTAGCCGTGCTCGCGGAGCTGGTCCCAGGTCGCCTCCATCTCCGCCTTGATCGAGCTCTGCAGGTAGGCGTCGAGGATCGCGGTCATCGTGCGCTCGTACTCGCCGACCTTGGCGACGACCTCGTGGCTCAGCACGACCGGCAGGTAGCCGATGTGGTAGCCCTTGTACTCCTCGCGGATGATCTCTCGCACCCGCCGCTCGTGGGCGGGGTTGAGGAAGCTCCACAGGAGCGAGACCGCGATGGCCCGCGCGCCCCCGTCGACGAGCTTGCGCAGCTTGCGCCGGACGTCCTCCTCGTCGAGCGGGCGCAGGACCGCACCCGCGGAGTCCACCCGCTCACGCAGGCCGGCGATCATGTCACGGTGGATGAGCGGCTCGGGCTTGTTCTGCACGGCCAGGTTGCGCCGCTCCGAGACCCGCGTGCCGTCGGTCCACTGCGCACCGCGGCCGATCAGGATCGCGTCCTCGTGGCCCTCGGTGGTGAGCAGGCCCAGGCGCGGTCCCTTGCGCTCGATGAGCCGGTTCATCGCGACGGTCGTGGAGTACCGGACGAGTTCGATCTGCGGGAGCAGCTCGTCGATGGACATCTCCAT
The DNA here is from genome assembly GCF_019263705.2 of Pseudonocardia abyssalis. NCBI lineage: Bacteria > Bacillati > Actinomycetota > Actinomycetes > Pseudonocardiales > Pseudonocardiaceae > Pseudonocardia > Pseudonocardia abyssalis. The sequence continues at coordinate 2,337,001 of NZ_JADQDK010000001.1, forward strand.
CTGCTCCGCGCCGTCGTTGAGCACGTCGAGGAAGCCGACCGAGAGGTCGTAGGGGGTGGTGGGCGCCTTGGCGGTGATCCGCCGGTCGTCCCAGGTCAGGACGAGGTCGGTGAACGTGCCGCCCACGTCGATGTCGATCGCCTTCATGCTGCTCCCACCTCGAGCTTCCCGTGTTCATCGATGCGCAGCTCGCCGGTGGACAGGCGCCGCTTGAGGCTGTCGATGTCGATCTCGGTGTCGTGCGTGATCGGGTGACCGGGCGGCAGGTACTCGGTCTCGACCTGCTGGCCGCAGCCCGGGCAGTAGAACTCGATGATCCGGACCCACTCCGGGTTCGGGGAGAACGTGAACTCGCCCTCGATCTGCGGCGGGTGGATCTCACCCGGGTCCCGCTCGTGGATGAGCAGGCCCTTCTTGTAGTTGTCGCGGGCGTCGAAGACGTCGTGGCCGCAGGTGTGGCAGGACCACCGCTCGGCGTCGACGTCGAGATCGAGGTACTCGGCAACGTGGATCTTCGTCATCGGTTCGCTCCCTTCGAGGCGACTCCGTCGCCGTTCCCATCGACGTCCAGGGACCATCCCGGACCGACCAGCCAGGTGAAGCTGCCGCCGTCGACCAGCGCCGGCCCGGCGACGGTCGACCCCGCGGCCGACGAGTGGCTGCGGGTCGCGATCCCGCCGCGCTCCCCGGAATCACCCGAGGTGGCCGGTGCAACAGCCGACTCGATGCTCGGCAGGACGAAGCGTGCGGTGAGCCGGACCAGGTTGGGCGTACCGCCGTTCACCGCCCCGTCGACCGAACCGTCCGAGGTGGTCCGCGTCCCGTCGGCGTAGCGGACCTCCCAGCTCAGGACGGCGGCGTCGGCGTCGAAGCCCTCGCCTGCGAGGTCTCGACCAGCCTCGTCAGCGAGCTTGGCCGCTGCTGCCCGGGCGGCGTCCGCGGAGTTGACGGCCGATTCGTAGACGTGGACGACGTCGGAGATGGCCGAGCCGAACGCGCTCAGGACGTGGCCGAATCCGAACAGCCGTACGGTCGAGGCTCCGAGCAGCGAAGCCACCCCGGTCCCGAACAGCGGGCCGTTGCCACCGAACGCGTAGACCGCGGTGTCGGCGGGGTCCCAGCCCATCTCGGCCGCGGTCTCGCGGGCGAGCTGCGCGACCATGTCGTAGGCCGTGTCGACGATCTTCTGAGCGGCCTCCTCCGCCGAGAGCCCGAGCGGGGTGCCGACGGTGCGCTCGATGGCCTCCGCGGCCGCTGCGACGTCCAGGACGCGGCGGCCGTCGAGGAACGCGTCCGGCGCGAGATAGCCGAGAAGCACGAACGCGTCCGTGGTGGTCGCGTGGCGACCACCGAGGCCGTAGCAGGCCGGACCGGGAGCGGCCCCCATCGAGTCGGGCCCGAGCGTCACCTTCCCGTCGGCGACGCGGGCCACCGATCCACCACCGAGCGCGATCGAGCGCAGCAGCGGGAGGTTGGTGCGCACCGGGATGCCGAAGAGGTCGCCCTCCTGGCGGTCGACCACGCGCCCGCCGTCGACGGCCGAGACCTTGGCGGTCGTGCCGCCGACGTCGATCGCGAGCACCTTCGCATCCCCGGCCACGGACGCCTGGTGGGCGCACGCGTGCGTGCCGAACAGCGGGCCCGACTCGATGGTGTCGAACGCGGTGGTCTTGCCGATCCGCGCGACGCCGCCGTTGATGTGGCCGACCAGGACGTTGCCGCGCCAGGAGTGCTGTTGCTTGAGCGTCTCCTCCGCGCGGTAGAGCGTGGTGGCCAGGGAGGGGTGCACGTAGGAGTTGATCAGCGAGACGAACGTGCGGGTCGAGTCGTCGGGACGCAGCAGGATCTCGCTCGCCGGCAGCGCCGGGATCGAACCCAGGTAGTGGTCCGGGTACTGGGTGTCGATCATCGCGACGATCTTGCGCTCGGCCGAGTTGTCCTCGAACGCTCCCTGCAGCGAGATGTTGATCCGCCGGATCCCGTTGTCGAAGAGCCCCTTGACGGCCTTGCGCACCTCGTCGTCGTCGGCGTCGGCGCTGATCCCGGTGATGTTCGCCCGCGGCACGAGCACGTCGACGACCGTGGCCGCCTCCTCGGGCGTGGTGTACAGGTCGTCCTCGTGGCCGGCGCTGACCAGCAGACCGAGCCGCGGCCCGGTCTTCTGAGCCAGCACGTTCGAGGTGATCGTCGACGACCAGCGGATCAGGGCGACGTCGTCGAGGAGATCGCGAAGCGTGGCCGCACCGACCCGTTCCCTCGCCGCCTCCAGTACCTCCATGAAAGCGATGGTCACGTCGTGCGGGGTGGTCTCGACCTTCACCGAGAACACCTGCCCGCCGCCGCTCACGAGACCGTCGGTCATGGTCCCGCCGGTGTCGATGTCGATGTTCAACACGTCCGCGTCACCTTCCTGATCACCGCTACCTCCCTGTAGAGAAACCGATTCCGTGCAGGCGTCATCACCACGTCGACGGTGTTCCGTCGCGTGTCGTGTCCGTGCAGGCCCCTATCTCCGCCGGCGGACCAGCTGGGCCTTCATCTCCCACCTGGGGAGCGCGTTCGGCGGCACCAGATCGACGCTCGCCTTGACGACCAACTTGTCGCGCAACGCCCGTTCGACGTCGGCGCGCAGCCCCTCGAGGTCCTCCTCATCGGGCCCGTACTCCACCTGGACGCGCATCGGAGGACGCACCACCGGCCCGTTGTCGGTGAGCAGGATCTGCATCGCCCCCGTCGTGCGCGGCTGCATCGACGCCACCACGTCCTTGACCGCCGAGGGCCACACGTTCACCCCGGCGACGAACAGCAGGTCATCGGTGCGGCCCGAACAGTGCAGCCGCGGGCTGGTGCGCCCGCACGAGCACGGCTCGGCGTTGACGATGACCCGGTCACGCACCCGGAAGCGCACCAGCGGCACGCACTCGCGGCGCAGGTGGGTCACCACCAGTTCGCCCTCGACGCCGTGGTCCCAGCCGAGGCGCTCCCCCGTCTCCGGGTCGATCACCTCGGCGAGGAGCTGGTCCTCCGCGCACAGGTGCAAGCCGTTCTGCTCGGGGCAGGTGGCGAGGTAGATCGGGAAGACGTCGGCGTTGCCCATGCCGTCGGACACCGTGGCCCCGAAGTCGGCTTCCAGGCGCGCCCGCACGCCGGGGATGGAGCCGCCCGGCTCCGCTCCGACCAACAGCTTGCGCAGGCCGAGTTCGGACGGTTCCATCCCGAGCCGGTCGCGGCAGTACTCCGCCAGGTAGGTGGCGTACGACGGGGTGCACATCAGGACGGTGGCGCCGAGGTCGCGGATCGACTGCACCACGCGGTCGCTCGCCGCGGTACCGATCGGCACGAACGTGGCCCCGATGTGCTCGGTGGCGTCCTTGAGCGGGAGGCCACCGACGAAGAAGCCCAGGCCGAACGCGTGGATGACGACGTCGTCGGGGCGCATGCCCTCGCAGTAGAGGACCCGGCTGACGACCTGGGTCCAGTCGTCGAGGTCGCGCCGGGTGATCCCGACGTAGCTCGGACGCCCGGTCGTGCCGCTGGAGGCGTGCACGCGCACCACCTCGCTCATCGGGACCGCTGCGTGCTGCCCGAGCGGCGGGGCGAGCAACTGGCTCTCCCGCAGCGCGTCCTTGGTGGTGAACGGCGCGTCGAAGGAGTCGAGCGACTCGACGTGGTGCGGATCGAATCCCGTCGCCGCCCACAGCTCGGCGTAGAACGGCGACCGCTCCGCCACGCGCGCGAGCTGGGTGCGGAGCCGCTCCAGTTGGACGACCCGCATCTCCGCGCGCGGAAGCGACTCGACCGCGGGGTCGAACAGCGCGTTCACAGGGCCACCTCGCGCTGTTGCCGGTCGTCCTCGTACTCCGTCAGGTACCGGCGTGCAGCGCGCTCGGCCGCGTCGATCTCCCCGTCGTCGATCAGCCGCATCAGGTGCGTCAGCCGATCCTTCGACGCCTCCAGCCACGCGGGATCGCGGACCTTCTCCCCCAGGCTCAGTGCGATCGGGCCACGCAGGCTCTCGTACATCGCGACGAAGACCGGGTTGCATGACGCCTCGACCAGGGCCAGGTGGAACTGCACGAGCGCGTCGACGGCCCGCGCGGGACGCGCGCCGGCCAGACCGAGCTTGCGCAGCGCCCGCCCCAGATCGACCGAGTCGCGGCCGCGGGCGGCCAACCGGGCCGCCATCGGCTCGACGGCCAACCGGACGTCCATGACGTGCTGCGGCTCCACGTCCATCGTCGACAGCGGCGCGGAGGTGATCGCATGGAACTCCTCGGGCTCGGGCGCCGAGACGAACCGGCCACCGCCGTAGCCACGGCGGACCTCCAGGTATCCCGACACCTCCAGCGCCTTCAACGCCTCGCGCAGCATCGGGCGCGAGACGCCCAGCTGGGCGGCGAGGTCCGGCTCGGACGGCAGGCGCTGCCCGACCGCCAGGTCCCCGCGCACGATCAGCCCACGCAGCGACGCCACGATCTTGTCGAAGCCCCGACCGGTGCCGATCGGCTGGAACAGGACAGCCGGCTCCTCGACGGTCACGCCGAACTCCCTCCGGATCCGGGAACGCCGAACTGACATCGACGATCCACCCGAACACGCCGGACGTACATCATCTCGTCTGGTGGCCGGTCGCCCGTCGTTCGGGGCGACACGACCAGCGAGGCGGCGGTGGCCTGTGACGATCACGTGGCTCCTCCCGTCGCGCCGTTCGAGCACTGGCTGTCTGACAACTGATGATGATTGTGAGTGTGCTCACCGTAGAAGGCGCGCAGCCTGTCGTCAATAGTTCTACGGATCCGGCTCGATCCGACGCAAGAGTGTCGAAGAAGAACCCTCTGAGCAGGCAGTACTCTCCCGATAGCGTCGAGAAGTGCCCGAGGGGTGCCGTGAAGCCGCTCCGTGCGGTGGCCACCATCACGGCAGAAGTCTGACAGCAGTTCGGAGCCGTCAGTGGATGGCGGTGGTCGTCGGCCCGACTCCGAAGCGGCGGTCATGATGCGGAGCCACGCCGCGACGTACACCTCTCGCGCGGAGGCCGAGATGCCGGTCACGGGCGATCCCGTTCGAGAGTCGGCCGATCAGGGTCACACCGCCGAGGTGAGTCGGTGGCTGTACCGAGTAACCCGAGGCGATGGCGCAGCTGTCGATGAACCGCACCGTCGTCTACGAGCAGATCCGGTCAGGTCGACTGCGCTCGGTCCGGCAGGGGCGCTTCGTACGAGCAGGCGGCGGCACAAGGACCAGGACCGTCGACGTCGTCCGAGAACGTCGTGCTCGACCCACGTTGTCCGCAGAGCCGTGTCAGCACGCGCCCGACCACCGGACGACCACGCAGAAGCCACCCCGCCGACGCACGCTCGCCTGTTCTCAGCCCGTGAGCAGCACCGCGAGCCCCCACCCCGACGGCACCCTCCACGTCTCGGCCGCCGAGCTCGCCCGCCACGGCGTCCCGCCCGGCAGCCATCTGCGCATCGTCACCGCGCACGAGGTCCCTGCCTCCCGCCGGAGCCTCCGGGGGGGGACGCGTACCGGCACCGCGGTCACGGATATGTCGACGCCCTTCCCGGAGCGCTGGAGGGCACCTGGTCCGCGCACATCACCGACACCGAGCAGCGCTCGGAGGACGGAATCGCCGGCGCGGCGCGGAAGGTGTGGGGGCGACGCGGACGATGTCATCGCCATCGGCAGCGGCCGACTGGACCAACAGCACCGTGCTGGTCGACGAGTTGGTGCGCGCGATCCGTCATGAGCGCAGGCGCTACCCCTGGGCCCGGGGGGCGGCTCGCCCGCGTGGTGGCGCCCACACTCGGCTTTCGAACTACCGACGCCGCTGCACCGCAGTGACGACGTCCGCGTACCCCGGGTGCTTGCTGATCCAGTTTCGGACGTAGTCACACTCGGGCACGACGGTCAGCGCACGACACCGGGCAACATCGAGTACGCCCCGGACGAGCGTGCCGGCGACGCCCTGGCCACCGAACTCCCTACCGATCTCGGTGTGCAGGAGCGTGATCTCGTCATCGTCGAGGCGGTACTCGACCACCCCGGCGAGTTGGTCGCCACGATGGATCTCGAAGCGCGAGCGCTCGGGATCGTCCGTGAGTGTCAGCTCCACGTGCTGCTCTCCATTCGTGCGAGATCAATCGGTGGCACTACCCGTGCAGCGCGGCGTGCCGGGTCTCGACCCACGCGACCACGTCGTCGGACAACCTGGTGCCGGAGAACGCATCGATCTCGCGTACACCGGTGGGGCTCGTCACGTTGATCTCGGTGAGGTAGTCACCGATCACGTCGATCCCCACGAAGATCAGCCCGTTCGCGGCCAGGCGGTCGGCGATCCGTGTGCAGATCTCCTTGTCCCGCGGCGTGACGGAGTCGGCGACGACCGAGGCACCGGCCGCCATGTTGCACCGGAACTCACCCCCGCTCGCCACCCGGCGAACCACCCCGATCGGCGCGCCGTCGAGCACGATCACCCGACGGTCACCGTCGACCGACTCCGGGATGAAGCGCTGGACGACGACGTGATCACGTCCCCGCGACGTCGCCGCCTCGAGGATGGAGCGCAGGTTGGGGTCGTCGGGGCGGAGCAGCATGATCCCGCGTCCGGCCATCCCGTCGGTGGGCTTGACCACCGCCGCCCCCCACACACCGGTCACGTCGACGATCTCTGCGATGTCGGAGCTCACGACGGTGTCCGGGCACAGCTCCGGGAACTGGAGACTGAACAGCTTCTCGTTCGCGTTCCGGAGCCCGGCCGGATCGTTAATCATGATCGTCCGACGCTCGTCGACCAGGTCCAGGACGTAGGTGCCCCGCAGGTAGGCGGCATCGACGGGCGGATCGGTGCGGACGAAGACGGCGTCGACCAGGTCGAGGACCCAGCGCTCGGGCGCGCCCGCGCTGTACCAGTTCTGCTCTGCGCGCCACCGACCGCCGTGCAGCGTGGCGGGCCGTACCTGAACGGGTGTGCAGACGGCCACCGCCCGGCCGTGGGAAACACCGAGGGCCCCCATCGTGGTGACCAGGATGCGGTGGCCGCGTGCCTGGGCGGACTCCATCAGCGCGACGCTGGTGTCGTGCGCAGCGTCGAGCGAGTCGATCTCGTCGATCACGAAGACGAGGTGGAGTTGCGGGTTGGCTCTGGACGAGGAGTGGGAAGTGGACATCGGTGTCCTCCGCTTGCGTAGGCGGTACAGGTGGGCGCGAGCTACGTGACTTTTCCTTACCTGTCAGATTTTCAGTCCTGATCTAAGCTGACGGTCGGCAGACGAGGGGACCGAGACATGCAGGAGCCAGGCAGCCGCGGGGCGCCACTGATCGCGGTGACGGGCCGACGACGACCCGCGCACGGAGTGCACACCGGTCCGGCGATGCTCGACTCGCTGCACCTCGACGTGTACTTCACCGGCTACGCCGAACATGTCGGGGCAGCCGGCGGGATCGCGGTGTACGTGCCGTCCACGACCGACCCGGAAGCCCTGCTCGACCGGGTCGACGGGCTGATCCTCAGCGGGGGCGCGGACGTGGACCCGATCCGCTACGGCGCCGCCAGATGCTCGACGACCCCCGAACTCGATCCCGAACGCGACGCCACCGAACTCGCGCTGCTGGACGCGGCGCTGGCACGCGAGCTGCCCGTGTTGGCGATCTGCCGCGGCCTGCAGCTGGTGAACGTCAGCCGCGGAGGCACCTTGCACGCCCACCTCGATGAGCACCAGGTCGGGCCGTGGCACGAGGTTCTCATCGAGCCCGGCAGCATGCTCGGAGGCCTCCACGGCGCGACGACCAGCGTCAACAGCCTCCACCACCAGAGCATCGACCGGCTCGGTGACGACCTGGTCGTCACCGGTCGAGCCCTGGACGGCATCGTCGAGGCCGTCGAGCTGCCGGGGAGCCGGCTGCTCGGCGTGCAATGGCACCCCGAGCAGCTGGCCGGACCGCAGCCCGTGTTCGACTGGCTCGTCGACGGCGCCCGTGAGCGCTCCGCGATCCGCTGACTCCATCGACCTACCTCTTGACGCTGAGCACCTTGATGTTGGTGTACCCGTGCAGGCCGTGCAGAGAGCCTTCGACGCCGATCCCCGACTGCTTCGCCCCGCCGAACGGGACGGCCGCCGTCACCACCGGGTGCTGGTTGACCCACACCGAACCGGCGTCGAGACGCTCTGCCACCGCCGTGGCGCGGTCGAGATCAGGCGACCACACCGACGCACCGAGGCCGTAGTCGGTGTTGTTGGCCCGTGCGACCGCGTCGTCGACATCGCGGTAGGTGAGGATCGGAACGACGGGCCCGAACGGCTCCTCGTCGACCAGCGGAACGCCTTCTGCGACATGACGGACGAGCGTGGTCGGGAACCAGTAGCCGGGGCCGTCGGGAACCTCGCCGGTGAAGAACGCCTCGCCGCCGCGGGCGATCGCGTCCTCGGTCAGCTGACGGACACGCTCGAGCTGCGGCTTGTTCTGCACCGGTCCGGCCTTCACACCCTCCTGCAGGCCGGGGCCGACCAGCACCGTTGCGGCTTCGGCGGCCACGGCCTCGCAGATCGCGTCGAACTTCGACTCGGGTACGTACAGACGCTTGAGCGCCGCACAGACCTGACCGGAGTTGGAGAACGCGGCCCAGAAGAGATCGGCACCGATGACGGCCGGGTCGGCGTCGTCGAGAACGATGCCGGCGTCATTGCCGCCCAGCTCCAGCGTGACGCGCTTGAGCGTTCCCGCCGCGGAGGCCATGACCCGCTTGCCCGTGGCGACCGACCCGGTGAAGGAGATCTTGTGTACGCCCGGGTGCGCGGTCAACGCGGACCCCAGTTCGTCGGTGCCCGCCACGACCTGGAACACCCCGGGAGGCAGGACGTCCTGGAGCAGCTCGCCGAGTCGCATGGTGGAGACCGGCGTGTAGGGCGACGGCTTGACGATGACCACGTTGCCGGCCACGAGCGCGGGGATGAGCTTGAACATCGCCGCGAGGATCGGGTAGTTCCACACGGTGATGGCGCCGACCACCCCGAGCGGCTCGCGCCTGACCTCGACCCGGCCGGTCTCGTCGTCCTTGATGACCTCCGGGTCGAGGGTGATAGAGCCCAGGAAGTCGATCTGGCGGAGGCTGGCACCGACCTCACCGCGGGCGTTGCCGAGCGGCTTGCCCTGCTCCGTCGTGACGAGCAGCGCCAGCTCGTCGATGTTGGCCAGGATGACGTCCTTGATCCCCCGGACGATCTCCTGACGACGCGTGAGCGGCGTGGCGCGCCAGGCAGGGAAGGCGGCGTTCGCGGCGGCCACGGCCTCGTCGAGCTGGGCGAGCGATGCCGCAGGGACCTCGATGAAGGATTCGCCCGTGGACGGGTCGATCACCGAAAGGCTGTCTGCGGACCCGCAGGAGCGTCCGTTGATCGTGAGCTGCGGGGTCTTGATCGCGGTCGGGGTCGCCATGGTCATCTCTCCGGATCTGGGGTTGCGGAACCGTCGGGGGCGACGCGCGTGGCGGCTCCGACCGGGTTCGCGGTGGTCCGGAACAGCAGTTCTCGCTGCTCCGCGGTGTAGCGGAAGTTCCTGACGTCGTCGTCGCGTCGGTCCTCGACCTTCGCCTGCGCCGAGGGCCGCGCCGAGATGCGCTCGGACCACGACGCCACCGCAGGGAAGTCGGCCAGGCTGATGCCGTGGCCCTTGCCCAGTCGCGTCCACGGGAAGCACGCGATGTCGGCGATCGAGAACTCGCCCGATCCCTCGCCGGCGAGGAACTCCCGGCCGGTGAGTCGGTCCTCCAGGACCCGGTACACGCGTTGCGCCTCGGCCCCGAAGCGCTGCTGCGCGTACTCGACGACGTGCCCACCCTGCGGGGCGTACGTGGTGAAGTGGGTGGCCTGGCCGAGTCCCGGCCCCTGGTTGGCGACCTGCCAGATCGTCCAGCAGATCGCCTCCCAGCGGGCAGCGGGATCCGACGGCAACAACCTGCCGGTCTTCTCCGCCAAGTACTGCAGGATCGCCGCGGACTCGAACAGCGCGATCGGACCGCCCCCGGGACCGTCGTGGTCGACGATCGCCGGGATCTTGCTGTTCGGGTTCACCAGCAGGTAGTCGGCTTCGAACTGGTCCCCGCGGGTGATGTCGACCCATCGGATCTCGTAGGGAAGACCGAGCTCCTCGAGGGCCATGTGGATCTTGCGGGCGTTCGGGCTGACGAAGTAGAAGAGATCGATCATGATGACGCCCTCCGACGCCCGCGGGTGATCAGACGCCGTAGCGCGTGTTCATCCGCTGGGAGTAGGCGACGAGGTTGGTCTTGGAACGGGCGTAGTCGCGGCCCGCCCAGTCCCACGGGACGTCGGCGATGTGCCGGAAGGTGGAGTAGATCGTGGCGTCGAACGACGTCGGCTCGGAGCCGAGGAAGTACTCCTTGTCGCCGAGGAACGTCGACAGCGCGTCGAGGTCCTCCGAGAGGTTCTGCAGCACGTCGTCACCGGTCCGCAGACCCATGCCGTGCCCGCCGGCCGCGGCCCAGATCTTCTGCCGGTACGCGAGCATGGCCTCGATGAACTCGGGAGCAGGCTCCTGCCCGGGAGGCACGAAGGACGGCAGGTAGACCGAGAAGACCTCGTCGTTGCGCCAGCGCGGGTAGATGATTCCCGACCAGTAGACGTTCTCCTCGACCGTGCGCTGGAACGCCAGGCCGACGGCCTTGTCGGTGTCGCTGAGGTGGCTGTCGAGCTTGTCGCCGTACTTGGCCTGCAGGTGCTGGACGATCCGGGTCGAGTCGTTGACCTGCACGCCCTCATCGACGATGTAGGGCAGCTTCGCGGTGGGCGACTTCTGGGCGAGCGAGTCCAGGGGCTGGATCTCGTAGGTGAAGGGGATACCCGCCATCGTCAGGTAGTTGACGACCTTGGTGACGAACGGGCTGATATCGGACAGCCCCCAGGACGGGACGAACCCGTAGACCGTGATCATGACAAGACTCCTTTGGCTCGTGCGTGGACAGGAACGGAGATCACCAGGGCAGGAAGCTGCCGTTGGCGTGCTGGAAGCGGCCGGCGTCGGCCGGAGTGAGGGCGTCGAGGACGGCCACCAGCTGGGCGGCGGCGTCCTCCGGTGCGCTGTACGCCGAGGCGTACTTGGTCATCTGGTCGGGATCGACGACGTCGAGCAGGTTGGTCAGGACCATGCCGGGGTGCAGCGCCTGCACCATGGCGCCCTGCTTGACCAGGTCGTGGTGCAGGTTGAGCGCGACCATGTTCGCCGCGGCCTTGGAGATGCGGTAGGCGTAGTCGCCACCGCTGCCGTTGTCGCCGAGCGAGCCGACGCGGCTGGTGAAGATGCCGACCTTGGCGCCCCGGTCGAGCAGACCGCGCAGTTCCCGCACGACACGCAGCGGGCCGATGGTGTTGACCTCGAACTGGTGCCGGACATCGTCGAGGTCGACGGTGTCCAGGGTGTCGAGGTGCATGATGCCGGCGACGTGGACGATCCAGTCGAGTCGGACGCCACGCTGCTCGAGCCGCTTGCCGAGCTCGGCGACGGCGTCGTCGGAGGTGACGTCGACTCCCGGCTCCACCGCGATGCCCAGCTCGGCGAGGTCGGCCCCATCGCCGAAGCACGCCGCGACGACCTCGTCGCCACGTCCGTGCAGGTGCCGTGACATCGCGTGCGCGATACCCCGGTCGGCTCCGACGATCAGCTTCGTGGCCATGCTCAAGCTCCTCTGGTCAGTACCGCGTCGGCTTCGTCAGCCGGTGCGGGATCGGGTTCCTGGTGTTCGTCGCCGACGACGCCCTCGGCGACGAGTCGAACGATCTCCTCGCGGGTCACGCCGAGCTCCTCGAGCACCTGGGTGTTGTGCTGACCCAGCAGCGGCGCCCCACGGGACGGGCCGACGGGCGTGTCGGAGAAACGGGGCGCGGGACGCGCCTGGCGCAGCCTGCCCGCCACAGGGTGTTCGGATTCCACGATGGACCCCGAGGCGAGCACCTGCGGGTGGTCGATCAGCTCGTAGCGGCGCAGGGCGGGAGCGCACGGAACGTCGTGCTCGGGGAGGATCTCCAGCCACTCGGACGCAGGTCGCTTCAGCAGCACCTCCTGGATCACGGTGAGGCGCTCCTCGACGTTCTCGTCGCGCTTGGCCGGAGTGTTGAAGCGGTCGTCGTCGAGGAGATCCGGTCGGTCGGCTGCTGCGCAGAACGCATGCCACTCCCGGTCCTGCATCGTCGAGACCGTGATGTAGCCGTCCGCGGTCTCGTAGATCAGGTCGATGAAGCTGGCGGCGCGCTCCGGCTCGACCGGCTGGTCCATGAACGTGTAGGCGTTCATGTCGCTGGCCCACAGGAAGGACAGGACCGTGTCGAGCATCGAGAGCTTGATGTGCTGGCCGGTTCCGCTGCGTCCGCGTGCCACGAGGGCTGCGCAGATCGCCTGCGCGCCGGCGATGGCGGTGAGCTTGTCGGGAAGCACGGTCCGGATGAGCTTGGGGCGCTCGGTGTCGGAACCGGCCTGCACCGTCGTCAGGCCCGACAGCGCCTGGACGATCGGGTCGTAGACCCGGCGTTCCGAGTACGGACCCGTCTCACCGAAGCCGCTGATCGACAGGTAGACCAGCCCGGGATTCACCTCGCGGAGATCGTCGTAGCTGATGCCGAGGCGCTCGACGACGCCGGGACGGAAGTTCTGCACCAGCACGTCGGCGGTGGCGACGAGCGTTCGCAGCGTCGCCACTCCCTCGGGGTGCTTCAGATTCAGCGTCACCGAGCGCTTGGAACGGTTGATGTTGACGAACATCGACGCCATGCCCTGCGACTGGTTGCGCAGCGCCCGGACGTGATCGCCGGCTCCGGGTGGCTCGACCTTGATCACGTCGGCGCCCTGGTCGCCGAGGATGTCGGCCGCCCACGGACCGGACAGCATCGCGGACAAGTCGACAACCCGAATGCCGGCCAGAGGACCACTCATCGTTCACCTCGCTGTGGATGTCGTTGGCATCACAGAACGTAACGAGAAATTTCTTAGCAGTCAACTACTTTTCAGGAAGATGTTTGCTGGTATGCTACAGCCCTCCTAGCAGTCGAGAGGTGCCTCCGTGCCGTCACAACGTCGTGCGCTTGCCCGGGCAACCGCCGTCGACATCGCCGCGGCCTCCTTCATCGGGGAGCCGCCGTCACTGTGCGGGATCGAGCTGGAGTGGCCCGTGCATCGGTACGACGACGTCGGCACTCGGCCGACCCACCCCGAGCTGCTCGCCGCAGCCCAAGGTCCCCTCCCCCACGGCGGGCGGGTCACCATCGAGCCGGGTGGCCAGATCGAGCTCTCCACGCTCCCCGCGGCCACGGCGGACGCCACCCTCGACGCCGCGACGATGGATTCGACGACGTTGCACGAACGCCTGCGCCGCGCCGGACTGGTCACCGCCGAGCTGGCCGTCGACACCCGCCGTAGCCCACACCGCATCCTCACCGCGGCTCGCTACGCCTGCATGGAGGAGTTCTTCTCCAGCACCGGCGACGCCGGGTCCTGGATGATGTGCAACACGGCGTCGCTGCAGGTCAACCTGAGCCACCTTGCAGTGGACCCGCAGCGACGATGGAAGCTGGCCCACCAGCTCGGCCCGATCCTGATCGCGGCGTTCGCCCACTCCCCCGGCCTCGACGCCGCGGGACGGCGGTGGGAGTCGATGCGCCAGGCGATCTGGTGGTCGATCGATCCCGGCCGTACCCGTCCGCCGTGTCTGCGCACGGCAGGCCCGGACGCCTGGTTGCACTACGCGATGTGCGCAGATGTCATGCTCATGCGCTCGGCCGACGCGAGCACGGCCGTCCCGATCGCGCCCGGCCTCCCGTTCGGGCGCTGGCTCGCGGAAGGTCACGAAGGTACGTGGCCCACGGTCGAGGATCTCCGCTACCACCTCACGACCCTGTTCCCGCCGATCCGCCCGCGTGGATGGCTGGAACTGAGAATGCTCGACCTCCTTCCGACGCGCCTCCGCGATGTGGCCACCGTCGTCGTGCTCGCGGCGTTGACGACCCCGGCCGCGGACGAACTCGAGGAGCGCCTGCCCTCGACCGAGGGACTGTGGTGCGCCTCGGCCCGGTACGCGATGGGCCACCCGGCGCTCGCGAACGCCGCGCGAACACTGTTCGACACGGTCCTTCCGGCAGTGGAGGCGGTGACGACCAGCGCTGGGCGGCGTGACGACGTCGGCGCCTTCGCCCAGGAGTACATCGCCCGCGCGATGTCGCCTGCCCAGCGGGTCGGGAGCAGGGAGCTCGGCTCGGCGTTCGCCCCGTCCCTCAGCTTCGACAGGGCCACCCAGCACGCCCTGGCCGGCTGACCTCATGCGCGTACGTCTGCCCGGCTCGATCGGGCTCGCCGCCTTGGCCTGGCTGCTGGTCGGCGGGCTGCTGATCGCCTCGTGGTTCGGTCAGCTGCAGACCGACGGTGAACCCTCCGTCGGCACGATCACCGACGCGCTCGGCGATGACGCGGTCGCGGGCACGTCCGGGTCCGCTTCCGGATCCGCACTGCCGCTGTTACTCGGAGCGATCATCGTGCTCCTCACAGCCGGGCTGCTGCTTCGGCACGGCTGGACACAGTGGGTGCTGTTGCCAGCCGGATTCATCGGAATCATCGCCATCGCCTCCTCCGGCCGATGGTCCCTCCTGATGATCGGCATGCTGGCGGTGTTCGTCGGCTCCGTGGCCCTCATGCCGCGCAGTGCACGACGATTCCTGGCGACGTCACCGGCGACCACCGATCATTCCACTGGTCATGACGATCCGAGCCCCTCGATGTGAGCCGGAATCGACGTATACCTCGGCGTTGCAGTGCACCAGGATGAACATCGGACCGGCCGCCTCGCTGCCCCGCGAGTGGTCCGGTCCGAACCCTTGTCACGACACCGATCCCCACCGGTCCACCGAAGGAGCGCCGAGAACCTGACCCCATCCTGACAACAGAGAAGCCACCTCACGCATGCCCCGCGTGAGGTGGCTTCTTCGTGGTATCGCCACCTCGGGGCGTCAGAGCCCGCGTTGCATCATCGCCAGGTAGACAACCGCGATGAGCAGCAGGAAACAGATGACGAACGCCGGATCGACATCCACTGTGCGCATTCGGCGCTCGCGTGCCGCCCGCAACGCGGCATCGAGATCGGGCGGCCCGAGCTGATCCAGGATGCGGAATCTCCGGTCGAACTCGGCGCCGTCGTGGACACCGTCCAGCAGAACGGCCGGATCACCTGTCGCGACGATGCGGGCGTTGCACAGGACGGCCAGCCCATCGCCGAGTTCCCGTGCCACACGGAGGTCGTGGGTCGTGATCAGCATCGTCGCGCCGGTGCGGCGCTGGGTGGCGCGGATCGTCGCGATGATCTGTTCTTCGTGGAGCGAGTCGAAGGCCGGCTCGAGGTCGTCGAGCAGTACCAGTGGCGGGTCGGTGACGAGCGCCGCCGCAAGCCCGACGCGGCGTCGCATGTGCGCGGCCAACTCCGATGGAAGCCTGTCGGCGACGTCCTGCAGGCCGAGAGTGCGCAGCCACCAGGTCACCCGCGGCCGTACGAGTTCCTCGTCCGCGCCGGGTATCTGACGCAACGGGAACGCGACGTTGTCGTACACGGTCAGCGAGCCGAACGTCGAGCCTTCGTAGACCGTGCTGCCTCCGAGCAGTGCCCCGATCCCTCGTCGTAGGTCCCGCAGGTCCGCCGCGGCGCACCCCACGACCTGATGGCCGCCGATCTCGATGCTGCCGGCGTCGGGCGGGATCAGACCGACGAGATGGCGGATCAGCGTGGTCTTGCCTGCGCCCGAGGGGCCCATCAGGACGGTCACCCGACCGGCCGGCACCTCGAGACCCAGCCGGTGCAGTACGACGGTGTCACCGCGGACGGTGGTGACACCGTCGATCCGGATCGCGGGCGGGGCACCCCGAGCGCCTGCCCGCGCTTCCCCCGGTTCGCTGCCTGCGGCCGGGTTCGACCCGGTCATGGCCGGCCTGGGCCCGGACACCGGGGCCCGACCGGGCCGCGACCTCCGTCGATCGTTCGGGCCGGCGCAGACGATCCGCCCACCGCCTGCGATCCGAGGTGCATATCGGCCTTTCGAACTGCGGGCGTACCGCTGGGCGATGCCACGAACGTCCCGGTCCCCGGCCGGCGGTCAGTCGTCGTCCAGGGGCTCCAGAGCGAGGAGGAACTTGCGAAGCAGTTGAGCGAGCCGTTCTTGTTCCGGCGCCGTGAGCGCATCGGAGAGCACCTTGGCGTCGTGAACCATCAGATCGTCCAGCAACGAGTCGACCAGCTCGATACCGGCGGGCGTCAGCTCGACGTCGACGCGCCGGCGGTCGACGAGGTCGACGTGGCGGGTCACCAGGCCGGCCCGCTCCAGCTTGTCCAGACGCTGCGACACCCCACCCGAGGTGATGAGGGCCGACCGGGTGAGTTCGCCGGCGGAGCGACGGAAGGGCGGACCGGACCGGCGGAGCATCCCGAGGACGTCGACCGTGCCCCGGTCGCTGCCGAACGCGGCGAGCTGGGCCTTGCGCTGCTGCTCGAGGTGTCGCCCGATGCGCCATATCCGGCTGACGACACCCATCGACGTCACATCGGTGTCCGGACGCTCGCGCTGCCAGTCGCGTTCGACTCGGTCGACGGCGTCCTCGACGCTCGCCTCATCCTCGCCGGACAGCTCGGCCTCACCACGCTGTACAGGCACTCCACCGACTTCGTTCATGGTGATGGTCACTCTACGAGTCCCCCTCGGATCGGCGTTCACACGGCTGCAAGCGTAGTTGAGCGTAGCACTAAACAACTTAGCAACACGTATCTACGCGCTCAGAATAGTGCAACCACCGCCCCCGCCAGGAACGCCGCAGCGACGACCGCGCACGTCGTCCCGCCTCGGCGCAGCATCCGGGCCCGGCGCTCGCGTTCGAGTCCCACGAAGTGCGCCGGCACGAGTGCCTCGGCGTTGCTGCGGCCCCAGTGGCCCAGTACGAGGAGAGGGACCGCCATGGCCACGAGTCCGACCATCGTGAACAGCGCGTTCATCGCGGCGGGCTCGTCCCCGGCGGCACCGGCGCCGCGGGTGCCGGGTCCTGCGCTGCGGGCCCGGTCGCCGGAGGGGCATCCGGATCAGCCGGGCGATACGCGTCCGCGTACTGGACGGCGGCGTCGGAGATGCGGGCCGCCAGCCACTCGCGCCACGCCTGGGTGCTGCGCTCCAACTCCAGCTGGGCACGGAGTGGCTCCAGGACCTGTTCGTACACCGCCGGAGCCGGAGGGGTCACCTCGAGCACGGTGCCCACGTTCCAGCCGTGCAGTCCCTGCACCGGACCGAACACGTCGTTCGGGGTTGCGGCGAAGGCCGCGGCCGCATAGGCGTCCTCGAGCGGGGCGGCCGGCACCGTGCCGAGATCGCCGCCCTGGTCGCGCGTCGCGGCGTCGTTGCTCACCTGACGCGCCACCTCGGCAAATGGCTCGCCGGCACGAACCCGGGCGGCGGCATCATCAGCGGCCCGTTCGTCGGGCAGCACCATGTTCGCCAGATGACGGAGCTCCGGGGTGTCGATCTCTGCTCGCCGCTCGTCGAACGCGCTCGCGACGTCGTCGTCGGAGACGGAGACGTCTCGCGTGACCTGTTCCAGGAGCTGCCCCACAGCGAGCTGCCGCTTGACCTCGACGAGGACGGCCCGTTCCGACGTTCCCGCGTTACCGAGCGCCTCGACGAGCTGTCGACGCGCGTCGGCGCCCTCCCCGAGTTGGTCGCTCACATACCGGTCGAAGACGTCCTGGGCGGACTTGTCCGCGATGACGATGCCGCCGTCCTGGGCCGCCCGCTCGAGGATCAGCGCCACCGCGTACGCCTTCGCCGCGTCGCGCCGGAAGGCGTCCAGCGCCGCGGGTTCCGTCGGGGGCTGCACACCGTAGAGCGCCTTCAAGGTGTCCACCTCGTCGTCGAGCTCCTCGACGGACACCACCCGGTCGCCGATCCGGAACGCCGCGTCCTCGGGGAGCTGACCCGCCCGCGAGATCAGGTGACCCCCGACCACGGCGGTCAACGCCAGCGCCAGCACCGCGGCCAACAGCGCTCGACCGCGCCTGCCGGCCGGCACGACGGTCCGGCGCGCCAGGTCGGCGGTTCGTTCGATCAACGCGGAGCGCGTCATCACCCAACTCCAATCACTGCGTTCACGGTTGCGGCCGGTTCGTCGGCCGGAACCGGCTCGGGAACGGCCGCGACGGGGACCGGCCAGGCCCAGATGACGAGCTGGGCGGCGGCCAGCGCCAACAGCACCGAACCCGCCAGGAGCAGCCCGAACTCGCGGATCGCGCCCAGGCCCGAGACGGCGAGGACGAGGTAGCCCACCGCGGACGTCGCAGCGGCCAGGAGGACCGATCGACGCAACCCGCGATGGGCGCGCCTGCGTGCCTCGGTCAGCATCACGGTGAACTCGCACCCCACCGCGGCGGTCAACGAGCCGAGCGCCACCGTCACGGGGTTGAGCGGCAGGCCGACCAGCCGGATGAGGAGCAGTCCGACCCCGGTCGCGATCACTGCGGCCGCCACTGCGCGCGCCGCGTCCGGGCGGCGGCGCCCCAGCCCCACCGCGAGGACCAGCCCGGCCGCAGCCACGCCGGCGAGGTTCGCCAGGTAGCGATCGCCCGAGACCAGCTCGTGCGCCCGGGCGGCGAGCATCGGCAGGCCGGTGATCTCCACCTCGAAGGAGGCAGGTGGCGGCGGCAACGAGCCGAGCACCTCGTCCCGGAGGACCTGCAGTTCGACCGCGTCCTCGACCGTGCTGCCGAAGACCAGGGCCGCGACCGTGTGGTCCGCCCCGATCACCGATCCCACGAGGTAGGGGGGCAGCAGCCGGAGACCGGACGTGATCTGTTCGGTCGACGGTTGCACCCCGAGGAAGCCGAGCAGCGTCGGCGCCGAGATGGCGGGACGCAGACGGTCCCCGTGTCCGGTGATCACCGTTTCCTGCGCCGTCTGCATCCAGGCCAACGCCTCCGGTGACGTGACGTCGGGGCCGCGCAGCACGATGTCCACCTCGCCGGTACTGCCCAGCGCCTGCTGGAGCTCGTCGACCTGCGCACCGGCGGGCAGACCGTCGATGAAGGAGTCGAAGTCGGCCTGCAGGGGCAGCGTCGGCAACGCCACCCATCCACAGAGCGCGACGAGCCCGGCCGCCACGAGGACCGCGCTCCGGGTGCGGCGTGAGGAGGTCGCCCGCTGCGGCCCGAGGTCGGGCGATGGCGCCGGAGCGGGCTGCGGCGCGGTGACGGCCGCGGTGCGGATCAGCAGCGCGCCCACGCCGCACGCCGCCAGTACGCCCAGCCCCAACACCAGGCCGAGGTCGCGCACGAACGGCAGCGGGGAGAGCAACAGGGACCAGAAGCTGCAGGCCGTCGCGAAGGCGACGACGACCACCACGCGCCGTCCGGCGTGCTGCGCGAAGTAGGTCGGGTAGTAGCTCCCGATCCCCAGCAGCACCGGCAGGAAGGCGACCACGCCGAGCGAGGTGGGACGACCGATCCATCCGAGCGTGGCGAGAACCGCGGCCGTCGCCAGCAGGGTGGTCACCACCGGCAGCAGCCGACGTCGACGACTGGTCCACGGGGTGAGGAAGAAGCACAGTGCGACCGCGGCGATCGCGAGACCACCGACGAGAGGCACCTCCTTGCGGACCTGCTCCCCCAGCGCCGCGACCACCGACGGGACGCCGGACACGGTCACCTCGTCGGCCTCGAGCCCAGCACTCGCGACGACGGTCCGCACCCGCTCGACGAGCCGCTCGGTCTCCGCCTGCCCGAGGCCCTGGCGAGGACGTACGAGCACGGCGGCCGACCGGTCCGACGGCACGACGAACCGCCACTGCGGCCGCGGCTGCCCGGTCGGGTCATAGGTGGCAGCGGCCACGAAGGAGTCGTTGCGGATCGTGGGCAGACCGGCAGGCAGGCCCTGGGCGAGCAGTGATCCGTAACGTGTGTCGAACTCGGCGCTCGCCCGATCCGCGGCCGCGAGTGCCTCGGACTCGGAGACCCCGCCACGGCGAGCCGTGGCCTCAGCCGTCTGCCGGATGCCCTGACGCCGCCCCGCCAACTCCGCCAACAGGTCCTGCGACCGGCCCGCCACCTGGTTCAGGATGGTGGCGGGCCCGTAGACGGCGGCGACGTCGGGGAGTCCGGCCAGCTGACCCTCGAGCTTCAGGAGCCCGAGGAGCCGTTCCCCCTCCAGCAGCCGGCGCGGCTCGGCCGACTCCAGCAGCACGACGACCGGGTCGGCCCCGAAGGACCTCGCGAACCCGTCGAACTGGTCGATCGCCGGATCCGAGGAGGGGACGAACGAGTCGACGCCGGTCGCGACCTCGAGGCGGACCAGGCCGCCGGCCAGGAAGGCCACGGCCACGAGGACCGCGGCCGCGCCGACCAGACGTCGACGGCCCGGCCGTACGGAGCGCCATCCGCTCGCCGCTGTCATCGTGGCGGGTCCTGCTGGACGCGCGTGTACTGACCGTCGAACGGACCGGGCCTGTCCGCGCTGCCGGGCGCGGGGTAGGCGTTGGACCTGTCCAGGAGGGGGATCTGGTTCGTGCTCACCGGCTGCCCGCGGTAGGACGCCTCGTTGAACACCATGAAGATGCGCAGCGTCTTCCCGTTCGCGTCACCCCGGTTCAGCGCCTGCGCGAAGTTCGAGAAGAACGCGGAGACGTCTCGCCCGTAGGGCTCCATGTAGGACAACATCGGGTTGACGTCGGACAGCGCGACATCGGTCGCACCGATGAACCCGCTCGTCCCCTCCGCGAACTGCGGGGTCCGATCGAGCGTCGCCGGGGCCTCGTCCAGCACCTGCTGCAGCGACGGAAGCATCCCGCGGAGATCGGCAGAGGTCTCCGGGAGCTGCCGGAGGGCATCGGACAGGTCCGGAGCGGCCTCCCGGAGGTCGGCCGCAACCGGTCCGAGGTTCGTCGACAACGACGTGAGGTCGTCCGAGGCGTCGTGGGTGACGTCCAGCAGCCCGGGCAGCGTGCGCATCGTCGTCGCGATGTGCTCGCCGTTCTCCGCGGTCGCCGAGAACAGCAGCTCCGAGTCGGTCACGAGTTGGGCGATCTGCCCCTCCCTGGCATCGAGTGCCGCGAGCACCGTCGCGGTCTGGCGTGACAGCTGCTCGAGGTCCTCGGACTGGTCGGCCAGTGCGTTCAGCGCGACACCGCCCTCGCGGCCCACGTCGCCCAGTCCCCGCACCGCGGCGGAGATGTCTCGCGAGCTCCCGGAAGTGGCCTCGTCCGCCGAGCGCAGCAGCCCGCCGAGAGAGTCCCGGGTGGGCGCATCCAGGCTGCGCAGCACGTCGTCGAGTTCGACCGCCGGCACCGCGACGTCGGCCGGGAGTCGGGCACCGTCGGGGATCTCGGGTCCGGAACCGTCGACGATGTCCAGGTAGGTCTCCTGGATGAGGGTCTTGTTGCGGGCCTCGATCCGGAGACCCTCGTGCAGCGGGAAGTTCGAGCGGAGCTCGAGCTCGACCCGGGCCACCCCGTCCACCGCCTCCAGACCGGCGATCTGTCCGACCGGGACGCCGGCCAGCCGCACCTCGGAGTCGTAGACGAGGTTGGACACCTCGGGGAAGTCCACGCTGACCCGGTAACCGGTCGCGGTGATCAACGGGATCCGACCCCCGGAGTTGACCCAGAGGTAGCCGAACAGGGCGGTGCACACCGCGGTGAACGCCACGAGGACCATCAGCCGTGGATGCAGGAGAGTAGGCAGCATTGTGCGCATCGGGGTCACCTAGTTGTCCGGCAGCGGGTTGGGAAGCGTGAGCGGTGGCGCACCGGCGCCACCCGGCGGCTCGAAGAGCTCCGGCCGGTTCTCCAGCAGACCGGTCAGCCCGGTCAGCGATTCGGGGCTGTACTGCTGCATGCCGCGGAGGATGCCGCCGTTGCTGTCCCGGAGGCTGTAGGCCGACGTGGTGTTGAACACGAAGGCCTGCAGGTCGACGAGGTACGGCAGCGAGTACGCGGTGAGGTACTCGAGCCGTTCGGTGCTCGCCTTCAGGTCGGGCAGTGCGGCGTTCAGGTCGCCCACGATCGGTCGCAGGTCGTCGACGACCGGTCGGGCGTTCTCGAGGACGGGACGCGCCGTGTCCACGATCTCACCGGCGCGGTCGACGACGCCGGTGACCCGCGAGAGCGAGTCCGGCAGGGAGTCGCTGGCCTCCCGAAGGTTGTCGAGGGTGGGGTCGAGCTGTTCGCTGAGCTCCAGGACGCCGCCCGTCGCCGCGCGCAGCTGGTCGGAGAGTCCGGGGAGCTCGGTCAGGACCGCGTCGATGTCGCCGCTGCGTTCCCCTGTCACGCGCAGCGTCGCCTGCATCGACGCGGCGAGACGCGCCAGCCGCTCGTCGTTCTCGCCGGCCGCCTCGGCGATCTGGGCCAGCGCCGTCATGAGGCGTTCGAGCGCGTCGCGGCGGGTCTGCAGCGCCACGTTCACCGGCTCCATGCGCTGGACCAGGCCGTCGGCCGCCTGGAGACCGGCGGGCAGCGCCTGCGGCGCGTTCGCCAGCGCGGCGTCGGACTCGGCCAACAGTGTCGTCAGCGCAGACTGCACGTTGGCGTCCAGGTGTCCGAACACCTCGTCCACCTGCACCGGACGGACGCTGGCACTGGCCGGTAGCACATCGCCCTCGGCCAGTTCGCGGGCCGGCGGCCCGCCCGGCGACAGCTCGATGTACATCTCGTTCAACGGGCTCTTCGGCCGGAGGACGAGGCGCGCGTTCTCGTACACGCGGTACTCCGGGTCCAGCGTGAGGTTCAGGGCCGCGTCACCGTTGTCGGTGACCGATGCGCTGCGGATCTCCCCTACCTTCACGCCGGCGATGCGCACCTCCTGCCCGTTGCCCGGGCTGATCGCGGGAGCCTGGTCGAAGGTGGCGGTGAACTCGAAATGCTGCTCCCACGGCCAGCTGGCCCGGGCCTGGCTGAAGATGTAGCCGCCGACGACGGCCGAGAGCAGGAGCAGGCCGGCCACGACCACGACGTTGCGCAGCAGGCCGGGCTCGTTGCGCGCGTGGTCCAGGGCCCTGGTGAACATGTTCGCCTTCGTCTTCATCGACCTGCCCCTTCCGCGTCCGGGTTCTGGAAGCCGGCCAGGTTGGCGAAGAGCTGCTCCAGGCTGACCGGTGTGCCGGAGACGGTCGCCGCGCCGAACCCGGGCTGGAAACCGACCGTTGCGCCGTTGGCGTCGGTCGCCTTGGAGGCCCGATCGATGCTGGAGACCATGAAACCGAGCTCCTCGTAGAGCGGTTTGCCGTCACCACCCGACCCCTCGTAGGGGCCGGTGCCCTCGTAGGGCGAGAGCACGGTGTCGACGATCGGACCGTTGACCCGCTCCAGGACCGGGCCGCGGACGTCGTCGAGCACGTCCGTGCCGCGCTCGCTGGCGGGGACCAGGTCCTCCACGAGGGGGCGCGTGTCGGCGAGGACCTCACGCAGGTCACGCACGACCGGGAGCGCCGCGACCAGAACCGGATCCGCGTGCTCGATCAGCGTGCCGAGCTCGCCCACCACGCCGCGGGCGGGGTCGGCGGTCTCCCGCAGCTTCGCGAGGGTCGTGTCCAGCCGGCGCAGACCGGCGTCGGTCGTCTGCAGCGTCGCGGGGAGATCGGCCAACAGCTCCGACACGTCCTGGCTGCGGGTCCCGAGCACCCGACTGGTCGTCGCCAGGTCACCGACGATGGCGTCGAGCTGCCCTTCGTTGCGGCTCAAGGTGACGGCGGCGGACTCGATCCCGCTCACCACCCGGGTCAGGTCGCCCGTGTTCGAACCCTGGGCGGCCCGCAGCACGTCCGCGCCCGGTCCGAGCGCGCCGGGTGCGTTCTGGACGAGACCCTCCAGGGCCTCGCGCCCACCATCACGCAGCGCCTGGTCCAGACGGTCGGTCGACGACCGCACCCCGGCCCGGGCGTCGGGCTGCAGCGTGGCGGAGATCCGGTCGAGCTCGACCGGGACAGAGGTGCGTTCGACCGGGATCTCCCCGGTGAACGGGTCACCGTGCAGCCCGCCCGGGACGACCTCCAGGTAGTAGTTGCCGCCCAGGATGATCGTCGGTCGGATGGCGGCGCTCGGAGCGGAGCCGACCTTGTCCGCCATCCCCGGCTCGAGCTTCACCTCGACGAGGGCCGAGCCGTCCGGCAGGCGTTCGATGTCGGAGACCCGACCCACCTTCACCCCGCCGACCTTCACGGGCGTGACGTACGTCCGGAGCCGGTAGTCCTGGGCGAAGTGGATGGTCATCGTGTCGCCGGGCGTGAGCTCGACGGTCAGCATGTCCTTCTGGAACATCACGTAGCCGACACCCAACGTCAGCACGAGGGCCAGTACGCCGATGCCGAAGGTCGAGGACGCCCAACGACGCGCCGGGCTTCGGCCTTCAGCGCCGGGGCGCAGTGTGGGAGTCATCAGTTGTCTCCGTTCGACGGCACGGGCAACGAACCGGTGCTGTCCTCGCCGGCCTCGCCTGGAGCCGGGTAGGGGTTGCGGGCCACGAACGGGTCCTCGATTCCCGCCTGTCCCGTCACCGACTCCGTGTGCGGGATCAGGGTCACCCGCAGGTGGCGGCTGTCGGGGTCGCCCGGGCCGTCGTCGCCCCGGCTCAGCGCGTCCGCCCAGTTGGTGAAGAAGAGGCCGATGTCCGGCGCGTAGGGAGCGAGCGTGGTCAGGAAGGGGTTCGCACTGGCGAGGGCCTCGGCCGCTCGGGGCGCGAAGGGGCGCGCGTCGACCATCGTCGTGGTCAGCGCCTCGACAGCCGGCACGGCCTGCTCGGCCACGTCGGGCAGCCGGTCGAGCGGCGGAACGCTCTCCACCAGCACCCCGCGCAGATCCGGCGTGCTCGCCCCGAGACCTTCGGCACCCGGACGCAGATCGGCCATCGCCACATCCAGATCGGACAGCGGAGGCTGGAGTGCCACCATCGCCTCGCGGGCCTCGCGCAGTGTCGCCGGCGCGCGGTCGAGCGCCTGGGCCAACGGCTCGCCGCCGTCCGCGTCGATCGCGGACAGGGTGGTCGCCAGCTGACCGGTGAGGGACGCGAGCTGGTCCTGGCGGCCCTCGAAACGGGCGGACAGCCGGTCGGCGGCCGCCAACATCGCGGTGAGGTCACGACCCTCGTCCTCGGCCAGTGCGCGTGACACCGTGCCGAGATCCGGGAGCAGGTCCGGTGCGGTGGTGAGGATGTCCTGCAGGTCGCCACCGTGCCCGGCCAGGCCGCCGCCGGTCTCGCGCAGCGTGGACGCCATGGCCGCTCGCGTCGGCTCGTCGAACAGGGAGAAGAGCGAGTCGAGGTTCTCCGACGACACGGTCTGCGACACCGGGATCGCGTCGGACCCGAGCTCGCCCGCGTCCGGGGTGCCGGGGTCGACGTTCACGATGCGCTGGCCGAGGGCGGAGCGACTGTCCACCGACGCCGTGGCGTTGCGGTAGATGTCCCGGTCACCGTCGAAACCGAGGGTGACCGCGGAGCGCCCGTCGACGAGCTGCACATCGTCGACCCGCCCGGCGCGGGCACGCGCGATTCGCACGTCGTCGCCGGGCCGAAGGCCCCCGGTGTCCTCGAACATCGCGGTCACGAGGGTGCGGTCCGCTCCGGGAAGCCCCTTGTGCGCGTTGATGCCGCTGTAGAGGGATACGGCGAAGAACGCGAGGACGACGACTCCGACGAGCAGCGCGCGGGTGTCCCCACTTCTCGGTCCGGCCATCAGTTGTCTCCCAAGAGGTAGGAGAGGGCGTCGCCCTCCTGCTCGGGGTCGAGCCCCGTGACACCACCGTCGGCGCCGCTGCCGGGCTGGAGGATGCCGCCCATCGGCGCGCCCTCCGGGGTGATGCCGGGCAACGGCAGGCCGGCGGCGCCGTCCTCGTCCGGGTTGCCGTCGATCAATGGCGCCGCAGGCGGCAGCGCACGCGTGATCTGGTCGGTGTTGACCGTGACGAGCGCGCGGAAGTAGTGCGACAGACCGTCATGGCCGTTCGTCGTCAGGGCCCACCCCTCGATGAAGCTCCAGAAGCTGGGTAGCGCATCGGCGAACTCGTTGACGACCGGTGCCAGAGCGCCGGCCGTACCGCGCAGATCGGGACCGGCCGGCCGAAGGGCGGCCGTCACCGGTCGGGCCGCGGCGAGCAGCTCCGCCGCCCGCTCCAGCACCGGATCGGCGCTCGCCAGCGCCGGGTCGGCGGAATCGGCGAACCTCTGCAGTTCCGCCGAGATCTCGCTGAGGTCGTCGGTCACCGGTCGCATCGCCCTGAGCGACGGGGTCGTGGATCGCGTGACGCCGGCGAGGTCCTCGAGGGCCGCGCGGGCCGCGGCGAGGGTCGACGGCATCTCGATGAGCGTCGCCTCGAGTGCCTCCTGCCGGTCGGCCGTCGTGGCCAGCAGCATGTCGGCGGAGGTGACCAGCTGGTCCAGGCGCTGGCCGTCCTCGGTGGCGAGCGCCCCCGCCACCGGCTCGGCGTTCTCGATGAGCCGGGTCAACAACTCGGTCTGGCCTTCGAGGACGGACACCAGCTCCTCGGTGTCGCCCAGGGCCGGGGCCAGCGCGACGATCGCCGCGTCGGCGTTCGCGCCGTTGCCCTGCATCCCCTCGCCCAGGGTCGACACCGTGGCGCCGAGTGCGCCCGCCGTGGGGTCGTCGAGGGCGTTGAGGATCTGGTCGAGATCCGGGGGCTGCTCGGTCTGCGATGACGGGAGCGCCTCCCCCGGGGCCAGGACGGGCGTGTCCGGAGACCCGCGGTCCAGGTCGAGGTAGCGCTCACCGAGGAGGCTGACCGGGCGGATCGTCAGCCGCGCGTCCCGATGCACCGGAAGGGCGGAGGGCTCGATGGTCATCGTCACCCGGGACTCGGTGCCGACGACCTCCATCGTGTCGATCCTTCCGACGGGCACGCCACCGACCTGCACGTCGTTGCCCTCCAGCAGAGGGCTGGCGTCGGCGAACATCGCGACGAGCTGGTTGTCGGCGGCGGCGTACTGCACAGGGACGGTCGCGGCCGTCGCGGCCGCGGCGGCGGCGAGGGTGAGGACCACGACGCGGAGCCGCACCATGAGCCAGGTCCGGGTTGCGGAGGTGATCATCGTGCGCCACTTCCGTACGCGTCGGTCCACGGCTGGCCCTCGAGGG
Organism: Pseudonocardia abyssalis; assembly: GCF_019263705.2. Lineage (NCBI taxonomy): Bacteria > Bacillati > Actinomycetota > Actinomycetes > Pseudonocardiales > Pseudonocardiaceae > Pseudonocardia > Pseudonocardia abyssalis. The sequence continues at coordinate 2,364,150 of NZ_JADQDK010000001.1, forward strand.
CACCGGGCGGCGAGTAGGGGTCCTTGACCACCCCTGGAGGAGCCACGCCCGGGTTGGCGTTGAGTGAGGTGGGCCCCGCCATGATCAGGGAGCGCATGTAGTGCCCGTTCGTGTCGTAGTTGGCCGTCGCCGACGCCCAGTTCGACATCCAGCCGAGCGCCTCGGGGGTGTAGGGACGTAGGAAGGTGAGCGCCGGCGTCAGATCGGTGAGGGCCGAGTCCAGACCGGGGAGTACAGCGTCGGCACTGTCGAGGAGTGCCGGGGTGCGCTGCAGCAGCGTCGACAGCGAGTCCATGGTCGGGCGCAGCTCGGCGACCGCGGGCCGGAGCTCCTGGAGCACCGGAGTGAGGTTGCGGGCGAACTGCGGTAGCTGCGACGTGACCGGCCGCAGGTCCTCCAGCAGCGGGTTGGTCAGCTCCACGGTCTCCGGGACCGTCGCGAGGGTTCGCTCAGCGGTGCCGAGCGTGCCGGGCAGCTGCTGCAGCGCGGAGTCCAGCTGCTGTCGCTGTCGCGCGGTGGCGTTCGCCGCCGTCGACAACTCGGTGACGATCGTCCGGACGTCTGCATCGCGCTCGATCAGGATGTCGAGGACGTTGCCGGTGTGACCCACCAGCTGCGTGATCGCCTCGCCGTCCGTCCCCAGGGCGCGTAGTACCTCGCCGAGTTCCTCGAGAGCCGGGCCGGCGGTCCCGATCGTGGAGTTGACGGCCTCCTCGTTCCCGGCGACGGTCGTCTCCAGCTCGCGGACCAGCGATGCGAAGTCGGCCCGGGTGTCGGGGTCGAGCGTCGACAGGACGCGGTCGACCTCGATCGGCTCGTCCATCGCACCCTCGACCGTCCCGCCGTCGGCGATGGCGGGAGCGTCTGCCGGCCCGTCCTCGACTGCGAGGTAGCGCTCGCCCAGCACCGCCCGCCATTCGACGGTCACCGCAGCTCCCTCGTGGAGCGGCGCGAACTCCGGGTTCAGCACGAGATCGAGGATCGCCCTGCCGTCCTCTGCGCGGATGCGGTCGACGGACCCGGCCTCGAACCCCTTGACGAGGACGACGCCACCCTCGATCAGGTTGGGCGCGGTGGGCAGCGCAACGCTGACGCGGTAGGGACCTGCGTCCATGAAGGACCACGCGCCGGCGGTCAGAGCCCCTACCAGGAGCACCGGGATGAGCCAGACACTCAGAATTCGCTGCACTGGTCAGTCCATTCCCAGTGGGCCGGCGGACTCACCGGAGAGGAACTGACGCACGAAGGGGTCGTCCGAGGCGAATGCCGCTTCGGCCTCGCCGTAGTGGACGACCTGGCCCTTCCAGATCAGACCGACGTAGTCGCTGACCTTTCGAGCCGTTCGGATGTCGTGCGTGACGACCATGTAGGTGCCCTTGTGCTCCTGGTGCATCTGCAGGATCAGATCGTTGAGCAGGCTCGTCCGCACCGGGTCGAGGCCGGAGTCCGGCTCGTCGAAGAGCACGATGTCCGGGTTCATGACCAGCGCCCGGGCGAACCCGGCCCGCTTCCGCATACCGCCGGAGACCTCACTCGGGAACTTCTTCACCGCCGCTTCGAGACCGACCTCGGAGAGCCGCTCCATCACGAGCTCCCGGATCTCGGGCTCTCGCATGCCGGTGTGCTTGCGCAGGGGGAAGGCAGTGTTGTCGTAGACGTTCATGGATCCGAACAGCGCGCCGTCCTGGAACAGGACTCCGAACTTCTTCCGCAGCTCGCGGCGCTCTGCTTCACTGATCTTCCAGATGTCCTGTCCGAAGATCAGGATGTCGCCACGATCGGGAGCGAGCAGACCGACGAGGTGCTTGATGAGCACACTCTTGCCGGTACCCGACGGGCCCAGGATGGTGGTGATGGCGTTGTCCGCGAAATCCAGGTTCATCCCGCGCAGGATGTGGGTGGAACCGAACGACTTGTGAACGTCGCGCACCCGCATGGAGTGCACTTCGCCGTCTGCGGTGGCCGGCACGAAATGATCGGGGCGTGACCTGACCACTGTCCGCGTGATCCCGACCGGATTTGTCTGTTCTACGTCGTACATGACAGCGCCGACCTCCTCAATCTGTCGTACCGGCTAGTTGGCGATGGGGGCGTTGGGAGCCAGGCCCCAGAACAATTGGGTGCCCAACGTGCTGATGATGTGAACGAGCACCATGTTCACCATCATCGATTTCGCGGTGGCGTTGCCGACGCCGACGGGACCACCCGAGGCGTTGTACCCGTAGAAGCACGCGACAAAGATCACGCAGGTGCCCATCGCCATGACCTTCAGCGTCGCGTAGATGATGTCCAGCGGATTCTGGTAGAGCCAGAAGATGTAGAGGTAACCTCCGGAGGACACCTCCCCGAGCTGCACCACGACGACGAGGTACATGGCGATGTACGACATGCCGAGGCCGACGATGAACAGGAACGGCATCGCGAGCCAGGCCGCGACGATCCGGGTCCCCACCAGGTAGCTGCGGGAGTTGACCCCCATGACCTCCATGGCATCGATCTCGTCGGAGATGCGCATGGACCCGATCTCGGCGACGAGACCGCATCCGACCTTCGCGGCGAAGATGTATGCCCACATGTAGGGCGACATCTCCCGAAGTCCGCAGTAGTCGGTGAAGATCCCGGAATAGAGCGGCGCCCCGACCTGCTTCAGGGTGTAGCTCGCCTCGGTGGCGCACATGGTGCCGACCATGAACTGCATGAACCAGACGATGAGGCCACTCGACAGGATCAGGATCCCGGCCTGGTGGAAGATCTCGCCGACATGATGACGCAGCTCGGGCATGTGCCGGATCGTTCCGACCGAGAACTTCGCGATCTCGCCGAAGGTGGCGATCGGCTGCTTCATCCGGTCAGCCGGCGGTGTGCGACGCGACGGGGTTTCGGCCGCACCGAGCGGCGACTTCTCGGGCCGAGGCAGCTGGATGGTCACTTGAACACCTGCATCTCCGGATTGAGGCCGAGCAACAAGGCGGTGTAGACGTAGTTGAAGACCCAGATCGCGGCGAACGCGGTGACGACCGCGACATTCACTGCGCGACCGACACCGATCGGACCACCCTTCGCCCGCATTCCGAAGAAGGCGCAGACCACGGCGATCAGCAACCCGAAGAACAGCGACTTGACGACGCTCCCCCAGATGTCCGGTGTCGTGGCGTTCGCGAAGAAGTTACTGACGTAGGCAGCAGGGTTGGCACCGAGGTACACCGATGCGATGAAGCCGCCGATGACCCCGAAGAGCAGTGCGATGATGTCGAGCAACGCAGTCATGACGGTGACCGCGATGACGCGTGGCAGGATCAGCGTCCGAATGGGATCGACCCCGAGCACCTCCATCGCGTCGATCTCCTCGCGGATACGACGCGCACCGAGGTCCGCCGTCATCGCGGTTCCCATCACGCCGGCCACGATCATCGCGTTGATCCACGGCGCGAACTCGCGAACGCTGGCCATCAGGAAGAACGAGCCCAGCCGGTCAGGGATACCGAAGAGCAGATAGATGTTGCCGCCTTGCAGACCCGGTGCGCCGAATCCGAACGCTGTGGTCGAGACGATGACCGGGATCCAGCACAGCCGGAGGGTGTCGAACATCTGATCGCGGACATCGGTCCAGTACCCGATCGGATGGCGGATCGCGCTGTAGAGCACGGCACCGAGGAACAAGGTCATCTCGCCGGCCATCCGAACCGGCATTCCCAGATCGGGGAGCGTTCTGCGGACCTTGATCCGCGTTGCGGGTACCGCCCTGTCCGCCGTCGTCGCGGTCATGCCGCAGCCCGGTTCCGACCGCACGGCCACGTCGCCGACGCCGGTCGCGGGCCCGAGAGGCGCTTGCGGGCCAGGACGGTCGCCGCGCCGGCGACGGGAGCGAGCAGACAGAGTGCCCACAGGCGGGCCGACGAGAGCACGATCGGCCCGAACATCAGGAACGGGGCGGCGAGTGAGTAGGTGAGGAGCCCGACGAGCGCGCCGTTCAGCAGGGGCCGTGATGCCGGGTCGATCCGCATGCCCGCGACCGCGACCGCGACCACGGTGGCGAGGTAGGGCCAGCCGCCGGCCACGGGGCCCGACACCATGGCGACCGCCGGGGTGACGAGGACACCGAGAATGAGCACGGTGAAACCGAGCGACGCGCCGCGCACCATGCCGTTCGAGTCGATCGCACCGACGGTGGACGGCGCCACCGCTCGTCGTGCGTCGCGCACACCCGGCCCGCGTACAGCGTTGGATGGTCGGTGACGGGTCATGACTATCGGCTCTCCTTCGTCGGGCACGCGGCGGCCGCAGACTGGATCTCGACCGTGCGGATCGATCAACGGTGGGCGTGAGCGTCACCGGATGCAGCACCGTGAGAGGTAGACACCGACCGGGGCCGGGGACGGGCTCAGGGCTACCGGAGCAGCCGCGTCGGGTTGGGGACGGGCGCAACTCCCGATGCATCCGAATGTTCGGTCGGTTGCATCAACACTTGAAGGTTGTCATCCACGGGAACCTCGGTCATCGACACCGCTAGACCAAACGGAGAACCAACGTTCGTCCGACTGTGACGACATCCCCTGTGCTGGATCGGATGCACAGGCCGCTGACGTGCGGATGCGGCACGTCGGGCCGGACTGCCAACGCCGCACGCACTGACCCGACCGAGCAGTCTCGACCTGCCGGGCACCGGGCAGCACACCACCGCAGTCGTGGCGTGGGCCAGTCCCGTACTCGTCCGGACGACACCGCACCCCGACCCGGGTGGAACCGGTGGCGACTCAGGGGCCCCGACCGTTCAGGGGGACGCACATCCGCGTGAGGCGGATCGAGCAGCAGAGGCGACGCCCCCGGTCCCGATCAGTCCTGGCAGTCGTTCAGCGTCGTCCTGATGTTGAGGAGCTTCAGTGCGAGGCGCAGGTTGAAGGCCACATCGGGATCGCGCATGTCGACCCCGAGGATCTCCTCGATCCTCTTCGCGCGGTACTTGAGGGTGGAGATGTGGATGAACAGCGAGCTCGCTGCGTCGACCATCGTCGCCCGATCGAGCAGCTGTCCCAGCGTCTGGGTGAGTTGTGCTCCGGCGGCGGCGTCGTACTCGGTCAGCGGCCCGAGCCAGTGACTCACGAACCGGTCCAACCGCAGACCGTCGGACTCGGAGAACAGCAGTCCGAAGACGCCGAGATCGTCGCTCGAGATCGCTCGCATCGTTCGTCCGGTGCGACGGAGCACGTCGGCTGCTCGCCTGGCCTCCAGGATGGCCGGCGCGACCGCGGCCGGGCCCTGGCACGCGGGGCTGATTCCGCAGGTCACGATCAACCCGGCGCGTCCGGCTGCTGCGATCGCGCGCTTGACCGGGGACCCGGGACGGGCGGGGCCGTCGTCCGGATCGAGTACGACGACGTGCCCGTCCGAGAGTGCCACCATGGCAGTCGGTCCGGTGCTCGTGCCGCTGCGGAACTCCTCCTGCACCACCTTCTCGAGCCGAACCGGGTCCGCCTCGTCGGACGATTCCGCGAGAGCGAACACGATGCAGCGCACCCGCGCATTGAGGTCGTGACCCAGGGCCGCCGCCCGTACCGCGACCCCGGAGAGCTCGCTGGCCCGCAGCAGATCGGCCACGATGGCGGCACGTCGACGTGCCGGCTCCTCGTGGGAGTTCACACGCATCTTCAACAGCCAGGACAGGATCGTCGCGGCCTGCCGTAGCACCGCCCGCGCCCGCGGGGTGTCGGACAGGATCTCGGCGACGAGGTAGTCGGCCTGCCCGACGGTGGTCTGCACGGATATCACGCCCCGCAGACCACGACCGTCTCGTGCCGGCAGAACGGTGACGATGCCGGGCGACGCGGTGGGCAGGAGGACCTCGCGCTCGCGCCGGCTCGTGGCGTCGAGGGCGACACGGTCGGAGGCTCCGATCGAGTCGACCACGATGAGCCGCGCGGTCTGCATCACCACCGATCCGCCGAGCAGCTCCGCGACCCGCTCCAGGAGGCACCGGACGGTCGGTCGCTCGTCGCCGTCGGCGGCGAAGGCGTGCAGCAGGTCCTCCTGCTCCTCCGAACCGAGTCCGACGGCCTCGGCCGGAACAGCATCCGCTGCTCGTGGCGCACACGCGTCGGCCTGGCCCTCGGCCAACTGGCTGATCTCGCAGAGGACGTCCATGTCCGGGGCGGTGTCGGTCAGGAGTTGGATCCGGCCGACCACGCGCCCGCGCCTCGCGAGGGGCAGCATCGCGGAGAACTGGAGGGTCTCGTGGCCGCCGCCACGCTGCGCCTCGACCGCGATGTTCGAGCCGAGAACGTTCCCCGCCAGCCGCTCGAACAACAGCGCGGTGGTCCAGTCCGGGCGTCCGCACAGTGACTCGGGGCGACCGCCGACCGGCACGTAGGAGCAGGCGACCACGTCGAGCACGAGGTCGTGTACCGCGTCGTGAACTGTCTGGAGCACCGCACGCAGCCATCTCGCCTCGTATAGACCCCACAGGTCCGTTGCCGGCTCCTCGACGATGACGATATGCGGGACGATCGTGGCGGGGAGCGCCATGCTGACCGGTTCTCCTTACACGTTCATGGGCGCGCGGCGACCGTGTGAGAGCGAATCGGTTCCGGCGGCGTCGCCAGGGGGTGTCGGGGTTCGCGAGGTGCGGGTCCGCTCAGGACGTCCTGGACCGGCCCAACGCGGGCCTGTGGTACTGACTGCCGAAGAACAGCAGCGGAGATCCGCCGTTGCTGCCGCAGGCCAGGACGCGTGCGACGAAGACCGTGTGGTCGTGCACCTCGAACCTCTGGATCACCTCGCACTCGAACCACGCGAGGCAGTCCACCAGCGTCGGGACCCGGTCACGGATGGTGAACTCCGGGGTGTCGGCGTAGCGCTTGCCCGCGAAGTAGTCCGAGCAGTGCTGCTGTTCCTCGGTCAGGACGCTCGCCCCGAAGTGACCGTTGCCGGTGATGAACTGGTGGGCTCGGCCGGCCATGAGGGACACCATGACCGTCGGTGGCTTCACGCTGACCGACGTGAAGCTGTTGACCGTGGCCCCGTGCACCGCGTAGTCGAACTCGGTGCAGCTCATCTCGGGGTCGGTGCAGCTGATCACCGCGACGCCGGTGGCGAACTGCCCGACCTGCTGGCGGAACTGCTGGGAATCCAATGTCAACATCGCGACTACACCGTCCTCGACGTGTTCGTTTTCGAGTTGTTCAGCCGACGAGAGCCGGTACGGCGGCGTCGTCCGTTGCGGAGGCCGTCTCAGCGACCCAGGCGGCGGTGCGGCCCGGCGAGGCGAAACGGTCCCACTGTCGCTCGGGGTAGTTGAAGCCGTCGGTGAACTCGTCGGCGAGCGGGCGGCTGCGGCTCATGGCCTGCACGAAACCCAGGAACTCGGGCGGCAGCGTCCGCAGCGTGTCCAGCATGAAGTTGGTCCAGCGGGTCGCCGAGAGGACACGGTCCCCGCGGCGGTGCTCGACGTGCTCGACGAACCGGTGGTCGAGCACGTCCTGCGCGACGATCTCCTCACCGAGGATCCACGCGGCGTAGGACGCCATGTTCCCGCCCTGGCCGAGCACCGGATCGACCGTGGCCTGCACGTCGCCGAGCGCGACGGCCAGGACGCCGTTGTCGAGGACGATGTGCGAGCGACGCACGGCGGGCGTGACGCCGCCCTGCAGGATGTCGAGCGGGCCGTTGGCGAGGTCGAAATCGCGCTCGTCCTCGATCCGCTCGGCCGTCATCGGGTAGTGCGCCCGGAGCTTGCCGAGGGCCAGCGCCCTGAAGGCCTTGGGGTCGTCGTCGTACCGGGTCTGGGCGAGCACCTCGAGGTCACCGCCGGGGTGGTTCTCGAAGACCAGGGCGCTGGCCATGCCGCCGAAGGTCAGGAACGGGATCTCGATCATCTCGCCCGCCCCGGGTGAGGCGGACCAGACGACCGCGCGGGTCGGCAGCTGGCTGATGCCGCGGAACACCCCGACGCAGAGCTGGCGCTGGGGCCGGTCGAACGGCGAGTGCTCGGGGACCCGGCCGAACATCTGCCCGAACGGCCCCTTGCCCGTGCAGACGACGAGCAGGTCGAACCGGGCGGCCAGGGGCGCGACGTCGTCGTGCACGATCTGCCGGATCTCGATCTTCCCGCCCCGGTCCAGGAACTCCTCCATGAGCCGGGGGTGGTAGATCCGGTAGTCGACGGCCCGGCTCGGCGACTTGTAGTCGCCGTAGAACCGCAGCGGCTCCGGGCCGCCCACGTAGTAGTGGTGGCCGAAGTAGCCGTGGTCCTCGGTCGGCCAGAAGTCGACACCGAGGGCCCGCTCACGCTCGACGGTCACCGCGTGGTGAGCGACGGTGTTGGGGAGACGCGACCCGGCGTAGTCGTCCGGCGCCAGGTCGGTGACGATGGTGACGTCGACTCCGTGCCGGCGCAGGTGGAGGCCGAGCTGTAGGCCCGCGGTACCCGCACCGATGATCCCGATTCGCTTGGTCACGTGCATCTCCCTTCACCTCCTCCGGCGCGCGGGGACACGCCGGAGGGGGTCGCTCCCACTGGTGTTGTGTGTCGGTCTCGGTCAGCCGGCCGCGACGAGCTCGCGGGCGGTGCGGTCCTTGCTCAGCCACGCCCCGATGCGCTCGGGGTGGGCGAAGACGTCCCACTGCCGCTCGGGGAAGTTGAAGTTGTCGGTGAACTCGTCGGCGAGCGTCCGGTTCTGGCTCAGCGCACCGATGAACGCCTGGAACTCCGGCGGGAGCGTGTCGAGCATCTGCAGCATGAAGTTCGTCCACCGGGTCGCCGCGAGCACGCGGTCACGGCGCCGGGCGTCGACGACCTCGACGAACCGGCCGTCGAAGACGTCCTGGGCCGCGATCTCCTCGCCGAGGATCCAGGCGGCGTGGGAGGCCATGTTGCCGCCCTGACCCAGTACCGGGTCGACGGTGGCGTGCACGTCACCCAGTGCGAGGGCGATGGTGCCGTCGTCGAGCGTCACGTGGGTCTCGCGGACGATCGGGACCACGCCGCCCTGCAGGATGTCGAGCGGGCCGTTGGCCAGGTCGAACTCGCTCTCGTCGACCCGCTCCGCGGTCATCGGGTAGTGCGTGCGCAGCTTGTCCAGCGTCAGCTTGATGAACGCCTTCGGGTCCTCGTCGTAGCGGGTGTGCCGCAGGACCTCGAGGTCGCTGCCGATGTGGTTCTCGAACACCAGCGCGCTGGCCATGCCGCCGAAGGTCAGGAACGGGATCTCGATCATCTCGCCGGCACCCGGGGAGGCCGACCAGACGACCGCGCGGGTCGGGAGCTGGCTGATGCCCTTGAAGACACCCACGCACAGCGCGCGCTGGGGCTTGTCGTGCGGGGAGTGCGCGACGTCGCGGGCGAACATCCGGCCGAACGTGCCCTTGCCCGTGCAGACGACGAGGAGATCGAACTGCGCCGACAGCTTCGGCACGTCGTCGTCGTCGAGCGTGCGGTACTCGATCTTGCCACCCTGGTTGACGAAGTCCTCCATGAGGCGCGGGTGGTAGATGCGGTAGTCGAGCCCGCGGCTCGGCGCCTCGTAGTCGCCGTAGAAGGTGAGCGGCTCCGGCCCACCGAGGTAGTAGTGGTGACCGAAGTAGCCGTAGTCGTCGGTTGACCAGTGATCGAGACCGAGTGCCTTCTCGCGCTTCACCGTCACCGCGTGGTGCGCGACCGTGTTGGGCAGCCTCGAGGACGCGTACTCCTCGGGCGTGCGATCGGTGAAGATCGTCGCCTCGATGTCGTGCTGGCGCAGGTACAGCCCCAGCTGCAGGCCCGCTGTCCCCGCTCCGATGATGCCGATTCGCTTGGTCACTCACTTCTCCCTGGGCTCGGCGACGTTGCCGTCGCGCTCTGCGAGAGGACTGCCGTCACGGGCGGGTCGACCGCCACGCCTTGTGTGAGAACTCACACGGCAACTCCGTCGGTAACGTAGCGCTAAGCTATTTAGAAGTCAATTGCTGCCCGGTGAGGGATCGTGTGTACCGTGCTCCCATGCGTCACCACGACCTCGCCGTCATCGGCGCCGGCTCCGGAAGCTCGATGATCGACAGCCGCTTCGACGGTCTCGATGTGGCCGTCGTCGAGCGGGCCCGGTTCGGCGGCACCTGCCTCAACGCCGGCTGCATCCCCACGAAGATGTACGTCTACGCCGCCCACGTCGCCGACATGGTGCGACGGGCTCACCGCCTGGGCATCGACGCCACGGTGGACAAGGTCCGCTGGAACGACATCCGCGAACGGGTGTTCAACCGCATCGACCCGATCTCGGAGAGCGTGCGCGAGTACCGGATGGATCCGGTGCGGACGCCCAACGTGACCGCCTACCTCGGCCACGCCCGGTTCACCGGTCCGAAGGCGATGCAGGTCGAACGCTCGGACGGCTCGGGGCGCGACGACTTCACCGCCGACCGGATCGTGATCGCCGCGGGCGCGCGCCCGGAGATCCCTACGGTCGTCGCGGAGTCCGGGGTGCCCCACCACACCGCAGAATCGATCATGCGCCTCTCGGCGCTCCCGGAACGGCTCGTCATCCTCGGCGGCGGCTACATCGGTGCCGAGTTCGCGCACGTGTTCTCCGCACTGGGCAGCGCGGTCTCGGTCGTGACGCGCGGTCCCCTGCTCCTGCGGCAGCAGGACGAGTCCGTCGCCACGGCCTTCACCGCCCTCGCGCAGCGGAGCTGGGACGTCCACCTCGGCCACGAGGTGCTGGCCGTGCGTGGCGACGAGTCCGAGGTCCATCTGGACCTGACGGACGGCACGACCGTCTCGGGCGACGCACTCCTGATCGCGACCGGCCGGCGGCCCAACAGCGACGAGATGGACCTGGACCGAGCGGGCATCCACGTACACGCCGACGGCCGGATCGCCGTCGACGCCCAGCAGCGCACATCCGTCGACGGCGTCTACGCCCTCGGGGACGTCAGCTCGCCCTATCAGCTCAAGCACGTCGCCAACCACGAGAAGCGCGTGGTCGCGCACAACCTGCTGCACCCGGACGATCCGCGGGCGGTCGATCACCGGTTCGTGCCGTCGGCGGTGTTCACCGAGCCACCGATCGCCGCTGTGGGGTTGACCGAGCAGCAGTGCCGCGAACAGGGCCTCGACGTGACCGTCGGCGTGCAGATGTTCGGCGACGTCGCCTACGGATGGGCCATGGAGGACACGACCGGCTTCTGCAAGATCATCGCGGACCGGTCGACGGGTCGGCTGCTGGGTGCGCACGTGATGGGCCCGGAAGCCCCGTCGATCATCCAGCCCCTCATCCAGGCCATGTCGTTCGGGCAGGATGCCCGGACGGTGGCGACGGGTCAGTACTGGATCCACCCCGCGCTACCCGAGGTCATCGAGAACGCACTGCTCGACCTCCGGTTCCCGTAGCGCGGATCAGAGGGCGGCCGCGCCGGCGGCAGCCCGCATCCAGCCGGGGTGACGACCCGGCGGCAGCGTTCGTGAGCGACCCGCAGACCGACCACACCGACCGGCTGCGCGGGCACCTGCTCGACCGGGATCCGGTCCGGCGATTGCGCAAGCGCGGCCAGACCCGGTCGCGGCGCAGGTCATGCCGGGGCCGTCGAGGACCACGAGGCCGCTCTGGTCCTGGTCCGGGCCGGTCCTGTCCGGCCTGCGACCCGGCGGTTACGCCTGCCTGGTCGTCGTGGCTGCGTCAGTCACTCGACTCCGTGTCTCACCCCCTACTTCGTCAGCCGCAGCGGCAGGGTCTCCCACACCTGGAGTGTGTTGTTCACACCCCGCCGTGGTGGTGCGGCGGGTTCGAGGCGCCGCACCCGGCGGGCCAGTGCGGTGAGCAGGACCTCGGCCTCCATCCGTGCGACGTGCTGGCCCACGCATTGGTGCAGGCCCATGCCGAAGCCGAGGTGGCCCGACGGGTCGCGGTCGAGGGTGAATCGGCCGGGGTCCTCCCAGCGCCGCGGGTCGTGGTTGGCCGCGCCGAGCAGCAGCATGATCTTGCGGTGCTTCCCGAGTCGTACCCCGGCGAGTTCGACGGGCTCTGCGGTCGTGTGGAAGACGACCTGCAGCGGCGACGCCCACCGCACCGCCTCGTCGAACGCGCGGCGGGCGAGCTCGGGTGCCGCGCGCAGGCGGTCCCACTCCTCGGGGTGGGTGGCGAAGGCGTGCAGGATCCAGGCGATGCCGTGCACGGTGGTGTCGATCCCGGCCGAGAGCAGGGAGCGGACGACCAGCGGAGCCTGCTCGGCGGTGATGTCCTCGCGGTCCGACGCCGCCCAGATCTGCGCCCCGAACCCGGCCGGGTCGAGGTTCTCGCGCGCGCACAGCGAGGTGATCCACCCGGACAGCTCGCCGAGCCGCGCGGCGCTTCGCTCGAAGAGCGCGTTGCGGGGGCCGAAGGCGTTGAAGACGAGGTCGCCGTAGGCGAGCAGGTCGTCGCGCCGGTCCGGGGGGAGCCCGACCGCGTCGGGGAAGACCTTCAGCGGGAAGGCCGAGGCGAGGTCGGCCATGGCGTCCACCTCGCCTCCCCCGGCCAGCACCCGGTCAACGAGCTCGTCGGCCTCGGCCTGCCAGGTCTCGCGCAACCGGCGCAGCGTGCGGGCGCCCAGGACGTCGGTGAGGACGCGCCGGGGCGCGTCGTGCGCGGGCGGGTCGGCCTCGGTGGGGGTCGCCGGTGGCCTCCACGGCACCTCGGTGTGGAAGTTCGCCAGCCCGACGCCTGCCCCGACCTGGAACTGCTGCCAGTTGGCGAGCACCTCGCGGACCACGTCGAAGCGCCCGGTGGCGAACACGTCGTGCGCGCCGAGGTGCACGAGCGGGGCGGTCTCACGCACCGCGGTCAGGAACGCCGTGCGGTCGACGAGGTGCTCCGGTGCGTACGGGTCGAGGTCGATCGACGGCACGGCGGCCGCGTCGCTGCGCAGGGTGGTCATCGGAGGTCCGTTCGCGTCACAGGTCGAGGGTGAGGGAGTCCGTGCGGGCGCGGGATACGCAGACCATCATGCTGTCGCCGGCCTCGCGGTCGACGGCGTCGAGCACGCTGTCGCGATGGTCGGGAAGCCCGTCGAGCACCGCCACTTCGCAGGTGCCGCAGGTGCCCTGCCGGCACGACGTGAGCACCGCGACGCCCGCGTCGCGCAGCCCGTCGAGCACGCTCGTGCCGGGGTCGATCCGCAGGCGGGTGCCGGAGCGCCGCAGGACGACGGTGAACGGGTGGTCCTCCGCCCGGTCCTGCACCTCGGCGACGAACCGCTCGGTCCGCAGCGCCTGCGGTCGCCACTGCGCGCAGGCGGCCGCGGTGGCGTCGAGCAGCCCCGCGGGGCCGCACCCGTACACCGTGGCTCCCGGGTCGGGCGCGCCCAGCCACGCGGCGACGTCCGGCACGCCGACCTCGTCCTGTGCGGCGACCTCGACCTGCCCGCCGAGCGCCTCGAGGCGGTCGAGGAAGGCCATCGAGGTGCGCCTGCGACCGCCGTAGAGCAGCCGCCAGGGCCGCTCCGACCGCACCGCCTGGTCGATCATGGGCAGCAACGGGGTGATCCCGATGCCGCCGGCGACGAAGAGGTACCTCGTGGACGGCGCCATCGGGAAGTGGTTGCGCGGCCCGCCGAACGGCAGGACGTCGCCCTCCCGCAGGTGGTCGTGGATCCACGCGGAGCCGCCGCGACCGTCGATCACCCGCAGGACCGCGATCCGGTAGTGGTGGCCGTCCCACCGGTCGCCGCACAGCGAGTACTGGCGGACGAGCCCGGTGGGCAGCAGGAGGTCGAGGTGCGCGCCCGGCGTCCAGGGCGGGAGCCGGTCGCCGTGCGGGTCGGCGAGGGTGACCGCGAGGACGTCGTCGGCCACCTGACAGCGCGCCACCACGCGCAGAGCGCCGGTCACGACGTCTCCTCCCCGCCGCCCCGCACCGTGAAGGCGGAGAGGTCGGGCCGGCGGGTGCGCCGGTGGAACTCCACGAGCGAGTACGGCCACACCTGCGACGCCCGGCCGTGGCGGTTGCGGTACCAGGTGTGCACGTCCGCGACCCCCCACGCCCGGCGCAGGTTGCCCTCGTCGACCCAGGCGCAGAACGCGTCGGTCGCCTCCCGCGTGGGCTCCAGGGACTGCGCGCGGCGGCGCAGCAGCTCCCCGAGGCACTCCAGGACGTACTCGGTCGCGCACTCGGCCATGAACAGCGAGCTGCCGTTGACGACGACACCGGTGTTGGGCCCCATCAGCAGGAACAGGTTCGGGAACCCCGGCACCGTGACGCCCATGTGCGCCCGGGCGTCGCCGTCCCACGACTCGTGCAGGTCGACGCCGTCGCGGCCGGTGACCGTCATCGGTTCCAGGTAGTCCGAGGCCCGGAACCCGGTGGCGTAGACGACGAGGTCCACCTCGTGCAGCACGCCGTCGGCGGTGACGATCCCCTCCGGGACGATCGAGGTGACCGCCTCGGTGACGAGGTCGACGTGCGGCTGCTTGAGCGCCGCCGCCCACACGCCGTTGTCCCGGGTCATCCGCTTGGCCCCGGGCGGGTAGGTCGGCGTCATCTTCGCCAGCAGGTCCGGGCGGTCGGCGACCTGCGCGCGGAGGTGGCCCAGGAGCTGACGGCGGAGCTCGGCGTTGCGGGCCGAGGTGCTGCCCTCCTCCGTCCACTCCGGGTCGGCCTCCACGAACGGCAGCCGCCCCTCGGACGCGAGCCAGAACTGCCAGAAGCGGTAGCACCGCCCGTAGTGCGGCACGTGGCGCAGCAGCCAGTGCATGCCGGGCGGGGTCTCCCGGTGGTACCCGGGCGTCGGCAGCATCCACGGGGCGTTGCGCTGGAACACCGTCAGCCCGGCGACGGCGCCGACCACCGACGGCACGATCTGGTACGCGCTCGCGCCGGTGCCGACGACGGCGACCCGCAGGCCGGTGACGTCGACGGCGGGGTCCCAGCGGGAGGAGTGGAACCAGCGCCCGGCGAAGGTGTCGCGGCCCGGGATGTCGGGGATGTTGGGCAGGTTGAGCTGCCCGACGGCGGAGACGACGGCGTGGAACCGGCTGGTCGCCGGCGGCTCGTCGCCGGTGCGGGTGGTGAGCGTCCACAGGTGCTCGGCCTCGTCCCAGCTCGCCGCGAGGACCTCGGTGTCGAAGCGGATGTGCGGGCGCAGGCCGAAGTCGGTGGCCACGTCGCGCAGGTAGTCCTCGATCTGCTGCCGGCGCGAGAACTGGTCGGGCCAGTCGGGCTTCTGGGCGAAGGAGTAGCTGTAGGCGAAGTTCGGGGTGTCGAGGCGACAGCCGGGGTAGACGTTCTCCCACCAGGTCCCGCCGACCTCGGGGTTCTTGTCGAACACCACGTGGTCGACGCCGGCCTGCTGGAGGCGGTGCGCGGCGGCCAGGCCCGAGATCCCGGCGCCGATGACGGCGACGGAGAACGGCGTCGCGGGGGCGGTGTCGTCCTTGTGCCAGGTGGGGGCGCCCAGATCGCCGGCCAGGCCGAGCTCGTGGCGCAGCAGCGGCAGGTACTCGTCGCCGGCGTCCTTGGTGACGAAGCGCATGACGGCGCCCAGCAGCTCGGGGCCGGGGTCGGGCGCGGGGACCGACCCGCCGTCGCGGAAGGCCTTGAGCGCGCCGACGGCGAGCTCGCGGGCCCGTTGCTGAGCGGCGGCGCTCATGCCGCCCTGCGGGGCGATCGTCGAGTCCATCGGCGGTAGCGGCGGCTTGACCCCGTCCTCGAGCAGCGCGGTATCGCCGGTGACGAGGGCGAGCGCGGCGAGCAGCGCCGGCAGCTCGGCCTCGGAGACGGCCTGCTCGAGGAACGCGTCGTCCTCCCGGACCGGGGGGAAGCCGTCGTGCCGCCCGTCGCCGGTCGCCAGGGGTGGGACGGGGGTGGTGGAGGTCATGACGGCACTCCGGTGAGGAAGTCGAGGACGAGGCGCGCGGTCTCGGCCGGTGCCTCGATGTTGGGCTCGTGCGCGTGATCGACCTCGACCGCGCGCGCCCCCGGCGCGAGGTCGGCGAGCTTGTCCGACCAGTGGTGCTCGAGCAGCACGTCGTGGCGTCCCTCGACGAGCAGCACCGGCGTGGTGACCGCCGCCCACCGGTCGAGGAACGGGTCGGGCGGCAGGTTCCGCCGCACCGACGGGTTGCTGAGCCGGGGGGCGTTGAGCGCCTCCCAGTGCCCGGGGACGAGGCTGTTCTCGTATCGGGTGCGCACGTGCTCGTCGAGGCCGTCGAGGCTGCGGACGACGAGCGCGGTCATCCGGGCGGCGTCGTCCAGGCTCGGGGTGTACTCCGCGAGCGCCGCCGCCCCCTGCGGGAGCCGGTAGGGCCCGCCGGTGCCCGAGATGCTGACGGCGCGCTCCACGGGCCAGGGCCGGGCCGGGTCGGACAGCGCCCGCAGGACGAGGGAGCCGCCGAACGAGGCGCCGACGAAGTGCGCCCGCTCGACGCCCAGCTCCGCGCAGAACGCGGCGATGTGGGCGACCCGGGGTTCGTAGGGTGAGCGGTCCAGGAAGACGACCTTGTCGGTGCCGCCCCAGCCGAGCAGCTCGGGCGCGAGCACGTGGAACCGCTGCGTGAGCGGGGCGATCATGTCGCCCCAGCACAGGTCGGCGGTCGTCCCGAAGCCGCCGTCGTGGATGAGCACGACCGTCTCCGCCGCGGGGTCGCCTGCCTCGAGGTAGGCGGTGCGGAACCCGCCGGCGACGACCGTCCTGGTCTGGTGGGTGGTGTTCACGAGCGTCCTTCCGATCGGGCGAGGGGGCCAGTACGTGACGGGCCTAGTGCTTGACGGACCCGCCGTCGGCGCAGAGCGTCTGGCCGGTGACGAACGCGGCCCCCGCGGAGAGCAGGAACCGGACGGGGCCGACGAGGTCCTCGGGCAGGGCGCGGCGCTTGATCGCCCGGCCGGCGATGTTGGCCTCTTCGGTGTGGGCCATGTCGGTGATCATGGGCGTGGCGGTGATGCCGGGGCTGACGACGTTGACGGTGATCTGCTGGTCGCCGAGCTCGTCGGCGAGGCAGCGGGCGAAGCCGATGACGCCGGCCTTGGAGGCGACGTAGGCGAACAGGTTCTTCGGTCCCTTGAAGACGGTGCCGGAGGCGAAGAGCACGATCCGGCCGCCGTCGGGCATGAGCGGCACGACCGCCTGCGCGACGCCGATGGTGCCGTCGAGGTTGGTGCGCAGGATCCGTTCCCACACCGGTCGCGGGGTGTCCCGGAACGACGACCACTGCCCGACCGCGGCGCAGTGCACGAGGTCGTGGACCTCCCGGCCGTCGAGGAAGGCGACGAGGGTGTCGATGCCGTCGGCGGTGCCGAGGTCGACGCGGACGTAGGCCTCGGGCCGCTCGTGCTCGGGCCGTTCCGCGAGGTCGGCGACGAGGACGTCGTGGCCGTCTGCGCGCAGGGCGTCGACGACGGCCCGCCCGATGCCGCTGGCCCCTCCGGTGACGAGCGTGGTCCTCATGCCGCACCCCGGACCTGGTCGGCGTCCACGGCGTGCAGGAACCCGCGCACGGTCGAGGTGAACGCGCCCGGGTTCTCGATGCACGAGAGGTGCCCGGCCGCGGGGACGACCGCGAGCGTGGCGCCGTCGATGCCCGCGACGAGTTCCTCGGACCGCGCGAGCGGTGTCTTCTCGTCGAGCTCGCCGGCCACCACGAGGCAGGGTGCGGTGATGCCGGTCAGCGACGGCCGCAGGTCCGCCCGGAACGTCGTCTCGGCCGCCTGCAGGTAGGCCTGCGGGTGCATCGAGGCGATGGCGCCGCGCAGCGCGTCGTGGTCGGCGTCGTCGACCCGGCGCGTGAGGGTCTGCTCCAGGTACCGGTCGGCGTAGGCGGCCATCCCGTCGCGCACGCCCGCCGTGGCGGCGGCGACCCGGGCCTGCGCGACGTCGTCGGGGAGGTGGGCGAAGGAGTTCGCGACCACGAGGCTGCGGACGGCCTGCGGGTGCGCGGCGGCGAAGGCGACGGCCTGCAGCCCGCCCATCGACAGCCCGACGAGGTGCACCGGGCCCCGTCCCTCGAGCGCGGCGGCGAGGTCATCGACCCAGTCGGTCGTGGTCGGGCCCGACGTCCACGGCTGCCCGCCGTGGCCCCGTGCCTCGGGCGTGAGCACATCGTGGTCCGCCGCGAGCGCGGGCACCTGGTGGCGCCAGAGGCGGCGGTCGGTGCCCAGGCTGTGCAGCAGGACGACCGCGGGGCGGTCCGTCGTGCGGGTCGGCTGCGACATCAGGCGTTCCTGCGGGCGAGGGTCCGTCCGCCGACGCCCCAGTGCTGCGGGTCGACCCGGTCGACCAGGACGTGGACGGTCTCGGCCTTCGCCTGCGCCACCGAGACGTAGGCGTCGGTCAGGGTCGCGACCAGCTCCTCCACCTGCTCGGGGGTCAGCGGCGAGGCGTGCGTGACGGCGATGATCGGCATGTCGGATCCTGTCCTTCAGGGGGTCGCGTCGGCGTCGGTCACGACGGGGAGGGGCGTACCGGAGGGCCCCGGGGTCGTCCGGTCACCGGGTTCGGAGGCTGCGTGCTCACCCAGTCCGAGGTGCTTGGTCTCGCCCACCGCGAGGACGCCGAGGATCAGCACGATCGTGGCGAGGGCGACACCGATGACCAGCCGCACCGGGATGTCGTCGACCTGGGGGCTGAGCGCGATCACGATCGACGGGGTGATGCCGCCGACGGCGAACCCGAGGTTCCACGACAGGCCCGTGCCGGTGGCCCGGATCTCGGTCGGGAAGCGCTCGTTGAGGAAGATCAGGATCGGTGCCGAGGCGGCCATCATCGTGACCGCCATGAGTGCGGCGATCGCCGCGGCCAGGACCACGTCACCGCCTTGCAGTGACCCCAGCCAGAGGTAGAGCACGGGCAGGAGCACGACGTTGGGCAGGCCGAACCCGAGGAAGACCGCGCGTCGGCCGTAGCGGTCGCTGAGGTGGCCACCGAGGACGCCGCCGGCGATCACCCCGATGTTGGCGACGACGAGCACGACCGCGGCGGTGGTCCTGCTGAAGCCCACGTTGGCCTCGAGGAAGGTCGGGAAGACACCCAGCGTGAGGTAGTAGGTGGTGGCGCCACCGGCGGCGACGGCCACGTTGAGCAGGAAGCCGGTGCGGTAGCGGGCGCTGAGGAGGTCGCGCAGCGGCGTGGCTCGCGCGGCCTGCTTCCCCGTCCACAGCGGTGACTCGTCGGTGCGCCGGTAGACGTAGAGGCTGAACAGCGCGGTGAGCAGGCCGGTGAGGAACAGGATCCGCCAGCCGTACTCCGCGAACGCCGGCCCGGGCACGAGCCAGGCGACGACGAAGTACATCGCCGAGGCGAGCACCGCGCCCGCTCCGGCGCCGCCGCCCGCCACCACTCCGGACATGAGCCCGCGGTGGCGCGCCGGGACGGTCTCGGTGCCCAGCGTGTGGGTCGACACGACCACGCCGCCGACGAACACGCCCTGGACGACCCGCAGCGCCAGGAACAGCACCGGCGCCAGCGCCCCGACGGTGGCGTAGGTCGGGACCAGGCCCATGAGCGCCGTCGAGACGCCGACGCCGACGATGGCCACGAGCATCGCCCGCTTGCGCCCGTTGCGGTCGGCGTAGCCGCCGAACAGGGCTGACCCGAGCGGCCGGAAGACCAGGGTGACTGCGAACGACGCGTAGACGAACGTCAGCTGCAGCGTGGGGTTGTCCGAGGGGAACAGCAGCGGCCCGATGGTGGAGGCCAGGTAGAGGATGATCGTCAGGTCGTAGAGGTCCAGCGCCCATCCGGTGATGGACGCGATGCCGGCCGCGCGGACCTTCTTGCCGTCCGCCGTCCCTGTGGTGCCGTTCAAGGCGACCTCCTCGTCGCGAGAGCCGTGCCCAGTGGTGGAACGGGAAGGTACGAACCAGTTGCGCATGGCGGCAACGATCGTTCCGTATGCAGGAACAGATCTTCCGTATAAGGTGCCGCCATGGAGAACAGGGAGCAGTCGGACACGCTGTCGTCGGTGAACCGCGCCCTGACGCTGCTGGAGTTGCTCGCGGAGAACAGCGGCCTCACCGTCACGCAGCTCGCCGACCGCCTGCGCACCGGCAAGACCACCGCGTTCCGTCTGGCCAAGACGCTGACCGAGCGCGGATGGGTCGAGAAGGACGAGGAGATGCGGTACCGCCTCGGACCCGCGCTGCTGAGCCTCGTGCCGCCCGACCAGCTGGGACAGGGCCTGCGACACCTGCTGCGGCCGCTACTGGAGGAACTGCAGGACGCGACCGGCGAGACCGTCCACCTGACGATCCTGCGCGGGCGCCACGTCGTCTACGTGGACCAGCTGATCTCGCCGAAGCCGGTCCACTCGGTCAGCACGCTGGGCGGTCGCTCGCCCGCCCACTGCGTGTCGCCCGGCCTGGCGCAGCTCGCCGCCCTGCCGTCCGAGGCGCTCGACTGGGTGCTGGACGCCGCGCTGCCCCCGTACACCGAGCGCTCCCTCACCGACCCCGGAGCGGTGCGGGCCGAGCTGCAGCGCGTGCGGCAGCGCGGCTTCGCGATCAACCGCGGCGCCTACCGGGCCGAGGTCGGGGGCGTCGGTGCGGCCGTGCTCGACGACCGGGGCCGCCCCCAGGCCGCGCTCTCGGTGTGCATCCCGGCCTACCGGATGCGCAACGACGACCTCACCGCCATCGGCGAGCTGCTCAAGGTCAAGGTGGTGGACGCGCAGCAACGCATCCGCCTGCACAGGAGGCCGCTGACGGAGCTGCCGTGATGCGTGCCTCGACCTGGTCCACATCTGCTCCCGCGGAATGAGACAATGAGCGCTCGTTATGCAAGTATGCGAGGGCCGTCGGACGGCTGTCAACGGCCCGTCGGACGCACGAGCAGGAGGACGGCATGACGACCGCCGGGGATGACCGGTGGCCAGGAGCCGGCGACGACCTCCAGCTCGTGCACGACTGGTGGGCCGACAGCCCCCGTGCACCGGCCTCGCAGCAGGTGCTGCTGGCCTCGATCGCCCTGTTCGCCGAGCGCGGCTACCACGCGACCACGACGCGCGACATCGCCACGAGGCTCGGGATGAGCACCGGGGCCATGTACGCCCACTACCGGTCGAAGGAGGAGCTGCTGTTCGACGTCTGCCTCACCGGCCACCAGCGCGCCGTCGACGCACTGCAGGCCGCGATCGCGTCGTCGGACCGGCCCGGCCCCCAGCTCGCGGCGCTCGTCCGCGAGTTCACCGCCTGGCACGCGCGACACCACCGCGTCGCGCGGATCGTGCACTACGAGCTGTACTCGCTGTCCGGTGAGCACCTCACCCCGGTCCTCGAGATCCGCCGGACGACGCAGGCGCTGATCGACGACGTGCTCGCACGCGGTGCGGCGGCGGGCACCTTCACCGTCACCGACGTCGCCCGTACCGGGCGCGCGCTGCTGTCGCTCTGCGTCGACGTCGCCCGCTGGTACCGCGGCGACGACGACCCGGACGAGCTCGGCGAGCACTACGCCGGACTCGCCCTCCGGATGGTCTCCGGCGGCTGACTCACCGCCGGCCCGGCCTCGACACAGTCCTCGAAGCAGCGCCCGGTGACCCCCTCGACCAGTAGGGGGCGGCGACGACCAGTGGGGAGGCGGCGAGCAGTGGGGAGGCGGCGAGCAGGACCGACGTCGCAGCGCCCTGCGGGATCGACTTCCACGCGATCTCCGCAGTGTCGGCCCGGAACGCGCCCGGGGCGTCCGGCACCACGTCGAGGTGGCGCATGAGGCCGGTCGCGATCCGGCCGGGCGTGAGGGCGTTGACGGCGATCCCGTCGGCCGCCCACCGGTGGGCCGCCTCGACCGCGAACAGGATGACGGGTCGTGGGGGTACCGCTCGAAGTCGATGTCGTCGAACAGAACCTCTCCGTCGAGGTGCCCCACCGAGCTGACCACCACGACCCGGGCGTGGTCGGCCCGGGCCAGGTTCGCGTGCAGCCCGATCGCCGTCGTCCCCGTACCGGACAGGTACCCCCGGGACGGCGCCCGCGACGAGATCCGCCCGGTCCAACCCGATCCGGTGCGGACGGTTCGGCCGGCTGATGCGGTCCACCGAGGCCGGGAGCGCCACCCCGAGCCCGTCCGGCGCCCCGGCGGCGTCCACCGCGCCGCTCAGCACCTCGCGAAGCCGGTCGACGACGGGTCGCCCCGCAGGACGTGGTGCCCGACGGCACCGAGGAGCAGCAGGGTCAGACCTCCGTGGCGACGACCTTCGGTGCTGGGACGGACCCAGGCTGCGGCGGACGCGCCCACCGCACACCCATCGGCCGGTGACCGGCGGAACCGACCGGTACAGGCTCCCGACCAGGGGTTGTCGTTCCGGCCACACCACCGCAGCCGCCCGGGCCCCCCACCTCGACGGTCACATCCGTGTTCCGGGGGGACACCGATGTGCCTCCTTCCCGGTCGACCTGCGGGCGACCACCATCGGCGGTCGGAAGGCGTCTCCGCGCCACCTCGGACCCGACGAGAGAACAGTGTCGTGACCCCCACCAGGAACGGATCCACCCACCGACCGGGCCGCACCCTCGCCCTGCTCGCCTTCGCGCAGTTCATGACCGCGATCGACTTCGACATCGTCTTCGTCGCACTCCCTGACATCGGCCGCAGCCTGGGCTTCTCCGACGTGTCCCTGCAGACCGTGGTCAGCGCCTACACGGTCGTGTTCGGCGGCTTCCTGCTCCTGGGCGGGCGGGCGGCGGACCGGCTCGGGGCCCGGCGGGTGTTCGTGGTGGGCCTCGCCCTGTTCGGTGCGTCCTCGCTGGCCGCCGGGCTGGCGGACGGCCCGACCGCACTAGTCGCGGCGCGCGCCGTGCAGGGGCTGGGAGCGGCGCTGCTGACGCCGGCGACGCTCAAGCTGATCTCCTCGCACTTCGCGGAGGGGACCGAGCGCAACCGGGCCATGGCCGTCTGGGGTGCGGCGGGCGCCTCGGGGGCCGCGATCGGCGCGCTGGGCGGTGGTGTGCTGACCAGCCTGCTGGGCTGGGAGTCGGTGTTCCTCGTGAACGTCCCCCTCGTGCTCGTGGCACTCGTCGCGACCCCGGTGCTGCTCGCCGCCGACGTGCCCGCAGCGGGCGCGCGGAACTTCGACCTGCCCGGCGCCCTGCTCGTCACGGCGGGGGCGACGCTCGTGGTGCTCGGGCTGGTGTCCGGGCCCGAGGCGGGCTGGCTGAGCGCTCCGGGTGCGGGGGCGCTGCTGGTCGGCGCCGTCCTGCTCGCCCTCTTCGTCGTCGTCGAGGCGCGCACCCGCGATCCGCTGGTGCCGCTGCGGCTGTTCGCCAACCGCAACGTCCTCGCCGCCGTCACGGTCGTCTTCGTCTTCATGGGCACCATCGGCACGCTGTACTACCTGTTCACCACCTACCTGCAGGACGTGCTGGGCTACTCGCCCCTGCAGGCCGGTCTCGCGTTCCTCCCGCTGAGCCTGTGCAGCATCGCGGCGTCGATCCTGCTGGTGCCGCTGCTGCTGGGCCGCTTCGGCATCCGCACCACGCTGGTCGTCGGCATGACCGGCGTCGCCGCGTCGATGGTGGCGATGGCACTGGGCATGTCGGTCGGTGCCGGCTACTGGGCCACGCTGCCCGCGGTCCTGCTCTGGGGCACGTTCGCGGGCCTGTCGTTCCCGCCCCTGTTCATCGCGGTGGCCACCGGGGTGCCCGCCGAGCAGCAGGGTGTGGCCGCCGCGCTGGCGTCGACCTCGCAGTACATCGGGTCGGCGGTCGGCCTCGCCGCACTCGTCGCCGTGGCGACCGCCGGGGTCGGCCCGGCAGCAGGGCCCGACGTCGTCGTGGCCGGGCTGCGCGACGCGTCGTGGGTGGCGGCTGCCGTCACCCTCGTCGGAGCCGTCCTCGCCGCCCTGATCCTCCGGGCCACGCCGGCCCCGGCCGACGCCCCGGTGGCGGCGCTCGACGAGGTGTGAACGGCCCGGGACGGGCTGGGACGACCTCGGCACCCGAGTTACGCTGGGTAGCGACGCACACCGTCCCCGTTCGGAGGTCTGATCAGCGCATGCGGCCGGACACCGAAAGCGACGACAGCCTGTCGGGAGGCGCGGCGTGCGCCCTGAGCGAGGTCGTCGAGCAGGTCAGCGGCAAGTGGAGCATCGGAATCCTCCTGGCCGCGGCGCACGGGCCCGTCCGCTTCACGCATTTCGAGCGGAAGATCCGAGGTATCAGCCGGCGCATGCTGACCCGCACGCTGCGCAGCCTCGAGCGTGACGGGTTGCTGGTCCGCACGGTCCACCCGACCGTGCCGGTCACGGTGGAGTACTCGCTCAGCCCGATCGGCATCGAGCTGTGCTCCTCGCTGGTCGTCCTGACCAGGTGGGCGGAGCGCCACCACGACACGATCGCGGAGGCGCGCCGCGCCTACGACGAGGGCGGTGCCGCACCCGGCGAGACGGCCTGAGCGCCGCGGAACAGCTCGGCTGCGGTCGTCGGACGGGCGGCGGCGCGACCGGTGCGGACGAGCTCGTGGTCG
Source organism: Pseudonocardia abyssalis (assembly GCF_019263705.2). Classification (NCBI taxonomy): domain Bacteria; kingdom Bacillati; phylum Actinomycetota; class Actinomycetes; order Pseudonocardiales; family Pseudonocardiaceae; genus Pseudonocardia; species Pseudonocardia abyssalis. The sequence goes on from NZ_JADQDK010000001.1 coordinate 2,388,543, forward strand.
CCTCGAACCTGACCGACCCGGACGAGACGATCCGCTCCCTCACCCGGCTCGCCGAGACCGTGGCGGCGCTCGGCGAGCGCGCCCCCCGGCTCCTTCCCCGGGGCACCGGTGACCACCGCGCCCGCGCCTCCGTGCTCGGCGACGCCCGACCGGGCTGCCGGGTGCTGGGCGGCGGCTCCATGCTCGTGTTCCAGGCACTCGACGCACCGCGCACGCATCCCGAGCGGATCGGATGGCTCCACCGCTGACCACCCGTCTCCGCGCGTTGACAGGCACGGCAGATCAGCAGGGTCGTCGCGGATCGCTCCCGCATCCGTACGGCCGGCTGAGGGAGCCGGGTCCGCGTCGCAGCCGAGATGGAACAACGAGCGCGGTAGCCCCGTTGGCCGAGAGGTCGTCACAGAAGGAGATCCGCATGCCGACCCCCGACGTCCCGCTCGAGAAGCTCGGCTTCCTGACCATCGGCCTGTTCGACGGTGACGACCCGGCGCCGGGGCACGAGAACGTGCTGCAGGTCATCGAGCTCGGTGAGCAGCTCGGATTCGACAGCGCCTACCTGCGCCACCGGCACTTCCAGACCGGCATCTCCTCGCCCATCGCGATCATGGCCGCGGCCTCGCAGCGCACCAGCCGGATCGCGATGGGGACGGCGGTGACCCCGCTGGGCTGGGAGAACCCGCTGCGGATGGCCGAGGACCTCGCCACCGTCGACATCCTCTCCGGCGGCCGTCTGGAACCCGGCTTCTCGGTGGGCCCACCGATCCACTGGGACAACGTCAAGGGCGCGCTCTACCCCGACACCGCCGAGGCCGAGGACCTGTCCTCCGAACGGGTCGCGCGGTTGCTGCGCATGATCGCCGGCGACCCCGTGAGCACCTTCACCGGCACCGCGGGCTTCGAGCAGTTCTCCGCACGCGTGGAGCCGCACTCCCCCGGTCTCATCGACCGCATCTGGTACGGCTCGGGCAGCAGCCGGTCGACCCGGTGGGCGGCCGAACAGGGCCTGAACCTGCTCACCAGCAACATCATCAAGCCGGAGCCGTCGGACCTCGAGGCCGACGGCCGGTGGGACTTCGCCGCCGTCCAGCAGCGCCAGATCGCGCTGTTCAGGCAGCACCACCCCGACGGCGACGCCGCGCGGGTCTCCCAGGGACTCGTCGTGATCCCCACCGACACCGCGACCCCGGAGCAGCGGGCCCGGTACCAGGCCTACGTCGAGAAGCGGACCCCGCGGACGGCCGCGCCGTCGGGCCCGCCCGGCCCGGGCCTGCTCGCGGCGCCCGACGTCCTCGGGACGTCGCAGGAGATCGCGGAACGGCTCTACGCCGACGCGGCGTTCCGCGAGGTACGCGAGGTCGTCTTCGCCCTGCCGTTCAGCTTCGACCACGCCGACTACGTCCAGATCCTCACCGACATGGCCACCCACCTCGGACCTGCGCTCGGGTGGAAACCGAACGATGACCGTGCTTGCTGACCTGCACCGAGGACGCGCGCCCGATTCGGCACGCGGTGGCAGAGGTTGGAGCCTGACCCGGTTCTCCGGACACGGACGGTGCGCTGATCATGCCGCGGTAGCGGCAGGTCTGTGAAGGTCCTCGAACGCGGCCGGGGACAGATCGTCGATGCTGGTGTGGCGTCGGCGCGGGTTGTACCAGGCCTCGATCCACTCAGGGATCGCCGATCGATCATCGTGTTGTCCACGCTGGAGGCGACCCGGTCCATCGACCCGAGCGGGCCGGCCTCACGGAGCCGGTGCCCGAACACCCACGAGGTGTACGGGGATCCTCTGTCCGGATGCACGATCGAACCTGGGCCGGGCGGCGTCTCCAGGTGTCCGTCTGCAGGGCGTCGACGACGAGTTCGGTGCGCAGGTGATCGGCGATCGACCAGCCCCACGACCATCCGTGAGCAGGCGTCGATGACCGCGCAGCGGTACACCTTCCCGCCCGCGGCTTGAATCCCAGCGGTCGGGTGCTCGGCGATGTCGGTGGCCCACAGCTGATCCGGCGCTTCGGCGACGAATCGGCGTCGCACCAGGTCGTCGGGCGGGGCCGGGAGTGGGCGGTCCCGGCCGAAGTAGGCGCCGGCCCGCTTGAGGATCCCTACTTCCATCTCCAGGACGCGGTCGCGGCGGCGCAGCTCGACCGACTCGGCCCGTTCGTCGCTGGTCGTGCCGTCGACGCGGCCCGGCGGCGGAACTCCGGCGGCTTGGGTGCAGGCATCGGACGAGCTCCTCTCCGATCGACCACGCAGCCACGTGCCGGTGAGGAGGTGCTCCCGTTGCTGCGCGAGAGAACCGCTCCGGTTGGACCGGCTCGTCAGCCGGCGAGGCCGTGGGGTCGGCGGACCGCGGCGACGGCGCGGCCGGCGTGCTCCTTGAGGCAGAACCCGGGAGCCGCAGCCTGAGCCGCCGTGGGCCGCTCGGTCCCCGCGAGCACCCGTCGGGCCGCTGCGTGATCCGCCGGACGGTTCACCGACTCGACGGCGATCAACCGGTCGCCGCGGAACCGGAGGACGGAGAACCCCCCACCGTCGGGATAACCACTGGTCACGCTCTCGTCGTCCGCAACGGCGAGACCGGCGATCTGGAGGGTGACCGGGCCCTGGACGCTCCAGAACCACGGCAGCTCCACGTAGGCGGCGGTGCCGGCGCCGAGGATCACCCGGGCCACGTGGCGGGCCTGGGCCGTGGCGTTCTGCACCGACTCGAGGCGATGCAACGGGCCGGCCGGGGACGGGAACCGCGCGCAGTCGCCGACGGCGAAGATCGCCGGATCGGTGGTGCGCAGGTGCTCGTCCACCACGACGCCGTCGTCGACGGCGAGACCACAACCCCGCGCCAGGTCGTCGCGGGGCCGCACGCCGATCCCGACGACGACCAGGTCCGCCGGGTGCCGGCTGCCGCGTGAGCCGACGACGGCGCGCACGGCGCCGTCAGCGCCGCCGGCGCCCTCGAGCCGAACCGGACCCTCCCCCACCAGCACGGTGGTGCCCATGGCGCGGTGCACCTGCATGATGTGCAGGCTCGTCCCGACCGACACGGCCCTGGCGAGCACCCGGTCCCCGGACTCGAACACCGCGACGTCGACTCCGCGCTTGCGGGCGGCAGCGGCGAACTCCAGGCCGATGAACCCCGCCCCGACCACCACGGCGGTGCGGGCCGACTGCAGTGCCGCCCGCAGTGCCCGAGCATCGGCGAGGGAGCGCAGCGGGAGGACCCCGGCGCGTTCCGAACCCTCGACCTGCAGCGGACGGGGCGCCGCGCCGGTGGCGAGCACGAGCGACGCGTAGCCGATCTCCTGTCCGGAGGCGAGCAGAACGGTGCGCCGGGCCCGGTCGATCCCGGTCACGACGGCATCGGGCCGGTAGTCGATCCCCCGGTCGGCGAAGTGGCGCTCCCCGCGCAGCGGCAGGAGACCGGGCTCGTCGCGCGCGCTCAGGACGTCCTTGGACAACGGGGGACGCTGGTAGGGCAGACCCGGCTCGTCCCCGAGAAGCAGGACGGGCCCGTGGTACCCACCCTCACAGAGCGAGTCGGCCACCTGCACCCCGGCGTGACCGGCACCGACGACGACGACGACCGCGTCGGCACGGGAGACTCGGCTCATGCGTCCGCGCCGAGCCGGAAGGTGAAGGTCAGCTCCCGCCACTCCCCCGCGACCTCGCGCCCGTCCGGTGTCGGACCGCTGCGCGCCGCGAAGTCGACGATCAGGTCCGGCTTCACCGCGAACACCGCGTCGGAGTCGAGGTAGCGCCCACCGACGGGGAACAGCTGCGTGATCAGCTGCCGTCGGCCGGGCGCGTCGATCATGAAGTGCATGTGCGGCGCCCGGTAGGCGTGCCGCCCGGTCGCCGTGAGCATCGCGCCCACCGGGCCGTCCATCGGGAGCGGGTACTCCGACGGCACGATCGACCAGAACCGCAGCCGCCCGTCGGCATCCGTGCGCAGTCGTCCACGCAGCACCGGCCCGTCGAGCTCCGGGAGCTGGAGGTCGTAGAAGCCGTCCTCGTCGGACTGCCACACGTCGACCACCGCGTCGGCGACCGGCCGTCCGTCGGTGTCGGTGACGTGGACGTCGACGTGGAGCGGGGTTCCTCCGAAGCCGCCCGTGATGTCCACGCCCTGCGGCAGCTCCGGGGGACCCTCGAGGTAGAAGGGGCCGAGGACCGCCGAGGCCGTGCTGTCCGGGGTGCGGGAGTTGGCGAGCACGTCGACCACGCTGGACAGGCCCAGGGTGTCCGAGAGCATCACGAACTCCTGGCGGACGTCGCTGCACATCTGTCCGGTGCGGGTCAGGAAGTCGATGCCCTGCTCCCACTCCGCCTGGGTGAGGTCGTTGTCCACCGCGAACGCGTGCAGCCGCTTCACGAGGTCGGACATCAGCGCGTGCAGCCGCGGGTCGGGTGTTCCCGACAGGGTGTCGAGCACGGTCCGGGTGATCCTGGTGGTCCGCACCCCGTCGGCGGTCGCCGGGCGGTTCCCCTCCCACGCCTCGCGCAGGAGCGCGGCGATGCCGGCACGGGTGAGCGGCGCCGGGTTCGGATAAGGGTGCTCGACGGCGAGGTCGACGGCCCGCTCCAGGTCGCCGGCGGCCATCCCGAGCTCGCTCAGCGCGACGGGCCCGCCTGCCCGGAGGACGAGGTCGTGCACCGCACCGGGGACATCACCCGGGTCGATGACGTCGAGTGCCGCGGCGATGCGCCGCACGACGTCCGGGGCCGCCGCGGCGTTGTAGGCCAGTGCGTGGGGCAGCACCACGGCGTGGACCGGTGCGTGCGGCAGGTCGAAGCTGCCGCCCAGGGTGTGGCAGAGCTTGTGGTGCAGGCCCATCCCGACGGCGCTCAGGCAGGTGCCCGCCAGCCACGCGCCGTGCAGCAGGTCCTCGCGGACCTCCTGTGCGTGCGGCTCGGCGGGAAGCCTGCGCAGCCCGCGGCCCAGCCGGGTGATCGCGTCCAGCGCGAGCCACTCGACGATCGGGTCGACGTCGGGCGAGTAGAGAGCCTCGACGGCGTGGGCCAGCGCGTTGACCGCACTGGTGACCGCGATCGGCACCGGCATCCCGGCCGACAGGTCGACGTCGTAGATCACGGTCTCGGGCAGGATGTCCGGCGAGGACCGGGTCGTCTTCCGCCCGTCCGCGGTCTCGCCGAGGATCGGGGTGACCTCGGAGCCGGCGTAGGTGGACGGCAGGATCACCTGGTCCACCCCGCTGCGCACGGCCAGCGCCTTGGCCAGGCCCGTGGTCGAGCCGCCGCCCACGGCGACCACGCAGTCCGCCCCGGCTCCGCGCATCACCTCCAGAGCCCGGGCGGTGACCTCGACGGGCGTGTGCATCGCGGCGTCGTCGAACCGCGCGACCACGAGGGGTCCGAGGACCTTCTCGATGCGGTCGCCCGCGGCGGCCAGGTCGGCGGAGGCCAGGACCAGGACCCGGCCCCGGCCGAGCCGCTCGACCTCGTCCGCGACCCTGTCGAGGGTTCCCGTGCCGAAGACGACACGGGTCGGGTGGGCGGTGTGCTGGAAGCTCGTCACGATGTGCGCTCTCTGTTCAGTGCTGCTCGTCGGCGACCCGGACGACCAGTCCGTCGATCTCGTCGGTCATCGGGATCTGGCAGGACAACCTGCTGTTCGGCTCGCGCGGCGACATCGTGCAGTCCAGCATCTCGTCCTCGGCCGCGCCGACGTCCGCGAGCCGGTCGACCGGCCCGTCCTCGACGTAGACGTGGCAGGTGGCGCACATCGCGTTGCCGCCGCACTCGGCGACGATGCCGCTCACCGCGTTCTGCAAGGCCAGCTGCATGAGGCTGGTACCGACTGCTGCGTCGACGGTCGTGCTGTCCCCGCCGACCCTGTAGGTGATCTTCGGCATGGTTCCTCCCGGGATCAGTGGACGGTGACGTCGAGGCGGGTGAAGCCGCGCAGGATGTTGTGCAGGGCGCGTTCGGAGTGCTGGACCTCGAAACGGGTGACCTTCTCCGCCAGTGCCTCGAACAGCGCCCGCATCTCCAGCCGCGCGAGGTTCATGCCCACGCACGCGTGCGGCCCGGCACCGAAGCCGAGGTGGTCGGTCGGGTTGCGGGTCACGTCGAAGCGGTCCGGATCCGGGTAGTGCCGCTCGTCGCGGTTGCCCGCGCCGTAGAAGGCGATCACCCGCGAGCCCCGGGGCAGCAGCACGCCGTCGATCTCGTGGTCCACGGCGACACTGCGGGAGAAGTCCTGGATCGGTGCCTCCATCCGCAGCACCTCGTTGATCGCCGACGGGACCAGCGACGGGTTCTCGCGCACCAGGTCCCACTGGTCGGGGTTCTCCGCGAACAGCCACACCGCGCTGGAGATGGCGAAGATCGTGGTGTCCAGGCTCGGACCCATGTAGTCGATCATCATGACCGGGCACTTGCCCGGGTCCACCTCGCCGCGGGCTGCGGCGTCGTGCACGGCCTCGGCCCAGCTTCCGGGCTTGAGCTTGCCGGGCACGGCCTGGGTGGTCGCGTACTCCATCATCTCGCCGAGCACGGACAGCGACCTCTGCGTCCGCTCGTTCATCGGTCCGAAGCAGTTGAACATCTCCGAGGCCCAGACGAGCATGCGTTCCCGGCCCTCCTCCGGCAGACCGACGAGGTTCGACACGATGGTGACCGGCAGGTGGTGCGCGAGGTCGCCGGCGGCGTCGAAGGACCCTCGGGCGGTCAACCGGTCGACCAGCCCGCGCGCCTCCGCACGGATCTCGTCGTGCAGCGGGCGCAGGGCCTTCGGGGTGAGCGGTCTGGCGATCACCCGGCGGGACGCGTCGTGCGCCTCACCGTCGCTGCACAGCGTGTTGCCGCGCAGCACCTGGTTCATCTCGTCGTTCATCATCACGCCCTCGCCGGAGGGGAAGACCTCGGGCGTGCGCAGGACGTGCGACACGGTGTCGTAGCGCGTGGCGGCGAACATGCCGTAGCGGTCGAGGTGCACCAGTGGGCCGGCGTCACGCAGCTCGCGGTAGCCCGGCCAGGGGTCGAGTAGCGCCGAGTCGGTGTACACGTCGAAGTCCGAGCGGGGACAGATGGTGGTCGCGGGCGCAGTGGTGGTCATCGGTTCTCCTGGGAACGGCGTCGGTGGCGGTCGTCCGGGACAGGCGGCACGGCTCAGGTGCGGGCGAGCAGGCGGGTCACGGCGTCGAGGAGTTCGGCGCCCGGATCGGCGGGCAGCTGGTGAGCCCGCCAGCCGACGTGCAGGTCCGGGCGGACGAGGACGGCGCCTGACTCCTCGACCTCGCGCAGCCGGGCCCAGTCCTCGTACAGGTCCTCGTACCGGCGGCCCGGGCCGATCACGTGGGCGGTCAGCTCGATGCCGAGGGCACGCGCCGCGGCCCCGGCGGCCTCGACCCACACGCCTCCGGAGATGCCGGTCAGCAGCGTGAACCGGCCCTTGCCCGCGAGATCGTGGGTGCTCACCCGGTGCCCGTCGCGCCCCAGCCAGCAGTGCGGCAGGCGCGCTCCCGGCCAGGTGGTCGGGTGGTAGTACAGCTCCGGATCGCGCTCGTACTCCGGCTCCGGTGTGCCGTCGCCGACCACCGCGCCGGACCGGTAGCGCTGGCCGAGCTCGACGCCGTGGGCGTTGAACTCGTAGTCCTTCTGCTCCAGCGCCTTGCGCAGGGCCACCCGCTGCTCGGCGGCCTGCGGCGTGTCGTCGCCACGGGCCCGCATGCTCGCGAGGTGCTGAGCGGGGTCGTTCGTGGAGGTGAAGCCGAGCGCGTCGAAGATCGGCCCGAACTCCTCGATCGACTTGTTGGCCCGCAGGACGATCTGCTCGCCGACGGGAGCCCGCTCCGCGTCGTAGGAGTCGAGTAGCCCCTCCCCCGCGCGCCCGGAGAGGACCGCAGCGAGCTTCCAGGCGAGGTTGTAGGAGTCCTGGATCGAGGTGTTGGACCCCAGACCGTTCGACGGCGGGTGCCGGTGGACGGCGTCGCCCGCGCAGAACACCCGACCCGAGCGGTAGCGGGTGGCGTACATCTTGTTGTTGCCCCACAGCGAGGTGGAACGGATCGTCACCGGGATCGAGTCGTCGCCGACCAGGTCATGGACGATCCTCGTCGCCATCGCGTCGTCGACCTCCGGCGGCGGCCGCGTGATGTCGTAGCCCCACACGATCAGCCACTCGTCCCACGGGCGGACCATCCGGACCAGGCCCATCCCGATCCCGCCGATGTTCGACCCGGGCTGCAGCACCCAGTACAGGACGCTGGGCCGGTGCTCCACGAACCGCGACAGGTCGGCGTGGAAGACGATGTTCATGCTGCCGGCGACGTCCATCCGCCCCTCGAACGGCAGGTCCACGTCGCGGGCGACCTGGCTGCGCCCGCCGTCGGTGCCGATGACGTACTTCGCCCGGATGCGGTATGTGAGACCGGCGAGCCGGTCGCGCACGGTCACGGTGACGCCGTCGTCGTCCTGGACGAGGCCGACGTACTCGGTGTCGAAGCGGATGCGGCTGCCGCGGTCGGCGGCCCGCCTGATCAGGATCGGCTCCAGCAGCGTCTGCGGGAGGTCGCAGTTGTCCGACGGGCTGGCCAGCGCGTAGTCGGCCCGACGAGCGGGGTGCGTGCCCCAGGTGCGGACGCGTCCGATCTCGTCCCCCGCCAGGCTGGAGCAGAAGACGGTGTCGCCCATCAGCTTCGACGGCACCGCCTGCGCGGTCACGTCGTCCTCGATCCCCATGTCGCGCAGGATCTCGACCGTGCGCTGGTTGGTGATGTGCGCCCGCGGGGTGTTCGCGGTCCACCGGTACTTCGTGATCACGATGTGGTCCACCCCGTAGGTGGCCAGGAAGAGCGCGGCCGAGCCGCCGGCGGGTCCGCTACCGATGACCAGCACGTCCGTGGTCACCAGATCGTTGTCGGGGTGGGTGGGGGTGTCGCTCACGACGGCCTCGTCTGCTCGGGGAACGGTGGTGGCGGGCAGGCCCGGGGCGGCTGTCGAGCGCTCGCCCCGGGCCCGCCGGGTCGGGTCAGCCCCGGACGAGGACCCGGTCGCCCTGCGCCACCCGCCGACGCAGGTAGTCGACGACCGCGTCGGTGATCTCGTGGGCTCGCGGCACGACGCCGGACATGTTCAGCACCCCGTGGATCAGCCGCTCCACGCGCACCGTCTCGACCGGTACGCCCGCCGCGGCGAGTCGGTGGGCGAACTCCTCGCCCTCGTCGCGCAGCGGGTCGAGCTCGACGGTCACGAGCAGGGTCTCGGGCAGTCCCGCGACCGACTCGATGGCACCCGGGATCGCGCCCGCCGGGCGCGTCCCCACGCGGTTCGCGCCGAGGTACGTCTGCCACATCTGGTCCATCGCCGCCACGGTGATGGGCGGGCCCGCCGCGTACAGCCGCCGGGACGGCGTGTCCGCATCGGGATCGATGGCCGGGTAGATCAGGACCTGGGCCGCGATCGCCGGGCCGCCCTCGTCGCGGACCCGGGCGCCCAGGCAGGCGGCCAGGGTGCCGCCGGCGCTCTCGCCGACCACGAACAGCTGCGTCGGGTCGCCGCCGTACTCGGGCGCGACCTCGGCGGCCCACGCGAGAGCCGCGTAGGCGTCGTCACCCGCTGCGGGCTGCGGGTCCTCGGGAGCGAGCCGGTAGCTCGGTGCGATGACGACCGCGCCCAGCTCCTCGGCGATGACCGAGCAGGGTTCGGCGGAGACACCGACGCTGCCGCCGACCCAGCCACCGGGGTGGTAGAACACGACGACCGGCAGCGGGCCCTGCTCGTCCGGAACGTGCACGAGCGCTGTGCGCGGCCCGGCGGCGCCCGGATAGGTGACCTCGGTGGTGGTGACGCTCGCCCGCGGCGGCCGCTGCAGGAACGTGAAGCTCTCGAACGCCCCGCGCTGCTCCTCGAGGGTGAGCTGCTCGAAGGGACGCTGCTCCTGGCCGATCATGATGCCCGTGACCATCGCGGCCGCCGGATCGAGCAGCACCATCGGCGGGATCGGCGCCGCGGCGCCGTCGACCGCGAACCCTCCGTAGCCGGTGCCCTCGACCTGGTCGCACATAGCGCGGTAGAGCGGCGCACCCCCGGCGAAGAACAGCATCACGCGCGGTTTCCCGGGCACGTTGGACCCCGTGTAGAAGGAGCTCGGCGCCAGCGGCAGGAGCGTCAGATCGCCCACGCCGACCGTCATCCGGCCCCATTCGGCTGCCGCGTCCTCTGTCGCCTCGAACACCGTCGCACCGCGGGACCGGGTGTGCTCGATCGCCCGCGAGGCGAACTCGACGTGATCCTCGATGGCGAGCGGGTTGTTGTACAGCGCGACCGGGCTCTGCGGGCCGGTGATGGTGAACAGGTTCGGGAACCCCGGCACCGCGATGCCCAGGTAGGTCGACGGGCCGTGCTCCCACTTCTCGTTCAGGCTCGTCCCTCCGCGGCCCACGTAACCCATCTTCAGCAGGGAGCCGGTGAAGGCGTCGAAACCGGTGGCCAGCACGATGACGTCCAGCTCGTACTCGCCCACGGCGGTCCTGACGCCCGTCGGGGTGATCGCCGTGATCGGCGCGGAGCCGACGTCGACGAGGTCGACGTCGTCGCGGTTGAAGGCCTCGTAGTACCCGGTCTCGAACGGCGCCCGCTTCGTGCCGTACGGGTGGTCGGTCGGGCACAGCAGTTCGGCGGTCCGAGGGTCCTCGACCCGCTCGCGGATCCGGTCCCGGATGTAGTCCGACGCGGTGTCGTTGGCCCTCTTGTCGAGGATGACGTCGGCGAACGCCGACAGCAGCATGCGGAATCCGCCACCGTCGTAGTACTTGGCGTACTCCGCGTCGCGCACCTCGTCGCTCACCGCCAGCGCCGACGGCATCGGGTCCGGGTACGGCGCACCGCCGAAGTTCGCGCGCGAGCGGCGGCGCAGCTCCGGGTAGTTCGAGGTGATCTCCTCGAACTCCTCGTCGTCGACCGCGCGGTTGCCCAGGGGGCAGGCGAAGTTCGGGGTCCGCTGGAAGACCGTGAGGTGAGCGGCCTGCTCCGCGACCCGCGGGATCAGCTGGATGCCGGTCGCACCGGTGCCGATGACGCCGACGCGCTTGCCGGTGAGGTCCACGCCCTCGTGCGGCCAGGCGCTGGTCCGGTGGACCTCGCCTGCGAACGTCTCCTGGCCGGGGAACTCGTTCTCCTTGGGCACGTTGAGGTTGCCGGCGCAGGAGACGACGAAGCGTGCGGTGGTGGTGGCGCCGTCGTCGGTGGAGACCGTCCAGTGGTGCTCGTCGTCGTTCCAGACGGCCGAGGTGACGCGGGTGTTCCAGCGGTAGCTGCGCCGCAGGTCGAACCGGTCGGCGACGTGCTCGAGGTAGCGCAGGATCTCGGCCTGGCCGGCGAAGCGCTCGCTCCAGCGCCACTCCCGCTGCAGGTCCTCGTCGAAGGAGTAGGAGTACCAGACGCTCTCGATGTCGCAGCGGGCACCGGGATAGCGGTTCCAGTACCAGGTCCCGCCCGGACCGGAACCGGCATCGAAGGACTGGACGGTGAGTCCGAGCAGGTTGCGCAGCCTGTGGGTCGAGTACAGACCTGCGAAGCCGGCACCGACGACCACGACGTCGACATCAGGTGTGTGGGGCATGGCGGGAATGGTGTGGCCGGGCCCACTCCGTCCACACGGGGTGTTCTACCCCTTCCGGCTACCTGTTCGGTCCACCCGTCCACCTGTTCGACCCACCCCACCCGTTCAGGTGTGCCGCCGACCGCCCCCTCGTGTTCTGCTCGCCGGGCCCGCGTCCCCGGTGCGGCCGCACCGGAGGTCTGGTGGACCCGCCGGACCGCAGCCGTCAGAATGGCCCGGTCCCGGGCGCAGGGCAGGCGGGCCGCACCGGACCGGCCCGTCCCACCGGAAGACCGCCACGACGAGGAGACGGTCCGTGCCCAGAGCCCCACGACCGGTCGACGCGTGCATCGGCCGCGTCTCGGAGATCGCCGCGGTCGAAGCAGCGCTGCGCGGGTCCCGGTTGGTCACGCTGGCCGGCCCAGGTGGGGTCGGCAAGACCCGGATCGCATTGGAGGTGGCCTGGTCGGTCGACGACACCTACCCGGACGGCGTCTGGTTCGTCCCGCTCGGCGATCTCGACCTGAGCGCCGACCGCGCCTCGGTCGCCGGCGCGGTGCTGACCGGGCTGGGCATAGCGGACCAATCCGCCCGCCCGCCCGAGGACAAGCTGGCCGCGCACCTCGCCGATCGTAGGCTGCTCCTCGTCCTGGACAACTGCGAACACATCCTCCCCCTGGTCACGCCCGTCGTGCGGGACCTGCTCGCGGCCTCTGCCGGACTGCGGTTGCTCACCACGAGCCGCGAATCGCTCGGGCTCACCGGGGAACGGGTGCTGGCGGTACCTCCGCTGTCCGTTCCGGCGCCGTCGTCGGTGTCCACCGGCACCCGCGTGAAGGAACTCCTGGAGTCCGATGCCGTGAGGCTGCTCGTCGAACGGGCCCGTGCCGTCGACCCGGACTTCGAGATCGGCGTGGACGACGCCCGGGCCGTCGCCGAACTGACCGCCCAGCTCGACGGTCTGCCGCTGGCGATCGAGCTGTGCGCCACCCGCCTCCGCAGCCTGTCGGTGGGTCAGCTGTTGGAGAGGCTCAACGGCCGACTGGACATGGAGCCGCGCGATCCGGGCGGGCACGAGCCCCGGCACCGCTCCCTGCGCGGAGTCATCGACTGGAGCTACGAGCTCTGCTCGCCGTCGCACCAGGTGCTGTGGACACGGCTCGCGGTGTTCCCCACGTCGTTCGACATCGCGGCGGCCGAGGACGTCTGCGGGTTCGACGAGCTGGCCCGCGACGAGGTGCTGGACGGGATCGACCGGCTCGTCGCCCGGTCCGTCCTGCTCACCGAGCGGCTGCCCGGCGGGATGCGCTACCGGATGCTCTCCACCATCCGCGAGTACGCGATGGAGAGGCTGATCGCCTCCGGCGAGGTGGCGCCGCTGCGTCGCCGCCACCGCGACTACTACCTCGCGCGGATCTCCTCGGTCGTCCGCGGCTGGGCGCGGCCCACCCACGTCGATGCCCTGCAGGAGATGGACGCCGAGCGCCCGCACTACGCGGCGGCGCTGAGCTGGTCCGCGGTGGTCGAGGAGGAACACGACGCGGGCCTGGAGTTCGCAGCGACGCTGCGCTACCACTGGCTCAGCGGCGGGCACCTCGCCGAGGGCCGACGCTGGCTCGCACTGTTCCTGGACAAGGAGGGGATCAGCACGCCGACCCGGGGGCACGGTCTGTGGGTCGCGTCCTGGGTGTCGATGCTGCAGGGCGACCTCGACGGCGCCGCGCGCTACATCGACGCGCTGGCCGGTCTCGCCGACGAGATCGACGTCGAGGCGCACATCCACCACTGGACGGGGCTGCTGGAGGTGTTCTCCGGGCGAGCCGAGGACGCGATCGTCCACCTCGACCGCGCGGCGACCGGCCACCGCCGCCGCGGCGCGGACGCACTGGAGATGAGTGCGCGGTTCATGCAGTCCTACGCCCTGGCGTCGGTGGGCCGGGGCGCCGAGGCGGAGAGCGTCGCCACGGACGTCGTGGACCGGGCCGGCACCACCGGAGACCACCTCAACCACGGCTGGGCCTGGTGGATGCGGGCCTACGCGCGGTGGAAGCTCGGCGACCCGGCCGCCGCCGAGGACGCGCTGCGTGAGGTCCTCCTCGTGCAGCGGAACTTCCGGGACCGGGTGTGTATCGCCGGCACCGTCGCCCTGCTGGCGGTCGTCGCCGAGTCCCGGGGTGACGCCGCGCGGGCCGACGAGCTCGCCGTCACGGCCGTGGGGCTGTTCACCGCGATCGGGACCGAACCGGAGTCGTTGGGCTGGGATTTCAGCCGTGCGTGGACCGCCACAGCAGCCACGATCGCCGCCCGCTCCGGCGTCGACGACCTCGCCACCGTCGCCAGGGCCGTCATCGTCGACCAGGACGAGGCGCAGATCGTCCGGGACCTGATCGAGCAGCTCGGACGGCCACGGACGGGAGCAGCTCACGACGCGGAGCCGTTGGCCGTGCTGACCCGCCGGGAACGGGAGGTCGCCGGTCTGGTGGCGGCGGGGCTGACCAACCGGGAGATCGCGGCACAGCTCGTCATCGCCCCACGGACCGCCGATGGTCACGTCGAGCGGATCCTGTCCAAGCTGGGTGTTCGTCGACGCTCGATGGTGGCTGCCCTCGTCGTCTCCGCTGCTGCACCTGCCGAGCCGGCGAACTCTCCTCATCGTGGAGCCGCGGACGATCCGCGGCGTCCGTTCGGGCTCTGAACTGCCGAGGCCGGCGGGTGTCGGCGGTCAGGGGACGCCGTTCGTCTCTGGGCGGTACTGGGGGTCGAACCAGTGGCCGCTTCGGTGTGAGCAGGCCGCAGGCGGTTCCGGGCGTCCCGGCCCTTCCCTCAGCCTCAGGCGTTCCACGGTGTGTCCGGCTACACCTGCGGCGACGCCGAGACCGCGACGCGATGCCGCGCGACCATGCCGAGGACGATCACAGCCACATCCTCGCAAGCCGGTCGACCCCGAGCAGGCGCTCGAGCTTGTCCGGGTTCGACATCCACTGCACGCCCGAGATCAGAGCGGCCTCGGTGACCTCGACCGAGCAGACGTGCCAGTTCCCGCTGAGCTCGACGAGCAGTCCGGGATGACCGTTGATCTCGATGATCCGGAGGACGGGTGCGGAGTGCTTGGCGAGGATTCCGCACAGCAACCGGGCAACCCGGTCGGCACCCGACACCGGCCGGAGCGCGGCTCGCACCTTCCCTCCACCGTCGCTCCACAGCGTCACGTCCTGGACGAGCAGCGACTGCAGGGACTCCCGGTCCCCGCTGCCGGCGGCGGCGAGGAAGCGCTCGACGAGCCTGCGGTGGATGGCCAGGTCTGCGGTGTAGCGGGGCCGACCGGCGGCGAGCCTCGTCGAGGCGCGCCGGTGCAACTGGCGGGCACCTGCCTCGGTGAGGTCCAGGATCCCGGCGATCTCCGCGTACGGGAGGTCGAACGCCTCCCGCAACACGAACACCGCTCTCTCGGGCGCCGAGAGCCGCTCCAGGAGCCGCAGAGTGGCGAGGGAGAGGGTGTCCCTCTGGGCGGCCGTCTCGGCGGGCCCGAGCACTGCCGTCGCGCTGTGCACTGGTTCGGGGAGCCAGGGACCGACGTAGGTCTCCCGGCGACGGGTGACCACACGAACCCGGTCGATCGCCAGCCGCGACACGACCGTGATCAGGAACCGGCGGGGTGCCTCGACGCCCGTCCGGTCCGTCGCATCCCACCGGAGCCAGGCCTCCTGGACGATGTCTTCGGCATCGGCGGAGCTCGCCAGGATGCGGTACGCCACGCTCAGGAGCGTCGACCGGTGCCGTTCGAACACGTCGCCGCGGCCATCTCGCCCGGCAACCGCGCCAGGAGCGCAGTAGGCCGGGCGGGCGGGCGGCACCGGGCCGGCCGCCCGTGTCTCGGGTGCGGTTCCGCTCATGCGTCCAGGCGGGGGGTCTGGCGGGTGCTGACCGCGATCCGGTTGAAGGCGTTCATCATGATGACGGCCATCACGACGTCCGCGATCTCCTTCTCGGAGAAGACCGCGCGCGCCTCGTCCCAGACCGCGTCGGGAACACCCGCTTCGCCGATCCTCGTCACGGCGTCGGTCAGAGCCAGTGCCGCCCGTTCCTCCCGGGTGAAGAAGGAGGACTCGGTCCACGCCGACAGGGCGAACAGCCGCCGGGGGTTCTCACCCGCGTTGGTCGCGTCCGTGCTGTGCATGTCCACGCAGAAGGCGCAGCCGTTGATCATCGAGGCACGTAGCTTGACCAGTTCCAGCAGTGTCGGGTCGACGTTGGCCATGGCATAGGTGTTCAGGTCGAGCACCTTGCGGTAGGCCTCGGGAGCGACCTTCTCCATCTTCAGACGCTGCTGCATCGGCGGAACCTCTCTCGTGGGGTCAGCGATCATCATGAGGACGTCGACGGTGCAGCGCGGCGTGACAGCCGGCGCCCGATGGAGACCGCGATCACAGCCGCTGGGCAGCGGGCGCGGCGGACGTGCATCAGATCCCCGATGGCCTCCTCGGCGAGGAGCCGCGGGTGTCACCGTGAGGCGGAAGTAGGCGCCATCGAATCGCACCGGGCGCACGGCGGGCCTGCGCCGGGCCCTTCATCTGCTCGACGGAGGTGTTGGCGACCAGGTTCGTCAGGCTCAGTTCCAGAAGGTCAGCTTCTCGGGGTTCAGCACCATCCGGACGTCGGTCACCACGGACCGCGTGACCTCCATCGTCACGACCCCTGTCACCCGCCCCTCGACCCACAGGGCGAATCCGAGACCGTCCGGGGTCTCCTGGTCGATGACTTCGGCCGCCGGGTTCTTCTCCAGCGCGCCGAGCAGGAAGCGAGCGACCCTGTCGGCACCGACGACCGGGTGCCGGGCCGCGGACACGATGCCACCACCGTCCGAGCGCAGGACGACGTCGGGGTCGAGCACGGCGATGAGCCCGGCCAGGTCCCCGGCCCGGGCGGCCGCGGCGAACGCACGCACCGTCGCGTCGTGGGCCGCCCGGGAAACCTTCGCCTCTCGGGCGCTGTGCACTCGCCTTCGGGCAGAGCTGGCGAGCTGGCGGCAGGCCGCCGGCGTGCGCCCGACGACCTCGGCGATCTCGGCGAACGGCACCGCGAAGACGTCGTGCAGAACGAACGAAACCCGCTCGGCCGGGCTCATCGACTCCAGCACGACCAGCAAGGCCGTACTGACCGATTCGTCGAGAGTCGCTCGCTCCGCCGGGTCGTCCCGCTTCGGGTCGATGAACGCGAGCGTGGGCACCGGCTCGGGCAGCCACGGGCCGACGTAGCGCTCGCGGCGCATCCGAGCCGAACCGAGCACGTCGAGGCACACCCGACTCGCAACTCGCGTGAGCCAAGCCCGCGGGACCTCCACGGCGTCACGCTGAGCCCGGCTCATCCGATACCAGCGGATGTAGGTCTCCTGGACGACGTCCTCGGCCTCGGCCACCGTCCCGAGCATCCGGAAGGCCAGCGACAGCAAGTGCCGCCGCTCGCCGAGCACCTCGGCGTCGATCTCCTGACCGGCCATAGTCACCACCCCTCGACACCAGGACGACGTCGGGCACCGGAACGTCAGGCGCCTGACGTTCGTGCCGGCCACATCGTCACCGATCCATGCGCATCCTCCCGACCGGCAGATGCGGCGTCCGCCCCGTCGGGTGCGTCGCCCGGAACGCGAGGAGATCACGCGGCGGCGGACATCAGCAGCGGCCCGAACAGCTCGCTCCCCACGTCGCGCCCGGAGTGGCACAGGCGACGTGCAGCGACGCGGCGGTGCCCACCGGCCGTCGTCGCCGCGCCGGCGTTCTCGACCTCGACAGGCCGAGTGACACCGCAGCACCTGGAATCGACCACCGTCCCGCTGTTCCTCCGTACCGCCGCCGCCGTCTCGGGCGAGCTGGGCAGCGATCGCCGGCCGGACGCCGCCCGAGACGGGCTCTGAGCGGTCCGCGACGTGCAGCACCTCCGCACGCCCGACCGCTCGTCCCGATCCTGGATATTTCTTATCAAGGTTGTACTGTATCGGAGTGCGGATGAGCCAGGGCGTCGAATGGACGCTCCACGTACTCCTCACCCTGGCATGGCTCGACGACGACGAACCGGTCACGGTCGGCCAGCTCGCCGCCGGACACGACCTTCCGGCCCCCTACCTGAACAAGCAGCTCCAAGCCCTGGCCCGGGCGGAGATCCTCGAGTCCACGCCCGGTGCGCGCGGCGGATTCCGGCTGGCCCGACCGGCGTCCTCGATCAGCCTGATGGACGTGGTGGCAGCCGTCGAAGGCACCCAGGAGGCCTTCCGCTGCACCGAGATCCGCCTACGGGGAGTGGGCGAGTCCCTGCCGGGATCCTCCTTCGACGCACCGTGCACCATCAGCGCATCGATGCGACGGGCCGAGCTCGCGTGGAGGCGCGAGCTGGCCGCACAGACCATCGACGACGTACGCAGCGAAGCCGACAGCCACGCCCCCGGGGCCCGGGACGCGACCCGTCGCGCCTACGGACGACCGGTCGGCTGACCGGCTCCCCATCGCCCAGGGTCCGCAGCGGGTCCGGCAGCAGCGCTGCGGGCGTTCACAGGAACGACGCGCCGGCGGCGCCGTCGATCGCCCGGTGGTCGCAGGAGAGGGTGGTGCGCAGGATCAGGCGGGTTGATCCCGGCGGTGAACTGCTCCACGCCGAACCTGCCGAGGTCGAAGACGGTGAGCGTCCCGCCTCGCCGCATCACCCGCGACGGCGGCGGAACTCGTCACCGTGCGGGAACTTCTCGACGAGCGCCGGTCGCTCGTCGGTGACGACGCATCGTCCTCCGTCGCCGCCGACCTGCGGTTCCGCGGGGCCGTCGCCGCCGCCGCGCGGAACCGGCTCCTGAGCGAGCTCTACAGCCAGCTGCGCCAGTCCCTCGATGCCGCACTCACCGACCTCGTCGACGAGCCGGAGCTCCCCGACACCGGGGCACCGACCACGAATCACTGCTCCTCGCACTGGAAGCAGGCGACCCGGACCGGGCTGCCCGAGCCACCGTCGGCCACTTCGACATGATCATCCGGATGCTGCAGACCTGAACGGGTGGCATGACGACGCAGCCACGACGCGACCTCACATCCGGGACGGCTGCGTCGTCATAAGGGCATGGAGACGACGAAGCAGGATGAGAGCGCGCGGGTACTGGTCCTGGGGGCCGGGTACGGCGGGCTGATGGCGGCACTGCGCGCGGCCGACCACGCGACGGTCACGCTGGTCGACCCGTCCTCGGAGTTCACCGAGCGGGTCCGCCAGCACGAGCTCGCCGCGGGTCGCGCCACGATCGGTCACCCGCTGGCCCCGCTGCTGCGACGCAAGCGCATCCGGCACGTGCCCGCCCGCGCCACCGCCCTGGACGCCCACCAGAGGATCGTCACCACCGACAGCGGCGAGAAGCTCGGCTACGACCGCCTGGTCTACGCACTCGGTAGCCGCACCCGCGGCACCGGCGACGGCGACGGCCGCGTCTTCACCTCCGAGACCGCCGCCCAGCTGCACAAGAGACTGCAGGACGGCCCCGGCAGGCTCGTGGTCGTCGGCGGCGGCGCCACCGGCATCGAGACCGCCGCCGAGCTCGGCGAGGTCACCGACTGGGAGGTCGAGCTCGTGACCGCGGGCCAGGTCGGCCCGTCGCTCTCGCCGAAGGGCCGCGCCCACGTCCGCGAGGTGCTGCGCGCACTCGGCGTGACCCTGCGGGAAGGCGCCGCCGTCACACCGGCCGACCTCGACGCCGACGCCGTCGTCTGGAACGCCTCCCTGCAACCGAACACCGAGCTGGCAACCGCCGCCGGTATCACCGTGGGCGCCGACGGCCGGATCACCGTCGACGAGCACCTCCGGGCGGTGTCACACCCTGACGTCTACGCCGCCGGTGACGCCGCAGGGGCCTGGACACGCGACGCCGGCGCCCTGCGCATGGCGTGCGCCACCGCGCTTCCGGTCGGCACCCGCGCCGGGCGCAACGCAGCCGCCGACCTGACCGGCGACGAGCCCCGCCCCCTGCGGTTCCGCTACCAGGCCCAGGTGCTGAGCCTCGGCCGCCACGACGGCCTGGTCCAGAAGGTCCGCCGCGACGACTCCCCCACCGACCTGGTCGTCACCGGCCGCCTCGCCGCCCTCGCCAAGGAGCAGGTGGTCCGCACCACCGTGCGGACCCTGCGACTCGCGGCCCGCTGACCGCAAGGACCCTGTGCACGCCCGTCCATCCACCGACGACCGGGAACCGGGCGGACCGCCGTCACGGCCTGTGCACGTGGGGCCCGGAGCACCCCCGCCGCGGCACGGCACGCGCGCAAGAATCCGGCAGGTCCACGCTGCTCGGGGTGATGTTCGCCGGCGGCCCGACCGGCTCGCTGCGCCCGTGAGAGCGGCCCACCGCACCGGAGCCCTCCTGCAGGACCGGACGCCCGCGCCGGAGATCACCACGGCCGAGATGCTCCGGTTCGGACTGGACGCCACTCGATCCGTTCTGCGTCGTGGTGACTCCACGGACGAGGAGGCCGTGGGCCGGGCGCTGCAGCGGGGATCGACGCACGGGGAAGTTCGGATCCTGCAGGAAGATCCCGCAGACGGAGCCCACCTCGTCCCGCACATCCGACGGCGCAAGAACCTTGACATTCGATATCCAGGTTATGCAGTATCAAGTCGCGGACGAGGTCCGACGCACCACTCGACGCGTCACCGACCGCCGGCCACCGGCTGACCCCTCGCACCGTTCACCGTTCCCGATGCGCGCCCGCGGCGCCGACGAGGTTGGAGAAACTGGATGTCTCATATCCTGGTTATCGGCGGCGGGTTCGCCGGGGTCTGGGCGGCGGCCGGTGCCGTGCGCGCACGACGCGAGGCAGGCGCGCCCGACGACGCCGTCACCGTGACGCTGATCAGCGCCGCGGACGACCTCACCATCCGGCCGCGCCTCTACGAGGACGACGCGCAGGGCAAGCGGGTCGCCCTGGACCGGGTCCTCGGTCCGATCGGCGTGCGACGCGTCGCCGCCACCGTCACCGGCATCGACACCGCCACCCGCACCGTCACCGCACTGGGCCGGGACGGCTCGACGCTGGAGCTGACCTACGACCGACTCGTCCTCGCCTCGGGCAGCCGCGTGCTGACCCCACCGGTCGAAGGCGCCCGACACCTCTTCGACGTCGACACGCTGCCCGCCGCGGCCGCCCTCGAGTCCCACATCGGACGGCTCGGCACGGTGCCCGGCGGCGACGAGCGCTTCACCGCGGTCGTCGTCGGCGCCGGGTTCACCGGTCTTGAGGTCGCCACCGAACTCCCCACCCGGATCCGCGCCGCCGCCGGCGGACGCGAGGTCCGCGTCGTCCTGGTCGAGCGCGCCGACGCCGTCGGCCCGGAGCTCGGCCCCGGCCCCCGCCCGGAGATCCTCGCCGCCCTGGAACACGCCGGCGTCGAGGTCCTGCTCAACACCTCCCTGCAGTCGCTCGACCCGCAGCGCGCGGTCCTGTCCGACGGCACCGTGATCCCCACCCGCACCGTCATCTGGACCGCCGGCATGCGCGCCAGCGCCCTGACCGGCCAGATCCCCGGCAGCCGCGACGCCATCGGCAGACTCGCGGTCGACGAGCACCTGCGCGTGATCGGGGTCGACGGCGTCTACGCCGCGGGCGACACCGCCGCAGCCGTCGCCGAGGACGGCCACGTCGTCATGCAGAGCTGCCAACACGCCGTCCCCCAGGGCAAGCTCGCCGGGGCCAACGTCGGCGCCGACACCCTCGGGCTCCCCCTCGTCCCGTTCGCGCCCAACCCCTACGTCACCTGCCTGGACCTCGGCCCCTACGGGGCCGTGCTCACCACCGGATGGGACCGCACCGTCGCCCAGACCGGCGCCGAAGCCAAGAAGCTCAAGCACACCATCAACAGCGAGTGGATCTACCCACCGTTCGACGACGCCGCCACGATCCTCGACCTCGCCGACCACCGCACCACCTGGCCGTTCGAGACGGTCGAGGACACGGCCTCCTGATCGACCGCATCCACCACCGGGCCGCGAACCCGGGCCACACCGAGCTCCGCTTCGTGGTCGTCATGGCCTGCGAGCAGGGAGTGGAGATGCTGACCTTCGTCAGCAACGAGGAGCTGGAGACCCGCAAGCACCTGCGCCACCCCGACTCGGTGATCAGCTCAACAGCCGAGTGGAGCCCGTCACCGGCGGCGGGTCGGGCGATGTCCGACCCGCCGCCGACCCGGGTGAGCCTTCCACCGTCGAGATCACCACTGGTCACGATCGCCGTTGCGCCCGATCTCGCGCCGCGCAGCCGGGCGAGCCGGGTATCGACGAGATCGCCGTCGTCGCACACCGAGGTCCATGCCTCGATCGCACTCCCGGAACCGGCCGAGAACTCGCGAGCCGCCTCGACCCTCGATCCGCCATCCCCACCTGCAACGAGGAGGAGTTGCCGCCGTGCATCGAGTTCTGCAGTGGGAACGTCGTGCCCAGGCGCGTGATGAAGGCGTGTGGGACGGCGCAGCCGGGCCGACCGGCGGCCCCGTAGGGCCGGATCGGATGGACCGACACCTGAGTCGGGTTGCTGTCGTCGACGATCGCATCGCACGCGTGAGCAGAGCCGAACTCGAGGTCGTAGGGATGGAACTCGACAGCCTGGGCAGGCGCTGCGCAGCGCGGGTCGACAGGAACCGGCACCGGCCCGGCGCCGATGGCAGGCGGCCCCGCCATGCCTAGGGTGGCGACCGGGGAGTCGGTGCTGTCGCGCGCCGTTCGTCTGTTCGAGGTGTTCGGCTCGAACCGTCGCGAGCTCACCGTCACCGAGATCGCCCGCCGCTCCGGGCTGCACGTGGCCACGGCGTCCCGGTTGATCGCCGAGCTGGTCCGGCTCGAGTTGCTCACCCGCACCGAGAACGGCCGCGTCCACATCGGCATGCGGATGTGGGAGCTGGCGCAGCGGGCCTCACCGGCGCTCACCCTGCGCGAGGCGGCCATGCCCTACCTCGAGGACCTGCACGCCGTCGTCGGCCACAGCGTGCAGCTCGGTGTGCTCGACGGGCAGGAGGTCCTGTTCCTGGAGCGGCTCGCTGCTCCGGGCGCGGTCGTCAACATCACCCGGATCGCCGGGCGGCTACCGCTGCACGCCTCGTCGTCGGGCATGGTCCTGCTCGCCCACGGCCCGGCGGAGGTGCGCGAGAAGATCCTGTTCGGGGCGCTGAAGCGCTTCACCCCGTACACGGTGACCGATCCGCGGCGGCTGCGGCAGGTGCTCGCGGATGTCCGCCGGGACGGGCACGTGGTCAACAACGGGCACATCCACGTGGACGCGACGGGCGTGGCCGTCCCGGTGCGGGACGGTGCGGGCACCGTTGTGGCGGCACTCTCGGCAGTCGTGCCGAACGACGGACGAGCGTTCGCTGTCGTGCCGGTACTCAAGGCCGCCGCGCGCGGGATCGGCCGGAGCGTCGCACACGGTGGCCGGGGGTGAGATGCCTATCGCCCATTGAGAGTCACCTTCCGCAGGGGTGGCTGCGGTCCGCATCCTTTGTGCACAGTCCCGGACGAGCCGCGCCGCCACCGCAACAACACCCCGCGAGCGCGGGACTCCTTCCCGCTGCGCGTGCATCCCGCCCGAGCAACTCGCTCCGGACCCCGCCGGCCATCACCGACGTCGTACTGCCGCGCGTCCCACCACCCCCGAAAGGAAACACACGCAATGACCTCCCTCCTGCAGACCGATCTGATCTCTCTCGCGCAGACAGTGCTCGACCACCAGGTCGAGGACTCCTACCTGGCCGCCGACGAGGTCGACTCGCCGTGGATGCCCTACGGCAGTCCACAGGTGCTCACCCGCTACCTGTCGTTCGATCCGCGCAATGGACGGACCCATGCCCTGCTCAAGAGCACGGTGTCCGGCGCCGTCGGTACGCACCGGCACCGAGGACAGGTCACCGCCTACACGCTGTCGGGCAGCTGGGGCTACCTCGAGTACGACTGGGTGTCGAGGGCCGGTGACTTCGTCGAGGAGTACCCGGGGGCGGTCCACACCCTCTACACCGAGAACGGCTTCGAGGGCTTCTTCGTCATCAACGGCAGCCTCGAGTACGTCGACGAGGAGGGCGCTGTCGTCGATACCCACGACGTGTTCTGGTTCATCGACCACTACCTGCGCCACTGCAAGGAGAACGGGCTGCCGGTGAACAAGGCACTGTTCCGCTCCTGACGACGAGTGCTCCTCCTCCCTGTCGCCGGGCGCACACCGCGCCCGGCGACCGCGCTGTCGACGCTGCGCGACACGCACCCATCCGGGTCGAGCGCGGCGATGCGGGCCTTGGCCACGGCCGTCGTGGGGTTGGACAGCCGCGCGTGGGCGTGGGTCTCCAGGTCCTGCAGCGCGAACGCGGCGGCGGCGTGGTCGGCGTCGGTGAACACGTAGGACGTGGTCCGGTAGATCGCTGTGGCGCGGGCGCCGGTCGCCGGGTCGGGTGCCGCCCCGGCGTGCAGTGCCAGGGTCTCGAACGACCAGGTCACGATGTCCGCGCCACTACCTCGGGCCACCAGCGCTGCGCCACGGCCGGGTGCGAACGCAGCCAGCCGAGCAGCGCGTTCTCCCCGTGGGCCGCAGATGGTCGGGGTCGCCGGGCGCGAGGTCCAGCGCCGCCCGCTCAGGCCCGATGTCGATCTGCTCGCGCCGGTCGGCCGCCCCGGCCGTCCGCTCCGCGCCGACCCGGGTGTACCCGCGGAACTGCGGTGAGGCGATGTTCTCGATCTCCAGGCGCTTCTCCAGCGGGAGCGCGAAGAACCGGCGGGTCAGCTCGGCCAGGCCGCCGGTGACCTCGTCAGGGACACCGTGCCCGACGACGTAGAAGAAGCCCCCCTCGTGCGCGGCCCGGCGCAGCTCGGCCAGGAACGCCGACGGGTCGGCCCCCCGGAACCGGGAGAGGTCGATGACGGGAAGTGCGGACGTGCTCACGCCGGCCTCACAGGCGGACGCCGTCGACGGGGGGATGTGCCACCCCGGGGGCGGCGGGACTCAGCGACAGCGCTGGTCGAACTCGTCGCCCCGGCGCCCGACCCAGAACGGGTCGATGAGCACGGCGGGCGCACGGAGCATGCCGAGATGGCACCACGAGAGGTCACACCGGCGGAAGCCCGTGGGCGGTATGATCATCGACGCGCGGACGTCCCCGCGGTGGCTGTTCACCGCGGCCGCAGGCCGTCGACCAGCACGCCGACCGATCGCGAGACGGAGTCGGCGGAGCCCAGCGCGTCGGCGATCAGGCAGAACCCGCTCATCGCGACCACGAGGTCGCCGACGTCGGCGTCCGCGCGCACCGACCCCTCCGCGACCGCGACCGCGACCAGCGTGCCCAGGGCGGCGTCGATGCGCTCGTGGGCGACCCGGCACAGGTCGGGGTCGACACCGGTCACGACGGCCCGCACTGCTTGGCACATCCCGGCGCGGCCCGCGACGGCCGCGACGAACCGGCGCATCCAGACCGCGACCGCCTCCGCGGCCGGGTGCCGGGCGAGGAGCTCCGCGACGCCGTCGCACAGGTCGTCGATGTCCTGCAGGTAGACCGCGACGACCAGCGCGTCCCGGGTGGGGAAGTTGCGGTGCAGGGTGGCGATGCCGACGCCCGCGGCGGCGGCGACGTCGGCCAGCGGGACGCCGACCCCGCGCGCAGCGAACACGTCCGCCGCGGCGGCCACGACGGCGGCGCGGTTGCGCAGTGCGTCGGCACGGCGCGCTGCGGGCATCGGTCCTCCCTTGACAAGTGGAAGACTCCTCCACATAGTCATGTGGATGATTCCTCCACTTGTCACCCTAACCCTCGGTCGCCCGTCGTGAGCACCGGTCCGCGCGGCGACGTCATCGCCCGGGGACGTCGGTCGCTCGGGCTCGCCGGGGCGTCACTGCCCAACGTCCCGTTCGCGCCGGCCGTGCCGCCCGACCGGCAGCGCGCCGCGGCGCGGGCACTGGAGGATGCGGGATGGCCCGCCGCCTGGGCCAACGAGGGGGTGGGCGGCAAGGACGTGTTCGTACAGCTGGCGCTGCTCCTGTCGGCCACCGAGCGGATCGCGTTCGCCACCGGTGTGGCGAACATGTGGGCGCGGCCCGCGCAGACCGCCCACGGCGCCACCGCCGCGCTCGCCGAGGCGTTCCCCGGGCGCGTCGCGCTCGGGCTGGGCATCGGCTACCCCGAGCAGGCGGCCGCGGTCGGGCAGAGCTTCGCCCGGCCACTGGAGACGGCCCGCGAGTACCTGCGCCGCATGCACGAGCCCGTCGCGATGTCCCCGGCGCCGGAGGTCACCTACCCGCGGATCCTCGCGGCGAGCGGGCCACGGATGGTGGGCCTCGCCGCGGAGCAGGCCGACGGCGTGCTGACCGTGCTCGTCCCTCCCGAGCAGACGGCGCACCTGCGGCGGACCATCGGGCCGGAGAAGCTCCTCGTCGTCGGACTGAGCGCGGCCGTGGACGACGACCGGGACGCGGCCCGGCGGGCCGCCGCGGCGTTCCTGTCGCAGGTGGTCGCCCGGCCGGGCTCTCCCTACGCTGCGAACCTCATCCGGCTCGGCTACACCGAGGCGGACCTGGTGGACGCCGCGCCGCACGCCGTCGACGCGGTGCTGGGACACGGCCGTCCGGACGACGTCGCCGCCGCGGTCCAGCGCCACCTCGACGCCGGTGCCGACCACGTGCGCGTCAACACCATCGCCCCGGACTTCGACGGCGGCGTCGAGCAGCTGCTGCGGCTCGGTGGCGCGCTCGGCGGTCTGCGGGCCCGCTGAGCATCCCCGGCGCCTGTCCCACTCCTGCAACAACCTGGTGTTCGCCTCCGAGACCGGCACCGATCTTGACGCCGCGAACGTCCGACGTGGTTTCCGCCGCGTCGCCTCGGCCGCGGGCCTGGATGCCGCGGCCTGGACGCCGCGAGAGCTGCGCCACAGCTTCGTCTCCCTGCTCTCCGACGAAGGGGTGCCGATCGAGCAGATCGCCCGGCTGGTCGGCCACGCCGGCGGGTCGACCGTGACGGAGACGGTCTACCGCAAACAGCTGCGGCCGATCATCGACGATGGGGCGACCGTCATGAACCGGGTCTTCCCGACCGGGAACGGCAGTCACTCAGTTAGTCACTCACCCCGTCCCAGAACGGACGAACGGCCTGGTCAGCAGCCTCGCTTAAGGCTGTGACCAGGCCGTTCGGCTGTGGGCGATGGGATCGAACCAGTGACCTCTTCGGTGTGAACTCCCGAGACCACCCAGCTACGGACCCCTGACCTCGTCGTTGACGACCGTGGACGTCGTCCGAGAACCTCCTGACCAGGTCACGTTGTTGTCAGAACCGTGTCAGCACGCGCTCGACCACGAGACGAGCACGCAGAAGCCACCCCGCCGACGCAGGCTCGACTATTCGCAGCCTCATGAGCAGCACCGCGAGCCCCCGCCCCGACGGCGGTCTCGACTTCGTCGTCGACCCCGACGGGCCCCTCCATGTCCCCGACGCCGAGGTTGCCCGCCACGGCGTCCAGCCCGGCAGCCACCTGCGCATCGTCACCGCGCACAAGGTCCCTGCCTACCGCCGGAGCGTCCGAGGGACGCTCACCGGCACCGCAGACGTCGACGCCCTTCTCGCAGCACTCGACGACGCCAAGTCCGAGCGAGTCCCCGACCTCGAGCAGCGCTGGGCGTGAAGATCGTCGCGGACATCCACATGCTCGTTCTCTACCTCCTCACCCCGGACCGCCTCACCGACACAGCCCTCGAAGCTCGAACGTCAAAGTGTCGCCAGGAGACAGGAGGCCCGAGCCGATGAGATCGCGGACTGCGACTCGTCGTCCGTCGAGGACGTACCTCATGAGTTCACCTGTCACATCGACCAACTCTCTTTCTGGATCCGCATCGGGTACTCGCTGAAGCTGCTCAGTCCCTGGTCATGAAAACCTTCCGCGCCGCAGCGTGATCCGGGGTCGACACGTAGGCCTGGCCAACGGACAACTGCTCCAGCGCCTCCGACATGTCCTGCCCGCTCCTCCCCCGCAGGAAGCCCGCGACCTTGCGGCTCTGCGGGTAGTTGCAGCGGAAGGCGACCTTCGTACCGGTATTGCCGAGGACGTCGGGGTGGAAGTCGTCCACACCCTGGCTCGCGACCACGACGGCGACGCCGTACTTACGCCCTTCCTTCATGATCTTCGGGAGGGTGACGTCGCGGGCGAGGCGGTGGGCCTCGTCGAGGACGACCGCCAGGCGGAGCTGCTTGGTCTGACCCCACCGGAACATCTCCCGATAGACCTTCCGCAGCACGAACGCACCCGCGGCGCGTTGGACCTGCTCCATCAGGCCGTGCACGTCGAGCACGACGCCCTGGCGCAGGAGGTCGGCGAAGGGGCGGCTACCGGCCGGGGCGGCGAACAACCCGAAGTCGCTCAGCGGGCGCAGACGGGCGACCACGTTGCGGGTACGGGCGGACGTGTCGACCGACGCAACGGCGGTGGCCAGGTCGTCCATCGTCGGCCAGTCGTCCGGACCTGCCGGGCGCGGCAGGGCCTTCGCCTCGTAGATCGCACGAACACCGTCGTAGACGGCGTTGCGCTGTATCTCGCCCAGCCCGCACACGTAGCCGATCACCTCCGACAGCTCCCACGCCGCCTCCCGGTACCGCTCCGGTTCGTCGAGCTCGAACGGAGATATCGGCAGGCCCTGCGACGCGTCGAGGACGGCTGCGCCCCCGGCGGGTTCGGCGGCCATGTCGCCGTGGAAGTCGACGACGAGCGCAGGCAGACCCTGCCCGGCGAACGAGTTCAGGATGCGACGGGTCGTCACCGACTTGCCCTGTCCGGGAATGCCCAGCACGAACAGGTGCGGGCTGCCGGAAGTGCTGATCCGCCACCTCACCTCGGCTGCGCCCGCGTCCTGGCCGAGCGCCACCTCGACGACCTGTGGCGGCTCGGGCACGACGACGTCCTGGGCCGGCCGGGGGGCCGCCGGGACGGGAGCCTCGACCCCGCGGAGCGGGTCGGTGATCGTCACGGTCGCCTCGTCGGCCGGTACGCCCGGACGCGGCGTCACCCCCGGCAGCTCGGCCGTCACCTCCGCCGCGCGCTGCGGAGCGGGGGTCGGCGCGGACCGCGGCCGTGGTGACGGGCGCAGACGCGCGTGCGGCACCGGCGCTGCCGGGGTAGCCGTCCAGTCCGGGGTCGGTGCGGCGGCACCCCGCCGCGACGTGAACCCGACCTGCCCGAGGTCCGCCGCGGTCAGGACGTCGATCCTGACTCCGCGGTGCTCCGACGGGAATCCGGCGCTCCCGGACAGGCTCACGACGTACCCGCGCCGACCGACCTCCGGCACGAGCGCCCCGTCCTCGACCTTCTCGATCATGCGCTCGACCTCACCGCGGCGGCGCGGGTCGAGCAGGCCCATGGCCAGTGCCCGGTCGGCGTGGTGGCGCAGGATCCCGCCGAGCCTGGCGCGCTGCAGCTCGGCATCGATGCGAGGCGGGTCGGTGCGGAAGAACGTGTCGTTCAGCATCGCGACGGTGGCGTCGAGCTGGTCGACGATGTCGTCGACCAGCGCCGCGGGGAGCGCTGCGGCGCGCCGCGACTTCACCTCGATGCACTCCATGCGCATCGTTCGCGCGGTCGTCCGGACGATGATCACGTCGCAGCGCCGCGTGCCGGAATCGCCGCGGAGGTCGCCGAACACCTCCTGGTGGGCGTCCACGGGCACGACCAGGCAACCGTCGAGCTCCCCGCGCCGCCGCAGGTGCGCGATCAGGGCCGCGAGGCTGACCGCCTCGGTGGCGAGGGTCGACCGCCCCACCAGCCGCAGCGCCAGCCGACCCGACACCACCTGCAGGTGGTCCAGCACGACCCGCACCGACTCGTCGACGGCGGCGAGGTCGAGGCCGGCCATCGCGTCGGCGAGGAGCCGCTGGACCTCCCCGCGGTGAGTGGTGGTGACGGTCAGCCGCGGTCCGAGGCCCTCGAGGAAGTCGGGCGCGTAGTCGAGGAGGTACGGCGGCGCACCCGCGTCGGACGCCGCGCTGAACAGGTCGACGCCGAGGTTGCGGTCCAGGGTGACGACCCAGTCGGATCGCTCGTGCGCTGCCTGCAGGGTGGCCACCTGGGCGGGATCAAGGCTGGCCGTGAGCGCGAGCGTGCCGGACACGTAACCCAGTGCGATCGCCAGCGCCGCCTGGTAGCTGCGGTGCGCGTCGACCGCGTCGACCGCGCCCTCCCGGTTGCGCAGGCGCGCCGCAGGAGCGGTCCGCCACACCGGGGTGGGGCCTGCGACCCGCTGGGTCTGCGCCGGGGTCAACAGATTGCGGAACGACGTCGCGGCGTCGGGGACGGCCACCGCTCCGAGGCTGCCCGAGTCGGCCGTGCGGGTCACGGCGAGGTCTGCGACGACGCTGATGTTCGCCGCCTGGTGGTCCTCGGCCAGCCGGTCGTGCGGGCGGACGGTCAGCCCCAGGGGCGGCGCGAGGTGCGAGCGCGAACCGCGCACCTGCTGCGAGGCGACGGCCTGCTGCAGGTCCGTGAGTGCCGGCACGGGGTCGGTGTAGGACGGGCGGTTGCTGTAGGCCGTGACCTCGAGTCGGGATGGCGGCGCGGCCAGGTCCTCGTCGCGCTCGGGTTCACGCAGAACCGACTCCCCCAGTGCCCGCGCGAGCATCTCGCCGGACCCGGCGTTGTAGGCGATGACGCGCAGCCCGTCCTGACCGGGGTTGACCGCGCGGTAGGCCGCGATCCGTTCGGCCACGGCCGACGGCGGCAGATCGGTGGCGACATCCCTCCGGTCGAGGCCGAGCACCTCGAACACGGCCTGGACCGCGGCGCCCGGCTCGGCCTCGTCGGCATGCAGGTAGATACCCGTCCCGAGGGTCGCCTCGCGCGCGTAGACGTACGGCAGGCCGTTCACGCCGTAGATCGCGAAGGGCAGGTTCGCCGGAGTGATCCGCCGGGTCAGACGTGCGTCGACGGACTGCTTCCGCTTCGCCGCAGTCCGGCCGACCGTGGACAGCTCGCCGGCCCACCGGGTCAGCGTCGCGTCGTACTCGGCGGCCCAGGACAGCCGCAGGGGATGCAGCGGGAGCACCACCACGGCCGCGATCGGGGGATGCCCGACGGTGTCGATCGACAACCGGACGGTGTCCAGCGCCAGCAGTGCGGTCCTCGTCTCGTCGTCCGGCGCGGAGTCGAGTGCACGGCGGTAGGTCTGGCAGTACGCCGACACCTCGTGGCGCAGCTCGTCGTCCCACTGGACGGTCTCCACCGCGTACCGCGGCCTGCGGTTCTCGAGCTTCTCGAACAGCCGCCGGCGGCGGTCGGTGAACGCCGGAGGGAGCGCTCCGGCGATCGGTTCGAACGCGTCGGGCTCGAGCACCTCGCCGAGCCGGCCGTCCGCCTCCCACGCGACGGCCCGGCCCCGGGCCTGCAGCAGCTTGTCCTGCAGGCTGACCAGCGCCGGGCTGAGCGCGAGCAGTGTGGTCCGCCGGGCCCCGAGACGGACGGAGAACGCGCCACCGTCCCAGGTGGGGCTCTCCTCGCGGAGGTCGTCCTGGCCCTCCAGGGCGGCGTCCAGGCGGGCCTGGGCGAGCGAGGGAGCCGACGCGCGGCGGGTGGTGCCCGGCAGGGGGTCCTCCTCCCAGCGCACGGCGAACTGCTGGGTCTCGTCGACGGCGTCGACGCCGCTGCGCAGCAGCACCGGCTGGCCGTCGGCGTCGACCGCCGTCAGCCGCACGACGAGCAGGGCGCTGTCGGCGACGTCCTCCTCGGCGATCTCGATGCGGACGGTCGCACGGCGCTTGTCACCCTTGACCGTCTGCCGCGCCACAGGCGCCGAGTCCGGGTCCCGCAGGTCGGCGGGCGGCAGCGCCTCCAGCAGCCACCGGTCGACGGCGTCGGTCCGGGCCGGATCGGTCCGCCACACGACGGCCACCGTGCCCGGCGCGTCGGGCCCGGTCTCGACGTAGGGCAGGTCACCGGGGCCGTCCTGACTCAGCCGGGTGCCCGGGCGGAGGGTGCCGTCGTCCTTGAGGAACGTCTCGAGCCGGACACCGGCCATGTCGACCGTGGTTCGTCCGGCGAGTGTCCAGGCGCCGAAGGTGAGGTTGTGGGGCAGCATCGCCGTCCACGCCGGCGCGTCCGAGAGATCGACGTCCGGGCGGGTGAGGAACCGCGCGATCCGATCCCGGGTCTCTCCCTCCTCCACCTCGGCGGTGGTCAGCCGGTCGGTCACGGACGCCACCGCCCTGGCCGGCCGGGCGATGGCCCGCACGCAGGCCGCGTTTCGCGCCAGTCGGGCGACCAGCTCGGGCCCTCCGAGGTCCGGGACGAGCCCGACGGTCCACAGCGCGGCCCCGACCGTCTCCCACGACGGATCCCCCGCGACGGCGGCGACGTAGCGGGCCCACGCCTCGACGGGACGGTTGCGGCCCAGCTCCCGTGCCACCTGCCCGACGCCCGCGCGGATCTCGGGGTCCGCGATCGATTCCACGAGCCTCGCCGCGGCGGTCGCGAGCAGCCGGGTCACGTCGATCCGCGCGAAGCTGTTGTCCAGCGAGCTGGCGGCCGAGCCGCTGCCCACCGGGACCATCAGCACGAGCGGCCGCTCCTTGCGGTTGCGTAGCTCCACGGCCCGCTCGGCCGGGACGGACAACGTGCCGTCCGCCTCGCCCGGTTTGTCGACCAGGACGTGGACGTCGGCGACGCCGACGGCCGACCGGCCGCGCACCGCCTGGACCAGGAGCGCCGCGTCGGCACGACGGATGCTGTCGATCCGGACGCAGTGTCCGGCGTCGCGGTTCTCGAGCTCTGCGACGATCTGGCTCGCGATCGAGTCGAGCACCAGTTCGGGCAAGGTCGACGGGGCGGTGGGAGCGAGCACGGTCATGCCTGGTCTCCGAGGGGGTGGCGGACGATCTGCACGGAGAAGTCGTCGGACAGGCTGTCGAAGCAGCCCAGGAGCTGCAGGCGCTGGGTGAACGCCTCGCGGTTGGCGGTCGCGGCCTCGCGGGCCTCGGCCCCGTCGAGGAACGCGGGTGGGCGGTCGATCAGGATCCCGAACCGGTGGGCGAGCGCGTCGAGGACGTCGCGCAGCGGCATCGCGGGCCGGTGCGCGGTCCCACCGGGCTCCACGAAGATCGCCAGGAGCAGGGCGGTCAGCAGCTCGTCGCCAGGTGCGTAGCGCCACGATCGCCGGTTGCGCACGTCACCGCGGAGCAGGCCGTAGGACTTCTCGAGTCCTCCGAGCGACTTGAACCACGCCGCGGCGTTGCGTACCGCCTTGCTCTCGTTCACGTGCTCCAGGACGTCGAGCAGCTTGTCGAGCTCGGAAGTCTCCGCTGACTGCAGACGGAGGAGCAGCTCCAGGTCCGGCCCGGTCGCGTCCGCCGACGACTGCGCCTCAGCGACGAGATCGTCGAGCCGTGCCTCGGCGTAGGACTCGACGCGCCGATGGTCGCGCAGCTCCGCGAGCTGCACGAGCCGCTCCACCGCCGTCATCCCCACCCGGCGCTCCGCCTGCCCCGGGATCCGGGGCAGCGCGTTCTCCACCACGACGAACGTCATGCGGTCGCGGAACGCGAGCCTGACCCGGTCCAGGTCGCGCGCCACGCAGCTGCGGGTCATCCGGTCCGACTCCGAGCCGAGGTCGCCGGTGAAGTCGCAGTACAGCTCCAGCGGGGACGCGGGCGTCGGACCGTCGGACAGGTCGGGAGGCGCCTCCCCCGTCCGCAGGAGTTCCCGGGCGGCCGCATCCGCGCGGAGGCTGAACGCGAAGATGCCCGTGGCCATCAGGGCCGCGAAGCTCGACATCAGCGCGGGCACGGGGAGCAGGTCGCCGTAGACCCGCAGATGGTCGAGCAGCGTCGTCCCGAGAGCCGCGCTCACACCGGGCAGCGGGCTCTCCGGCGCGCTGGAGTCCACCTCGCGCGCGTCGCTCATCGCGAAGCCCTCGACGAAGCGGAAGGCGAGCAGAGCGCCGATGTCGAGCTTGCCCGGATCCTCGAGGCGTGGCTCCCACGTCGGTCCGGGCCCGATGCCGAGACCACGCCCGATGGTTCGGGTCACCAGTTCGCGCAGCGTCGCGGTGGACGCGCCGGACCCGGTACCGGGCAGGTCGCGGGACACGGCGTCGAGCAGCAGCCGGTACACGACGTCGTCGATACCTCGGTGACGGTCACGCTTCGTCGGGAGACCTGCCCGGTAGGCGGCGAGGGTGAGCGGAGCGATCGCGAGCATCTGCTCGCCGGTCTTCGCCCGCCCGACCGCACCCATGTCCACGACGCAGGAACGCAACCACCCGTCCAGCAGCGCCTGGTCGCGCTTGTCATCGAACCCGGTGACCCCACCGCTGTCCAGCAGCGCCCGGCGGTAACCCTCGTAGTCGCGGGCGTCCGTGCGCGACCGGCTCGACCGGCCGCCCTTGACGCACATCTCGAACAGCGACGGGAGGACGCGATCGGTGTCGGCGTCCAGCAACGAGAACACCGTCAGTGGCCGGTACTGGTAGGTCCGCAGCGGGAGCGGCAGCGTGATCGTCATCGACGGTCCCCTCGGACGATGCGGCCGTCGGCGGTGGCCGTGGCGGTGACCGACGACCCGGCACCGTCGACGATCCGCACGGTGCGCGCGGGTTGCAGGCGCAGACGGTCTCCGAAACCCTGGATCTCCTGGCGCAGTGCCGCCGACGCGGAGTCGCCGAGGATCTCTCCGTCGGCCGACCGCAGCAGCAGCTCGGCCGTGTCGAGGGTGATCCGCAGTCGGGCGCCGGACGAGGAGTGGCGCAGCTCCAGCTGGTCGGGGAACGACTCGACGTACGGCGCGGCGCCGGCCACGCTGACCAGCCGGAACTCGGTGGCGGGCAGCTCCTTCACCACGACGATCGAGCGGACGGCCGGATCGTCGAACGCGCGGTCGCGCAGCGCGAGGTGTCCCTCGTCCTGGTATCCGACGAAGGCGAGCACCCGGGACACCCCGAGCAGGAACCTGGCGAGGCCGGTGTCCGGCTCGGCGAGCGCGTCGAGGAAGTCCGTGAGGTGACGGTAGCTGCGGACCTCGTGGGCGGCGCCGGGGACCGTCCAGGCGCCGAACAGGGCCGCCCGCTTCAGGTGGGTCATCGCAGCGGTGTCCAGCCCGGCGAGGTCGGGCACGAGGTGCCGGTTGGTTCGCGCGGCCCTGGCCAGCGCCGGCGCGGGGAGCCCCGCCGGATCGAGCTCCGCCCACTCCTGCACCAGGTAGTCGCGGCTGGCGGGGTCGAAGGCCAGGTCGAAGGCCTCGCGCCCCAACCCGGGATGCCGGCCCGCCTCGACGTCGTCGTGGATGTCGTCGCAGGAGCGGTCGGCCGTGATGAGCCATCCGAACGCCGATCGCACGTCGCGCACGGTCGCCCGCCGCCTCCGCCGGAGGTGGCTGGTCAACAGCAGCTCCGACACCGTCCGGCGCGCCTGCCCCGCGCGCAGCAGTTCGGCGTTGCGCTTGATCGGACAGGCCTGGCGCACCTCGCAGCCGCCGCACGCCTCCCACCGGTGCAGCACCGTCAGCGACGAGAGCACGTTCGCCCCCAACGACGGCCGGTCGAGGTCGGGGAGAGCCAGCGCGCGGCGCTTCAGATCGACGAGCACGATCCGCGCGTCCGGCCCGGCCGTCCCTCCCCACCGCTGTCGCTCGAGCTCGACGACGACCTCGGGGAGGCGATTCGCGTGGTCGGCGCAGAACTGGGCGATCCGGCCGTCGTTCGCGGCCAGCAGCACCGTGTGCGGTCCCTCGGCCTCGAACGCCTGCCGGATCAGGGCGTCGGAACTCAGGTCGCCATGGGATTCCGAGGCGTCGTAGACGGCGGCGTAGGTCCGGCCGCCGAGGATGCGCCGCCAGCCGGCGGGGTCCTCGTTCAGTACGACGGCACCCTGCCGGTCGAGTTCGGCACCCACGTTCACGAGGAACGACGTCTTGCCGTCACCGGGGTTGCCGGACAGGACGACGACGTCGAGCTCCCCACGGACGATCGCCGGGAGCAGTTCGGTGTCCAGGCGGGTCGCCACGTAGGTGTCGCGCGCGAAGGCGTCGTCGAGCCCCCGGTTGCCGGCGTTCCCGATCCCGCTGTGGCGGTAGAGCCCCCGCAGTGCCGCGACCGTCGGGTTCACGACCCGGTGGCCCCCGGGGACGGGGACGATGTCGCTCGCCCGCCGGACCTCCTCCGCGAAGGCCCGCGCGTCGGACGGGCGGTCGGCCGGGTCGTGGGCGACACCGCGGAAGAGGACGTCGAGCAGGGCCCGGCCGTAGCGGTCCAGCTGTTCGGCCGTCGCCGGGACGATCGTGCGGCGCTCGTCGATCCCCGGGCCGGCGTAGGGCAGCCGGCCGAGCATCGCCTGGAGTACGGCCGCGGACGCGCTGTAGATGTCGGCACCGGGTGACCACGTCCGCCGTGTCCAGACCTCGGGCGCGGTGAAGGGCGGCGAACCGACCGCGGACTGGGCGGACTCCGCCTTCGACGCCAGACCGAAGTCGATCAGTACGGCCTGGCCGTCCTCCCGCACGATGACGTTGTGCGGGCTGACGTCCCGGTGGTAGATCGACCGCTCGTGCGCGTCGGCCAGCCCGCTGAGCACGTCCATCGCGATCCGGCGGGCCTGCTCCTTCTCCAGCGCGGGCCGGCCCGACGTGAGCGCATGCAGCGTCTCGCCCGGCACGTACTCCTGGACGAGACAGCCTGGCGCGGGCCGGGCCAGCCGGTCGTGCATCCGCGCGCAGTGGAAGCTGCGCAGCGCGGCGGCGTTGTCGTACTCCGCTTTGACCTGCTCCGGTGTGACCCGGCCGGGACGCAGGTGCTTCACGGTGCGCCGCTCGTCGAGGTTCTCGTCGTGAGCGAGCCACGTCACCGCCCAGGCACCCTCCCCCAACTCCCGGATCAGCCGGTACCGGCCACCGAGCAGGGCACCCGCGACGACCACCTCGTCGTCGACCTCGACGACGGGGACGACCGGACGTTCCTCCGGCGGGGTCAGGGCGGCGACAGCCGATGCCGCGGTGAACGGCTCACCCGGCCCCCGCGACAGACAGCGCACCAGCACCTCACCCACGACCGGCACGCCCTGGGCACGTCGGCGCGCGAGGGCGTGGTCCGGCTCCTCGGACGGATCGCCGTGCAGCCACTGGACCAGGCACAGCGCGAGGCTGTACACGTCGTCCGCCGGCTGGAACATCTCCATCGTCGCGCCGGGCGCTCGGAACGCCGCCGACGGATGGGCGTCGTCGAGCACCGGCGCGATGGTGGCCGCCGACGGCAGGTGCGCCCGGTCGAAATCGCGGAAGCGCACCCTGTTCTGCGCAGTGACATCGATGTTGGTCGGCCGCAGAGCCCGGTGTGTGATGCCGAGCCGGTGAACATCCGACAGCGCTCGGAAGGCGTCCAGCACCACGGGGACCGCGATCTCGGTCGGGACCCGGCCGTCGCCGTCGACGTGCCGCTGGGAACGCACGAGTTTGGCGAGGCTGGTGCCGTCGGTGTCGACCGTGACCGGGGTGACGACGTAACCGTTCCACGGGAACCACGCCTGCACCCGCCACGTCCGGTCCAGAGTCGCGAGCGCGGTGAGGGCATCGTGCTCGCGGACCGCCAGCAGGTGAGCCGCGTCCGGATCATCGGAGTTGGCGACGGGGACGCAGAACAGACCCACGAGCTCCCCGGCCGGGGTGCGCGCGCCGTAGACGGTCGCGTTGCCCCGTCTCATGGGCTTGCCCTCGACGCGGTACTGGTAGATCTGCACGGGCGGCGCGGCCGGTCCCCGCGGTGCGAGCCCGAGCAGGAAGCCCATGAGGTGCCGGCGCCGGGCGCCCAACGCGTCCGGGCAGGTCGCGTCGAGCCGCCGGAGGGTGGTCGAGGCGTCGTCGAGCCGCAGGACGACGTCCTCGCCGAGCTCGTCGGCGCCCTGGAGGAGCAGGTTGTCGTGCGACAGGAGCACGTGGCCACGGACGATGCGGTGTCCCTGCGGGAACTCCTTCTCGACGTCGCGCCAGTCCGGGACCCGGGTCTTGATCCGGCCGGCGAGCACCCGCACCGCGTGCTGGACCTGACTGTTCGGGTTGTGCCTCTTGTCGCCGCCGACGTACCAGGCCACCTCGCCCGCGACGATGTGCGGGCCCCACGACTTCTCCTCCAGCACGTAGACGGCCCGCGGTGAGACGACGATCAGGTCGATGTCGACCGTGCCCATCCCCGACGGCACGTCCCGCCCCGCCACGATGTCCCAACCGTCGGGCAGGTCGGCCGCGAGCCGGCGAGCGGCCTTCTCCTCGCCGGGGCCGTGCCAGTCGCCGAGCACATGCAGCTTCGCCACGTCGCTACCCCCAGTCCGGTGTTCACCGCTCGGAGAGATCGTCCGAACCCGCACCGGTCCCCCCGACCGTGGACGCGACCGACCGTAGCGGAGCGGTCCCGGGGCGCAGCCGGGGCCACTCGATCGGGGATCGCCGGGTGACAATTGGACGTTAGGGACCACCGTGCTGCTAACGGATCGGTCCGGTGGAGCGAAGGCGGTGCAGGACCGTGCTCGCTCCCGACGGATCCACCGCACGAACGCGACGAGGTGCCGCAGTGACGACCGCGCGGATCGAGCCGCTGCTCGACCTGGACCACTCCTGGGCCGTCGTCGACGTCGAGACCTCCGGCTTCCAGCCCGACACCGGCCGCGTCCTGAGCGTGGCGGCACTGGCCCTCGATTCGGCGGGCCGTCCCGAGCGGCGGTTCCACACGCTCGTCGACGCGGGCGTCGAGCCAGGCCCGGTGCACATCCACGGCCTGACCCGCGAGCGGCTGGCGGGCGCGCCGAGCTTCGAGCAGATAGCCCCTGAGCTGCTCGCAATGCTGAACGGGCGGATCCTCGTGGCCCACAACGCGGCTTTCGACCACCGGTTCCTCGCGACGGAGGTCGAGCGGGCCGGGCTGCGTCTGCCCGTCGAGCGGCGGCTGTGCACTCTCGCGCTGAGCCGGCGGCTCGGGCTGGCGGTGCCTAACCACAAGCTGGGCACACTCGCCGGGTATTGGGGCGTGGACCAGCAGCACGCGCACGACGCACTTGACGACGTCCAGGTGCTCGCCCGCATCCTCACCCACAGCCTGCTGCTCGCTGCCCGGCTCGACCTGCCGCTCCCCATCGTCGCCTGCGGAGGAAACGACGAGGTCAGCTCGGGCCCCGCACGCACCACCACACCGCGATGCCCGTGGCGCAACCCCGGCCGGCTCCAGCCCGGTGGCCCGCTGGTGCAGGGCATGCGCGTCGCGGTCACCGGGGCGGTGAGCGTGCCCCGCGAGCAGCTCGTCGACCAGCTCGTCGTGGCCGGGATCGACGTCAGTCGCTCGGTGAGCCGCTTGACCAGCGCGCTGGTCACCAACAACGCGCAGTACCGCACCCGCAAGGCCGAGCGGGCCCGCGCGGAGGGTATCCCCGTCATCGACGAGGCCACCCTGCGGCGCCTCCTCGGTGACGTCCGCCCCGGCGATCCGCTGACCACAGCGACCACCCGCCCGGCCGCACCCCGAATCCGGGTCACGACGTCCCCGCGCGGCCCACTGCACGATCGACGCGTCCTCATCATCGGGGGCACCCACGAGCAGGCCGCCGATGTACGCGCCGCGATCGCCGGGCAGGGCGGCACTGCCGCGGTCAACTTCACCGCCGCGGTCACCGACGTGGTGCTGATGGCGGGTGGCGAGGCGGACCGGCGGCTGGCACGGATCCGGGAGACCGGCCTGCCGGTCCACACCGGTTCCACGGCGCTCGGGATCTCAGTCCCCGCCCCCGCGGCGGAGACCGCGCCGGCGCCGGTGACCGACCCCGACCTCGCGGCCTATGTCGGCCGCCACCGCAACGACGCCGCCGGGCCGGGGGTGCCGGTCGTGGTCGGCGGCGAGGTCATCGACCTGCCCGACGCCGGCGCGTGGACTGTCAACGCCGCCTGGCGCGCCGACGCCCTCGCCGAGGGCACCGAGGTTGATGTCGTCGCCTTCCTCCTCGACGCCGACGAGCGGGTCGTCGCCGACGAGGACTTCGTCTTCTACAACGCACCCGTCAGCGAGCACGGAGCCGTCGCCCTCTCGGTGGACGGTGACAGCGAGCAGAGCCTCCGCGTCGACCTGACACAGCTCGACGAACAGCACTCGAAGATCGTCGTCGCCGCGGCGCTCGTCGGCGGCGCGACGTTCGGTGACCTCGGCGCCGTCGCCCTCGCCGTCGACGGCGATCTCGTCACGGCGGCCACCGCCACCCTCGACGCCGCCACCACCGAGCGCACCCTGCTGCTCGCGGAGATCTACCGACGCGACGGCTCCTGGCGCCTGCGCGCCATCGGGCAGGGCTACGACGACGGCCTGGCCGAGCTCGCCGCCCGCTACGGTGTCGTGGTCAACGAAGGCTGAGTCCCGGCGGCCACGGATGCGGTCCCCGGTGCTGATCGGCCCGGTTGCGCGCAATGTTCCGCCCAGCGCGAACTCGAGGTCGTCGACGCCACTGAACTGGAGAAGGCGCCAGGTCCGCCGAGCTCACTGCGCCGCGCCAATCTGCGGGACTTCCTACTGCGCGACCACCAGATCCGCACCGCCAATCCCGACCGGATCGAGCAGCTCGCACAGACCACCTTCGAGATCACCGAGCTGCCGCTGCGGCAATCGCAGGCCACCGACGTCGCATAGCGGGGTCAGGGTCGGCAGGAGCGATCTGGATGCCGATGCAGGTCGTGGCCTGCGGCGAGTGATCTGGTGTCAGCTCAGCCCCAGTCGGTGCTGTTCAGCCAGAAGTACACGGCGTTCCATCGGAACGGAGTCGTCGTCGAGCGCCTCCGGCCGGTGTAGTGCGGTATCCACTGACCGCGAATCGGACTCCTTGGCCTCGCTGCGGCGGGCGAAGTGGTCGAACAGGAGCCGCTTGTTGTCCTGGATCTCACGGATCCGTTCATCGATGCTGTCCTTGGCCAGCAGGCGGTGCACCTGCACCGTCCGGACCTGCCCCATCCGGTGTGCCCGGGCGATCGCCTGGTCCTCGGTGCTGGGCTTCCACTGCGGCTCGATGAGCACGACCACCGACGCGGCCTGCAAGTTCATCCCGACCCCGCCGGCCTCGATCTGCGAGAGCAGGACGGCATGACCGGGCCGAGCGGCGAACTCCCCCACGAGCTCCTGGCGTGCCGCGGGAGGCACGGATCCGGTGATCGTCCCGACGACGGAGAACTCGCGAGCGCACGTCTCGAGCGCGGCGAGGAAGTAGGAGAAGACGAGGACCTTCATCCCGTCCTGGGCCGCCTCCTCCACGATCTCCCGCAACCGTTCCAGCTTCGCCGAGCCCGGGCCGAAGCCCGCCTGACGCATCGCCTGCAGGTTCCGCCGCTGCACAGCGTCGCGGTAGGTCGCCACTTCCCCGTCGCCGAACTGCACCCACGCTTCGGTCTCGATCTTCTCCGGCAACTCGGTGAGCACATCGGCCTGGTTGCGTCGCAGGTACACCGGCGCCACCGCGCGCCGGAACACGTTCGCGCCTGCCACCGCGTCGGCCGGGTCGATGTTGCGCGCGACCTGCGGCTGCAGGTAGTTCACCAGCGTCCGGAACTCCTCGACCCGGTTCTCCATCGGCGTGCCGGTGAGGAACAGCGCACGCTGGGCGCGACCAACTGCTGCCGCGATGGCCTGCGACCTGGCCGCGTCCGGGTTCTTCACGTAGTGCGCCTCGTCGACCACGAGCATCGCGACGTCGGCCTCCCGCACAGCGGCGGGCAGGCGCGCCAGGGTGCCGAACGTCGTGACCGCCACTCCGCCCTCGCGCAACCACCGCCGTCCGGCGTCATCACGGCCGGCACCGTGCAGCATGTGCGTCGCGAGGGTGCTGTGCTTGGCGGTCTCCTTGACCCAGTTGATCTGCACGCTCGCCGGGCAGACCACTACGAACCGCCGCTGCCCCTTCGCCGCCAGGTGTGCGAGGACCGCGAGCGCCTGCACGGTCTTCCCGAGCCCCATCTCGTCACCGAGGATCGAGCGTTCCTGATGGATGGCGTACTGGGCACCGAAGACTTGGTAGCCACGCAGCGTCGCCTTCAGGTGGGAGAGGTCGAGCGGGATCGCGGTGATCCGCTGGCGCAGTTCCTCGGCGACGAACCCCCGCGCCGCGTCGTCGTCAGGTGGAGCGGCACCCACCGTCGAGAGGACGGCATTGATCCCCGCGGCGTTCTGCAGGTACTCGTTCCACAATGCGCCCGATTCGTAGGACGCCGGGTCGACGGCCCGTTCCTGCGCCGCGACAGCGTCGTGCAGGCCACGGACAGCCGGTTCGACGAGGATCGCTTCGAGCCTGGCCAGCGCGTCGAGAGCCGAGTCCTTCGTGCGGCGGCGAGAGAAGAGCATCGACCATCGGCTCGCGGCCCGGTCGGCCTCGGCCGCAAGCGGCCCGGTCCGGCTCACGAACGTCTCGAGCGGTTCCCGCAGTGCCGCCGAGGCGGCGTCCGCGGCCCGGGTCGCGGCGAGCGCGGCGATCAGGTGGGTCTGCGCGGGGTCTCGGCGGTCGGGATCGATGCGGAACCGCACGTCGCGCTGCACCTGCACGGCCACCGTCCGGGCGGCGCGACGCACCTCAAGAACCGTCTGCGCGCCGACGCCGGGGACCTGCTGCAGCCGATGATCGGGAGCGGCGAGGACGTCGGCGACGGTGGCTACCCCG
Source organism: Pseudonocardia abyssalis (assembly GCF_019263705.2). Taxonomy (NCBI): domain Bacteria; kingdom Bacillati; phylum Actinomycetota; class Actinomycetes; order Pseudonocardiales; family Pseudonocardiaceae; genus Pseudonocardia; species Pseudonocardia abyssalis. The sequence goes on from NZ_JADQDK010000001.1 coordinate 2,430,763, forward strand.
GCCTGTTGCAGCGCTCCGAGCCGAACCCCTCGGCCGACCAACTCTCGCAGAGCTGTGATGGGGGTGGCACGCAGCCGGTCCGACACCTGCCCGGCGGTGAGCACCTCCACCTGACGCCGCGCACTGTCCCGCAGCACAGCCGGCGCCGCCAGGAGTGTCGTCGCCCGCTCGGCCAGGTCCCGAACGGCTGCGAGGGTCGCCCGCGCCCGCCGGTTGGTCCCGCCGTCCTGCCCCGATCGGTCACTCAGCTCGACCATGCCCTCCCCCGATGATCGGCAGCAACGCACCCGATCGGCCGCTCAGCACCCACCGCACCGGGTTCCACGGAGAGGATCACACGAATGGCCGGCACTCTCGACTGAGCTGTTCGAGCCCCCGACCGACGACCTCGCGGACCTCGGACCGGATCGTCTCGTCGATCTCCGACACCGCCAGAACCCGCAGGCACCGACATCTCTGGAGATCACGGCCATCGATGACGCACAACAAGACCCCGTAAGCCCGAAGTGCAGCAATCACGGCATCCACCTCAGCAGCCGGTTCCGCCGTGACGTGCAGAACGAAGTGCCGAGTGATCATCCGGGCGAGTCTCGGCACCGTGACGAATCCGAGAACCGACGCCGTCATGCGCTCCAGCGCCCGCATCGCACTGCTCCTGCCGTTCTCCAGATCCGTCGCCAACGCGGCCAACGCATCACACATCCCGGAGCCGGCACCCGCCTTCGCCTGCCGGTGCACGTCCTGCCCGACAGCACCGATCACTCGCCGTTCCGCCTGGTAACGCCAGCTCACGACGGTGATCCGCTGGGCCTCTGCTACTGCGATGGCCACTCGGCGATCGGGCAGGCCGTCGGCCTTCCACCCACGGTCCCCGCCCCGCGCCCGTCGAGGTCTGGCTCGATCACGCCGTCCCGGCGTCAGCTCGGCGCGCGGTGACGGGATCTCGGCCGCGGTCCGAGCCCGATGCCCGCCGGCTGCAGAGGGGGGTACACGCCTGGGCCACCGCGTCCACGACTCGAACCCGTCGCAATGGTCCTCGCAGTATCGATGGCCACTCGCGTCACAGACCAAGCGTCTACAGCGCCCACGGTGCCGCTCGCGAGCAATGCTTGAAACCTGTGGATGACCGGAGGGGCCGTACCCTTCCGGTGATCTTGAGGCCATCAAGCAAGATCGGCGCGCCAACGCCGGTCGGAAGGGTACGACCCGTGCTCACCGTAGTTCCTGGAGCTGCCGACGCAGATGAACCCCACCGGGACGGCGGCTCGCTGATCGACGAGCTGGTCCGCGAGGGCGCCCGCCGGATGCTCGCCGAGGCTCTGCAGGCCGAGGTCGACGACTACATTGCCCGCCACGTCGGCGAGCGCGACGAGCACGGCCGCCGGCTGGTCGTGCGCAACGGCACCCACCAGCCCCGCGAGGTGCTCACCAGCGCCGGCGCGGTCGAGGTGACCGTGCCGCGGGTGAACGACCGGCGCACCGACCCGCAGACCGGGGAGCGGGCGCGGTTCTCCTCGGCGATCCTGCCGCCCTGGTGCCGCAAGACCCCGAAGATCACCGAAGTGCTGCCGCTGCTCTACCTGCACGGGCTCTCGACCAGCGACTTCGTGCCCGCCCTGGGCCAGTTCCTCGGCTCGACCGCCGGGCTCTCGGCGCCGGTGATCACGAAGCTGACCGAGACCTGGAAGGCCGAACAGCGCACCTTCGCCGCCCGCGACCTGTCCAGAGCCGACTACGTCTACCTGTGGGCCGACGGGATCCACGTCAACATCCGCCTCGAAGAACACAAGCTGTGCCTGCTCGTGCTGATCGGCGTCCGTGCTGACGGGCGCAAGGAGCTCGTCGCGCTGGCCGATGGCTACCGCGAGTCGACCGAGTCCTGGGCGGACCTGCTGCGCGATGCCGCCCGGCGAGGGATGCGCGCCCCGGTCCTCGCGGTCGGAGACGGCGCGCTGGGGTTCTGGGCCGCGCTGCGCGAGGTGTTCCCCGCGACCCGCGAGCAGCGCTGCTGGTTCCACAAGATCGCCAACGTGCTCGGCGCCCTCCCGAAATCCGCGCACCCGGGGGCGAAGAAGGCACTCGCGGAGATCTGGAACGCCGAAGACCGCCGCCACGCCCTCGACGCCGTGAAAGCATTCGAGGCCGCCTACGGGGCGAAATTCCCGAAGGCGGTCGCGAAGATCACCGACGATGTCGAGGTGCTGCTCGCGGTCTACGACTTCCCCGCCGAGCACTGGATCCACCTGCGCACCACGAACCCCATCGAGTCGACCTTCGCCACCGTCCGGCACCGCACGAAGATCACTCGCGGTCCCGGCTCGCGGGCAGCCGGGCTGGCGATGGCGTTCAAGCTCATCGAGGCCGCCCAGGACCGCTGGCGCGCCGTGAACGGCCCACACCTGGTCGCGCTCGTCCGCGCCGGCGCCCTGTTCGTCAACGGCAAGCTCGTCGAACGACCCGACGACCACCACCAACCGGAAGCCGCCTAAAGATCTTCATCCACAGGTCTTGACTATTGCTCGCCGCTCCCCCGGGCGGCGGTACCTGTTGGTGTGCCCGCACACGTGTGTGGACTCCCCGTCCCCCCGCTGCACCTACTCAGGGTGGTCGGCCGACCACCTCACGCTGTACCGCCGAACGCGCGACCTGCGCGGGCGCACGACGGCCTATCGGCCGTTCGGATCTGCGGGCACTCCATGAACAGACGGCGACGTCGCGCGGGGACCTGATGGCGATCTGGTCGGCGCTACGGCGTCACATCACCCTGACAACAACGTCGGCGCACAAGTCCGAAGCGCTCAACCTGCTCGTTGCGCGAGGACGGCCCAGGTCGAACGATCGCCCGGTCGTGCAAATGACCGCAGGCGTCGCTCGCCGAAGCGGTCACCGTTGTTGTCAGAACCTGTGTCAAACGCCCCCCACCGCGATGCGGTGAGGGGCGTTCGTGCTGGTGGGCGATACTGGGATCGAACCAGTGACCTCTTCGGTGTGAAGCAACCCGCCGGACTGCTCAACAAGCTTGTTTGTGGAGTTCAAAGGCGGTTCGACGTACGTGGTCGTCCGCCCGCGGAGGCCCGGATTCGCCGTCGTTGTCACTCAGTTTGTTACTCAGTTCGACCGGACGCCTCGACGCTTGGCGATCCCGGGGTCGCGTCGCAGCATCACGACGGATCACGTCGGTAGCTTGCGTCATGGCCAAGGTGCACGCACCCAGTTGACCAGAACTGCATTCCGTTGGCCCGCCCTCGATGTAGCCGTCCCCCACGTTCCCCCGCTCCACCCGCGAGCCCAAAAGCGTCCACGGTCCCGCGCGCCCCGCCGTTGCCGGGACCTCGACTCGACCCGTCAGGACCGCTGGCGCAGACCTCACCCGGCGGTTCGTCCCCCATCCGCGGTGATCGTCTGGACCCGTCTAGGTTCGCCGCGTCGACAATGAAGGCCAAGCCGTCGACATCGAGCCCAAAGGGCCGAAAGCTTCAGCGACGGAGGAGACTATTCCGTCCTCGACGGGGCGCAGGCCGTGGAACGCAACCCTCCCGGACCGTATCGATGGCCATCCCGGAGTCAGTCCAGGTGCGGCAGCGGGCATCAACGACTCAGCGGTGCAATGGGGGTGGTCCTCCGTGAAAAGGACCGTCCGTTTCGACCGTCGGGACGACAAGATTCGAACCTGCGGCCCATGCCCCCCAGGTCGGCGGGTGGGTTACTCCTGCACCTCAACTACGTCGCGCGCGTTCCGGAATACCTCGAACGTGCCGGTGGCGATGCACGAAGTCGACACAGAGGTCCCCGCTAGTCCCGACGGGTCAGCGCCGTGCACGCCGACCGCAACGCCTTCGATCCTCGCCGACGAGCTCGCACCGCGATGTCCGGCAGGCTCGTTCACACATCCACCTGTCGAACTCGCACGGTCGACCGGGGTGGCCATGTCGTGGTTCTGTATGTGGTCACTGCCCTGCAATCTCGTGGTCAAGTCGTGGTGCTACGCCCCTCCGTCGGGCGAGGTTGTGGACCGCATCAGCGACACCCCTCCCGGTGGTCCGCACCCTCGCTGCGGACCACCGGAGCGCTCAGGCCGGGGTCACTGTGTGGCTGCGACGGGCCAGCAAGTGCCGACCGGGAAGCCGGTGACCAGACCGAGGACCGTCCCGACCTGCATGAGCAGCCAGACGCCGGCGTCGGCGGAGGGGGGCATGAACTCCTTGGAATCATGAACTCCTTGGAATCATGAACTCCTTGGAATGCAGAAGCAGCATCCACCCGATGATCCCGATGTCGAAGACGACGGTCAGCACCGCCACGCCGATCGCGGTGGCGGCGGGGCCCCACCGGCCCGGGCGGTACCGGCGCTGCGTTCGTAAGCGTAGAGCAGCCCGATTGACAGCACGATGATCATCACCACATCACGATGCCCGCGATCGTGAGCCCGGACGCGAGGACCAACGGCACCGCGACCACGTGGGCGACGGCGGAGGCGGTACTTCCGGCAACGTGGCCACCGCGTCCGGCCGGACCCGGTCCCCGCTGCCGGCGCGGCCGGAGCGGGCGTAGGCGGCGAGGGCGAACGGCCCGAGGTATTGGGCTGAACCGACCCACACGAGCTCGGTTGACGTGCGGCGGGGTGGCGGCGGCAGCGCCCATAGATGTCGAAGGCGATCGCCGCGACTGAGGCCGCGGCGAGGATCAGGAACACCCAGGCAGCGGCGTGGGCCACCCTGGCACTGCCGAGCCCGTCGTCATGTCCATGATTAATGCAGTCCTTCCGCTGGGGCGGGCACCGACTCGTCACCCACCGCTCCTGCGGAACGGACGGGGGGATCGGTGCGATCAGGGGTGTGAGGCGGGCGGGTCGGCCGACCTCGTCGGCACCCGCGCCGGAAGAGGCTCAGGACGCGGTCCTGAGCGACCTCTCAGACCCTGATCACCGACAGTGCGGGCGCGTCAGCACCGTCCCGGGGGCGCACCCCACCCCTCGACCACGTACCCGATCGTTCCGGGCGCCGGGCTGTGCCGCCGGCCCCACCCGTCGACGACGAGCGCCAGGACGACCCCGAGCGCCATGAGCACCAGCGCGCCCCACCGCCGCGAGGCATCCGTGCACGGCGCCCGAGCCGCCCATCCCAGCATCGCGCCGGGCAGCACAGCCGCCGCCCCAACCACTGAATCCGCTGCCGCGTTCGCCGTCGGCATGACCATCGTCGACATGGACTGGCCGGGTGACGCCGTCGCCGAGATCAGCGCGAGACTCTGCGACACCAGAACGCACCGTGGAACTGCGGCACCGACGAGAAGCGGCCACCGCGCGCACCCGACCACTGCATTCATGACATCGGGCGCCTGGTGAGCATAGGCGTCCCGCTCGGTTCTGACGGCCCCCGCCTTGCTTACACTACCCCCCTAGGGTATCTTCGCTGAAGAAGACAGGAGGACTCATGAACGGTTACGCACAGGACAAGGATGCCTACCTCAAGCGGATGCGCCGCATCGAGGGGCAGGTCCGCGGCATCGCGAAGATGATCGAGGACGACAAGTACTGCATCGACGTGCTCACCCAGGTCTCCGCCGTCACCAAGGCCCTGGAGGCCGTGGCGCTGGGCCTGCTCGACGAGCACCTCAAGCACTGCGTCACCCAGGCCGTGACCGAGGGGGGCGCCATCGCCGACCAGAAGGTCGCCGAGGCCAGCGCCGCCATCGCGCGACTGGTCAAGTCCTGAATTCCGCGAGAAGAGGAACGTGATGAGCGAGACCACCTACACGGTGACCGGGATGACCTGCGAGCACTGCGTCGCCTCGGTCACCGAGGAGATCAGCGAGATCGACGGCGTCACCGCGGTCGCGGTGGACCTGCCCACCGGCGGCGTCACCGTCTCCAGCACCGCCCCGATCGACCAGGCCGACGTGCGCAACGCCGTCGAGGAAGCCGGCTACCGCCTCGCGGCGTAGCCAGGAGGAACGGATCGAGGACATGAACACTGCAGCGAAGCTCTCCGCCTACGGTGCGGCGCTCGCTCTGCTCATCACAGCAGGGTGGGCGACCGGAACCGCTGTCGGTCCCCTCACAGCCGCGACCGCCGCACCCGGTGGCCACGGTGCGATGCCCGTCAGCGAGGACGCCGGGCACGGGGACGTACACAGCGGCACCGTCGCGGAGACCGCCACCGACCAGCCCGCCGGGCTGGCGTCGAGCAGGGGCGGCTACACCCTCACGCCCACCGACCCGACGCCCACCGACGGGGCCTTCTCCTTCACCGTCACCGGACCCGACGGCGCCCCCGTCACGGCCTACGACGTCGAGCACGACAAGCGCATGCACCTCATCGTCGTTCGCCGCGACACCACCGGGTTCCAGCACGTGCATCCCGAGATGGCCCCCGACGGCACCTGGACCGTGCCGCTCACCCTCCCGGCCGGCGGCTCCTACCGGGCTTTCGCCGACTTCGCGCCCAGCGGCGGGGAGCCGACCACGCTCGGGGTCGACATCGCTGCGCCGGGCCCGTTCGAGCCGGTCGAGCATGCGCCGAGCCGGACCGCGCAGGTCGACGGCTACACCGTCGAGCTCACCGGGGACCTGGTCCCCGGGCAGGCGTCGCCGGTGGCGTTGACCGTGAGCCTGGACGGCGTGCCGGTGACCGATCTGTAGCCCTACCTCGCCGCGTACGGCCATCTCGTGGCGCTGCGCGAGGGGGACCTCGCCTACCTGCACGTCCACCCGGACGGCGCACCGGGCGACGGGGTCACCCCGGCCGGGCCGCAGATCGAGTTCGTGGCCGAGGTCCCGACCGCCGGAAGCTACCGGCTGTTCCTGGACTTCCGGCACGGCGACGTGGTCCGCACGGCGGAGTTCACCGTGCCGACCGGGGCCGCGACCGACCCAGCAGCCCCGGTGCACGCCACCGACGGCCACGGCCACTGAGCGCGGAGGAGGAGACATGAGCACCCCGACCACCATCACCACCGACGTCGAGATCGCGATCACCGGCATGACCTGCGCCTCGTGCGCCAACCGGATCGAGCGCAAGCTCAACAAGCTCGACGGCGTGACCGCCACGGTCAACTACGCCACCGAGAAGGCCAAGGTCACCTTCGCCGACGGCGTCGACCGCCAGGACCTGCTCACCGCGGTCGAGCAGGCCGGTTACGTCGCCCGGCTGCCCGAGGCGCCCGGCACCACCGAGAACGCCGGCGAGGACGACGCCGAGGACGCTCCGGTGCGCGCCCTGCGCACCCGGCTCGTCATCAGCGCCGTCCTCGCCGTCCCGGTCATTGCCATGGCGATGATCCCCGCGCTGCAGTTCACCTACTGGCAGTGGCTCTCGCTCACCCTGGCCGCCCCGGTCGTGGTGTGGGGCGCGCTGCCGTTCCACCGCGCCGCGTGGACGAACCTGCGGCACGGCGCAGCCACCATGGACACGCTGATTTCGCTGGGCACCCTCGCCGCGCTGGCCTGGTCGCTCTACGCGCTGTTCCTCGGCACAGCGGGCGTGCCCGGCATGACCCACCCGTTCGAACTTACGGTCGCGCCCTCGGACGGCGCGGCGAACATTTACCTCGAGGTCGCCGCCGGCGTCACGACGTTCATCCTGGCCGGGCGGTACTTCGAGGCCCGCTCCAAGCGCCGGGCCGGAGCCGCCCTGCGCGCCCTGCTGGAGATGGGCGCGAAGGACGTCACTGTCCTGCGTGACGGTGAGGAAGTTCGGATGCCGACCGCACAGCTCGCTGTCGGCGACCGGTTCGTCGTCCGACCCGGGGAGAAGCTCGCCACCGACGGCATCGTCACCGACGGCAGCTCCGCCGTCGACGCCTCGATGCTCACCGGCGAGTCCGTGCCGGTCGAGGTGCGACCCGGGGACACCGTGGTCGGCGCCACCGTGAACGCCGGTGGGCGGCTCGTCGTCCGGGCCACCCGCGTCGGATCCGACACCCAGCTCGCCCAAATGGCACGGCTCGTCGAGGACGCCCAGAACGGCAAGGCCGAGGTCCAGCGCCTGGCCGACCGGATCTCCGGTGTCTTCGTGCCGATCGTCATCGCCCTCGCCGCGACCACATTGGGGTTCTGGCTCGGCACCGGCGGGGGTGCGGCCGCGGCGTTCACCGCCGCCGTCGCCGTGCTGATCATCGCCTGCCCCTGCGCGCTGGGGCTTGCCACACCGACCGCGCTGCTCGTCGGCACCGGCCGCGGCGCCCAGCTCGGCATCCTGATCAAGGGCCCGGAGGTGCTGGAGTCCACCCGCCGCGTCGACACCGTCGTGCTGGACAAGACCGGCACCGTCACCACCGGCCGGATGAGCCTGGTCGGCGTGCACACTTCCGAGGACGAGACCGAGGTCCTGCGGCTGGCCGGGGCGCTGGAGAGCGCCTCGGAGCACCCCGTCGCCGCGGCGGTGGCGACCGGGGCGCGTGAGCGCGTCGGCGCGCTGCCCGATGTCGAGGACTTCATCAACATCGAGGGCCTGGGCGTGCAGGGGGTGGTCGACGGGCACGCCGTGCTCGTCGGACGCCCGGCGCTGCTCGACCAATGGAGCCAGCCGCTGACCCTGGAGCTGGCCGCGGCCATGGAGGCGGCTGAGCAGCGCGGGCACACCGCGATCGCCGTCGCGTGGGACGGGCAGGCGCGGGCCGTGCTCGCCGTCGCCGACACCGTCAAACCCACCTCCGCGCAGGCGATCAGCCAGCTCCGGGCACTCGGGCTCACCCCGGTGCTGCTCACCGGCGACAACGCGACGGTCGCCCGCACCGTCGCCGACGAGGTCGGGATCGACGACGTGATCGCCGAGGTACTGCCCGCCGACAAGCTCGACGTCGTCAAGCGGCTCCAGGACCAGGGCAAGGTCGTCGCCATGGTCGGCGACGGTGTCAACGACGCCGCCGCCCTCGCCCAGGCCGACCTCGGCCTGGCCATGGGCACCGGCACCGACGTCGCGATCGAGGCGAGTGACATCACGCTGGTCCGCGGCGACCTGCGCGCCGTCGGGGACGCCATCCGGCTCTCCCGTCGCACGCTCGCCACGATCAAGGGCAACCTGTTCTGGGCGTTCGCCTACAACGTGGCCGCGCTCCCGCTGGCCGCCATGGGGCTGCTCAACCCGATGATCGCCGGCGCCGCCATGGCGTTCAGCTCGGTGTTCGTGGTCGCCAACAGCCTCCGGCTGCGCGGCTTCACCTCCCGAGCCGGTGAGATCCGCGTCTGACCAGGCTCAACGGAAGATGTGCCCGGCTCCCCGGAGCCGGGCACATCTTCCTGCCCCGGTCCGGCGACGGGTGACCCGGCGACGTCCACTTGACGACGAACGCAGGCGCGTCGCTCATTCCGTAAGACTCGAACGTGGCATCGCCACGTGGCCGGACGGCGCCCTGCTGCACCGTCCAGCGCCGCGATCGTCAGCTTCTCACCTCTCGATACGGTGCCTTTCTGGTGCCGGACCGTCAGCCTCCATCCGCATCGTCGCCGCCGTCGTCGGCGGGCGGCGAGTCGTCCTCTCCCTCAGCCGGGGGTTCGTCCCCCGGCGGGGCGGGCGGTGGCGGGACCTCGCCGGTGCTCACCGTCAGCACGATCGTCTCGCCGGGAAGCGCCGTGCCGCGCGGGCTCTGCCCGATGACGGTGCCGGGCGAGGACGCGTTGTCCTGCTCGCGGATGGTCACGATCCAGCCCGCCGACTCCAGCGTGGCGCGGGCGTCGTTCTCCCCGTCACCCACCACGTCGGGAACGCGGGACTCCGCGCCGCCCTCCAGGTACCGGTCCTGCACCGCGGGCAGCGGCGTCACCGGCTGGCCCTCCAACAGCGGAGCCACCGTCCCGAACCACGTCTCGGCCGGGGTCTTGCCGCCGAAGATGTTGCCGCGCGTACAAGCGAACGGCGAACCGGCCCCATCACAGAGCGCGTCGGGGCGGTTGTCGTTGTCATAGGTGATCACAGCACCCGACAGCTCCGGAACCACGCCGAGGAACGCCGCGGACTTGTTGGCCTGGGTCGTGCCGGTCTTGCCCGCCATCGGGCGGTCCCAGCCGACCTGGCGCGCCGCGGCACCCGCGGTGCCGCCCGGCAGGTCGTCCTTGCTCATCGCCGTCATCATCGCGTTGGCCAGGCCCGGGTCGACGACCTGCTCGCACGGCGCCTCGGTGACCGGCACCGGGTTGCCGACGGAGTCGGTGATCGACGCGATCGGCGTCGGCGGGCACCACATCCCGCCGCTGGCCAGCGTCGCGCCGACGTTCGACAGTTCCAGCACGCTCGTCGGGCTCACCCCGAGGGTGAACGACGCCTGCCGCTGCGCCTTGGTGACCTCGGCGATCGAGCGGTCGGTCGGCTGGCCGGTGTTCGGGTCGACGAAGCGCTCCGTGGCCAGCGACCGCATGCCCAGGCGCACCGCCATGTCGACGACGTCGGGCACGCCGGTGAACTCCATCAGCTTGACGAACGCGGTGTTCGGCGACTGCGCGAGCGCGTCGGACAGGGAGAGCCGCTCGGAGTAGTTGCCGGAGTTCTGGACGGGCAGCGGGCGCCCGCCGCCGTCGACGTAGATCGGGGAGGCGTACCCGCTCGGCGGCACCGAGAGCTGGTAGTTGATGCCGAGCCCCTTCTCCAGCGCCGTGGCGGCGGTGAAGGTCTTGTAGACCGAGCCCGCGCCGAGCGGGACCGGGATGTAGGGCAGCCCGTAGCTGGTCTCCAGCGCGTCCCCGTCGAGGCCGTACACACGGCTGGAGCCCATCGCGAGCACCTCGTGCCGGTCGGTGCCGGGCCGGACGGTGGCCATCACGTTGGCGACGTCCGGCTGGTCCGGCGGCACCTCGGCGGTGAGCGAGGCCTGCATGGCGTCGAGCACGCCGCGGTCGAGGGTGGTCTGGATCGTGTAGCCGCCGCGGCGCAGCTGCTCGGTGGAGAAGCCGGCCTCGGCGAGGTACTCCTGCACGTACTGGCAGAAGAAACCGGCCGGGCCCGCGCCGATGCAGCCGTTGGCCTGGGTGTTGAGCGGCTGCGCGATCCCCAGCCCCTCTGCCAGCGCGGCGTCGGCCTGCGTCCGGTCGATCATCTGCTGCTCCAGCATCTGCTGGATCACCAGGTTGCGCCGGTCGGCCGCTGCCTGCGGGTTCTGCACCGGGTCCGTCGCCGTGGTGCTGCGGACCATGCCCGCGAGCAGCGCGGCCTGCGGCACCGTCAGGTCGGCGGGGGTGACGCCGAAGTACGTGCGCGCGGCGGAGGAGATGCCGGCGGCGCCGTTGCCGAACGGGACGATGTTGAGGTAGCGGGTGAGGATCTCGTCCTTGCTCAGCGACTGCTCGAGCTGCAGCGCGATCTGCGCTTCCTTGAGCTTGCGGGCCGGCGTCTGCTCGGTGGCCTTGAGCCGCTCGGTCTCGGTCTGCGCGTCGACGTAGAGCAGGTAGTTCTTGACGTACTGCTGCGTGAGCGTCGAGGCGCCCTGCTCGATGCTGCCGGACACCGAGTTGGTGACGACGGCGCGCACCGTGCCCTGCCAGTCGACGCCCTGGTGCTGGTAGAAGCGACGGTCCTCGACGGCGACGATCGCGGCCTTCATGGCCGGGGAGATCTCGTCGGAGGTGACCGAGCGCCGGTTCTGGTCCGGGACGAACAGCTGCGCGATCGTGTTGCCGGCGTTGTCGGTGACGATGGTCGTCTGGGGCAGCGGCTGGTCGAGGACGTCGGTGGACACGCTGCCGACGCTGTCGCTGGCGTCGTTCGCCACCAGCCCGAGCCCGATCGCAGCAGGGAACGCGATGCCGGCTGCGACGATTCCGCCGAGCAAACTGAGACCGAGCAGTACCCCGGTGAGTCGCACGAGGCGCCGTGGACCGTGCGACCAGATATCCCCCGAGTCCGGCCGTTCGGTCCGACCCCGTACGACCGGCGACGACGACACGCGCCGGACAAGGGTCCTGCGGACCTGCGTCAGGCGGTTCACTTCGAACCCGTTGCTGGATCACGGTCGGAGTCAGTGGCGGGAACCGTCGACTCGTGAGGGATGGGTTCGTCCTGCTCAGCTCCAGCCGATCGCGCACGTCGATCAGGATCCGTGAGATGCGCAGCCGCGATCAGGAGCACGAGTATCAAGATCACACCGAACACCGCGACAGCCACCCACCCCCCACTGCCGTCGGTACCTACCGGATGTGCCGCGAGTATTTGCGTATACATGTACAGCTCGCTCCATGCTCAATAAGGATCTAATAGATAATGAATGCAACGGGAGTAGTCGCCTGCACAGACGCACATCACCAGGCAAGGGAGACCTCAGCGACGTGACGGACCACCACTGATCACCAAGATGTCAGCGTCGAGAATCAGGCAACGAAGCGAGGCGGCGGACCCCGCAGAGCCACCATTCCTGGTCGGTATCGGCTGGTCAGTCGACTTGCGGCCGGAGCGCGGCGCGTCACCGCCGACGACACTCTGGTACGCGCGAATGATGACGTGATTCGCGCGACTCTGATGACGCCGACCACTGCAGCCACTATCTGGTCGCTGAACGAGACAACGCCGACGATCACTGTCGCGATGACGATCTGCGTGACCATCACTGCGAGGTCGGCGTGACCGATCTGCTGACCGACTCCGTGCTCGACCTGCGCGTGCGGCCCGAACTCGGCCGCAATGTGGAGCGCGGGTTGCGACGCAGCGCACGCACCGAGAGCGCGCATTAAACCGTAGGAGCTGCCCATCAGGTGCAGCCTCGTCGCGGCCACCAGTGCGGTGACGGCAACGAGCGTCAGCACATGCAGGGGCGCCTCGTCCGTCAGCAGGTCGGCAGCCAAGGCCAGCGAGCAGGACAAGCCCACAGCAACACGGCGCGAGCGAGAGCCGAGCGCCGGATCGATGACCGCTCGGCTCACCTTCACGACATTACGGCCCTTCTCCGGCTCCGGGCAGCGCAGCCCGGTCATGCACCTGGACAGGTACGGCGTCCCATCTGAGCTGTCTCTCGCTCGATGCCGGGCGTCAACTTCTACAGGGCCTAGTAGATACTGGGCGGGCAGGACCTGACATCCGGGGGGACTCATCCGCACGTTGCCGCAGTTGATCCGGCGCAGGACCGAGCTGGTTCCGTCGCGCCCGGCCCTTCCCGTCCCCCTTTCCCTCGCTCTGGCGGTTCTGGCCGGAGGTCTGTGGGCTCTGGGGGCGTCCCCCCGCGAATGGTGGCCCTTGCTCCCGCTCGGTGCGGCCGTCCTGACGTTCGCGTTGCACGATCGGACCGTGCGCGGGCGGTTGCTGGTGGGGGCCGTCGCCGGCGCCGTTCTGTACGGGACGACGCTCGGCTGGATCGGTGGCTTCGCGCTCGCCGGGTATCTGGCGATCGCGCTCGTCGAGACGCTGATGCTGGCCGTGGCCCTCGCGCTCGTCCCGACCACCCGACCCGTGGGGATCTGGGCACTGCCCGGCGCACTGGTGCTGCTGGAGGCGGCGCAGACCCGGTTCCCGTTCGACGGGTTCCCGCTGCCCGCCCTGGTGCACTCGCAGCTCGACGGACCGTTCGCGTGGGCGGCACCGCTCGGCGGGTCGCTGCTGGTGACGGCGTGCGCCGCGACGGCGGGTGTCGCGCTGGCCGCGCTCGTGCTGGCGCGGCGACCCGCACGGGTCGTCGCAGCGGCGTTGGTCGTGGCCGCGCTCCCGGTCGCGGTGGGAACCCTGGTCGACACCACGGACAGCGGGACACTGGACGTCGCGGTCGTCCAGGGCGGAGGCCCGCGTGGCCTGCGTGCGGTGTTCACCGACCCCCAGGACACCACCGACCGCCAGTTCGCGGTGGCCGAACTGATCTCCGGCTCCCCCGACCTGGTCGTGCTGCCGGAGACGGTGATCAGCGTGACCGGCACGGTGGCCGGCTCGGCCGGGGACCTCCGCACCGCCGAGCTTGCCCGCCGCCTGGGCGCCTCCGTCGTGGTCGGGGTGGTGGAGAACCAGGGCACCGGATTCCGCAACGCCGCCGTGCTGTGGGGTCCGGACGGGGAGATCCTGGGCCGCTACGAGAAGGAGCACCGCGTCCCGTTCGGGGAGTACATCCCCGGCCGCGAGCTACTGGAACGGGTCACCGACCTGACTGCACTGGTCCCGCGCGACGCGATCCCCGGCGAGGGCACCGCGCTGCTGGACTCGCCGGTCGGGCCGCTGGGCGTCGTCATCTCCTACGAGGTGCTCTTCGCCGACCGTGTGCGCGAGGCCGTCACCGCGGGCGGCGAGATCGTGCTCGTGCCGACGAACGCGGCGTCCTACGTCACCGAGGACGTCCCGGCGATCGAGGTGGCCGGCGCCCGGATGCGCGCACTGGAGTTCGGGCGCACCGTGTTGCAGTCCGCCCCCACCGGTTCCTCGGTGATCGTCCTGCCCGACGGGAGAGTGGTCGAGCAGAGCGTCCTCGGTGACCCGGCGCTGCTGCGGGCCGACGTACCGCTGCGCACCGGCCTGACGCCCTACGCGCGCACCGGGGACCTGCCGGTGCTCCTTCTGGCCGCGCTGGCGCTGCTGCTGCCGGTGCTGCGGGGCAGGCGGCGATGAGCGAGCAGGAGCCCGCCGGGCGGTGGTCGCGGTGGACCGGCCCGCTGGTCTTGCTCGTTGCCGCGGGGTCCTTCGGTTCGGTCGTGGTGGGAATGCTGCTGCCGTCGGCGGCGGAGCGGGAGCTCGCGGCCCTGCGCCCGACCGAGCAGCTCCAGGACCCGTCGACGGCCATCTCGGGCGTCATCGTCGAACCGGTGCCGGCGCATGAGCACGACGTGACCGGGGCGGAGCCGGTCCTCGAGCCCGGCCGGCCGCCGACGGGCGGTTCACACGGCCCGCGCGCCGCCCCCTGCGACGGCGTCACCTCGCCCGGCCTGGTCGACTCGGCGGAGGCCGTGCACGCGCTGGAGCACGGCGCGGTGTGGGTCACCTACGACCCGGCGCTGCTGCCCGCAGACACCGCGCGACTGCTCGGCTTCCGTGTCACCGACGGTGACGATCTCTTGATGTCGCCCTTCCCCGGGCTCGGCGCGCCGTTGTCGCTGCAGTCCTGGGGCCATCGCCTGGTCCTGGACACCCCCGCCGACCCCCGGTTCGAGCAGTTCCTCGTCGCGCTGGCCGGCAACCCGTTCCTCGTCCCCGAACCCGACGCCGGCTGCCCGCCGGCCTGACCGAACCGGAGAACCATGCCGCACCGCTGCCGGACCATCACCGCCCTGGCGCTCGCCGCCGTCGCCGTGACCGCCTGCTCCTCCCCCGGCGACACCGTCCCGGCCGCGGATGGGCCGGTCTTCGAGCACGTGCACGGCGTCGGGACCGACCCGGCCGACGGGACCGTCTACGTCGCCTCGCACGATGGGCTGTTCCGCAGCGGTCCCGACGGGCTGGTCCCGGCCGGTGCGGCCGGTCGCGACCTGATGGGCTTCACCGTTGCCGGGCCCGGCCGGTTCCTCTCCAGCGGCCACCCCGCCCCGGACGACTCGCTGCCCGAACCGATCGGGCTCGCGGAGAGCACCGACGGCGGCGCGACCTGGACGCCGCTGTCGCTGACCGGTGAAGTCGACTTCCACGCCCTCGAGGTCGCCGGTGATTCCGTGTACGGCTACGACGCCACCAACGGCCTCCTGCGCGCCAGCACCGACGGCGGGCGGACCTGGGAGGACCGGGCCGCCGTCGAGGCGCTGGACATCGCGGTCGAACCCGGCACCGCGCAGCGGGTGCTGGCGACGGTGCAGGGCGGTACCGCGCTGAGCACCGACGGCGGGCGCACCTTCGCACCGCCGACCGGACCGCAGCTCGCGTACGTGTCGTGGGCGCCCGACGGCACGGTGTACGGCCTCGACCTGGACAGCGCTGTACACACCAGTACCGACGCCGGCGTCACCTGGACCACCACGGGCACGGTCCCGGGCGGCCGTCCCCAGGCCGTTACGGCCACTTCGGACGAACTGCTGGCTGCAACCGCCGGCGGCGTACACCGCTCCACCGACGACGGCGCCACGTTCACACCCGTCGTCTGACGCTCCGACCCCGGCCACCCCGCTGCTGAACCAGCTTCTTCTACAACGCATAGTAGTAATGACCCCACTCGAAGGTGACCATGCAGCCCGTCCCATTCCGTCGCCTGCGCGGCCGAGTCACGACTGCGCTGGTGGTGGCGTTGCTCGTGGCGCTGAGCGGCTGCAGCTTCAGCCGGCCGGACGGCTCTGCACCCAGCCAGGCCGCCGAGTTCACCTTCGTCGCCCCCGGGGGACAGACCCGCATCCTCTACGACCCGCCGGATTCCCGTGGAACGGTGAGTGGGTTGTCCGGGGAGAGCCTCCTCGAACCCGGTTCGACGATCGGCCTGGACGACTTCCCGGGCCAGGTAGTCGTGCTCAACCTCTGGGGCGCCTGGTGCGGCCCCTGCCGCGAGGAGATGCCCGGGCTGCAGCAGATCCACGACCAGATGCAGCCACAGGGCGTCACCCTGCTCGGCATCGACGTGCGCGACAGCGCCGACGCCGCCCGCGACTTCACGGCCGACCGGGACATCACCTACCCCTCGATCTACGACAACCCCGGCCGCTCGCTGCTGGCGCTGAGTGGGTTCCCCCGCAGTACGGTGCCCTCGACGATCGTGTTGGACCGGAAGCACCGCGTCGCCGCGGTGTTCCTTACCGCGGTGCGGGTCTCCGAGCTGCTGCCCGTGGTGCAGCGCATCGCCACCGAGGAACCGGCATCGGGCGGCGGGACGTGAACGGGCTCACCGAACTCGCGGTCTCCGGTCCGCTCCTGGTCGCCGTCGCGGTGGCCCTGGCCGCGGGGGCCATTTCCTTCGCCTCTCCCTGCTGCCTGCCGCTCGTGCCCGGCTACGTCGGCTACCTGGCCGGGCTGGTCGGCGACGAGGGCGTCTCCGGCGACAAGGTCGCGACCCGGACCGCCCGGTGGCGGGTCGCCGGAGCCGCACTGCTGTTCGTCGGCGGGTTCACGGTCGTGTTCACCGCAGGCGTGCTGCTGGTGCTCGGCCTGTCGGACTGGCTGATCGGCAACGAGCTGCTGCTGCAACGGATCGGCGGGGTCGTCACGATCGCGATGGGCCTGGTGTTCCTCGGGTTCGTCCCGGCCCTGCAGCGCGACGTCCGGATCCATCACGTCCCGCGGTTCGGGCTGGCCGGCGCCCCGGTCCTCGGCGCGGTGTACGGGCTGGGCTGGACCCCGTGCCTGGGCCCGACCCTCACCGGGGTGATCGCCCTGGCCACCGGCACCCAGGTGGGTCCGTCGACCGCGCGCGGGGTCGTGCTGGTGCTGGCGTACTGCGCCGGGTTGGGCGTGCCGTTCGTCCTCATCGCGTTGGGCACCGGCTGGGCCGTGCGCACCGCAGGCTGGCTGCGCCGCCACATCCGGGGGGTGCAGATCGCCGGCGGGATCATGCTCGTCCTACTCGGCGCCCTGCTGGTGACGGGGGCGTGGGGCGAGTTCGTGGCGTGGTTGCGCGGGCCCATCGCCGGTTACACCCTTCCGTTGTGAGCCGGACGGTGAGTTCGGAGCTGCGGTGGACCGTGTTGGTCGTCGTGCTCACCGTCGCCGGGGTGGTCGCGTTGTGGCCGCGACCCGACGCCTACCCCGACACGTCCGCCGACCCGCGGCCCGTCACGGCCGAGCGGGTCGCGGAACGACCCGACGACGCCACCCTCGGCCCGGCGCGGGCCGCAGCGGCGTTGCCGCCCTGTCCCGACCCCTCGGGCGTGTCCGTCCCGCCGGGCCCACTGGCCGACGTCGTCGTGCCCTGCCTCGGCGAGATCGGTGCCATACCACTGGGTGCCGTGCTTGCCGGGCGGCCGGTCCTGCTCAATCTGTGGGCGTCCTGGTGCGTGCCATGCCGCGAGGAGATCCCCGTGCTCGACGCCTACGCCGCGCAGCCGGACGCGATCGACGTGCTCGGCGTCGTCGTGCGCGACCGCCCCGCCTATGCCCTGGCGATGGCTGACGAGCTCGACCCGGGCTATCCCTCGGTGCTCGATCCCGACAACGCCGTGCAGGCCGCCCTGGGCACGCCACCCGTCCTGCCCACCAACTGGGTGCTGCGCCCCGAAGGCTCGGCGGTGCGGGTCACCGATCCGCTGGTGTTCCGCGACCCCGACCAGGTCGCCGGCGCGGTGGAGGCCGCGCTCGCCGGGCCGTAGCCCAGTTCGGGCTCAGCGCACCTGCACCTCGTCGCCGACCTGCAGCGTGTCAAAGAACGCCGGGGCGTCGGCGGCCGGAAGGCGGATGCACCCGGCCGAGGGATGGTCGATGGGTCCCTCGTGGAAGGCGATCCCGCCGGGCGCGAAGAAGACCGAGTACGGCATGGGCGTGCCGAACTCGCCGCTGACGTGGTCGATGTGCTTCCACTCCACCCCGAAGGTGCCGGTCGGGGTCTCCCGGCCCGGCCCACCCGAGCTGATTGGCACCGGACCGCGCACCACCCGACCGCCGGTGAGCAGCCACGCCTGCTGCCGTCCGAGGTCGACGCAGGCCTCGGCCGTTGCCGTGCACGGCGTTCCCGGCACCACGGCTGCACCGGTCTCGTCGGCCGCTCCGACGGCGGTGAACGTCGCCAGACTGATCGCGGTCAACGCGATCGCCGCGACGGTCGAGTAGTGCCTCATCACGTCCTGCTTCCTTCGACGACACTGCGTACAACTGCCCAAGTACGTAGTTGGTGACGGGGCCGGGTACCGTCGGGAACGTCCGGCTGTGCGAGAGGAGTCCCGGCGCGTGCGACCAGCGTGGTGCGATCCGGCTGCAGCCGCCGGCGCGGCCGCGATCGCCGGCGCGGTCGCGGTCGGCGCCGACATCGCCGCCGGCGGTACGGCGACACACACCGTGGCGCTGGGCCTGCTCGCACTGATGCTCGGCGCGCTGCGGCTGCGCACGGCCGGACGTGCGCGTGCCGCGAACGCGGCGGCGACCGCCGCCCTGCTGAGCCAGCCCGTGTGGCACGCCACCACGTTGCTCGTGCCGCCCGGCTCGGCTACTGCGGACGCCACGCACGCACTGCTGGAGACGCCGGTGGCCCTGGGGCAGCTGCTCCTGGCCGCCGTGGTCGTCATGTCGGTGGCGAGCGTCGAGCCACTGCTCCACCGCTGCCTCCGGTGGCGGCCACGGACGGTCCTCAGGTCCGTCTCGCGACGGTCGGTCGACGTCACCCTTCCCGTACCACCGGAACTCACCTGCCGCCACAGGCAGCGCGCCGCCGGCCAGCGACTTCGGCTCCGGGCACCGCCCGTCCCGCTCATCACGACCTGAACGCGCTCCACCTGCGGGGCGCGCACCTCCGTGATCCGTCTGGAGTCCGCTGTGCCCAGCACCTTGCCCGTCCCCGCGCCCCGTTCCGTGCCGGTACCCCGACCCCTGTCCCGTCCTCGTGGCGCCCGATCATCGGCGGCAGCACCCTGCCCGTCCGCGGTCACCGTCCGGCGGGCGACGTCCGGCGACGTCCGCGCCATGGCCCGGCTACACGTCGACCAGCTACCGGTCGGGCTCTTCCCCTCGCTCGGAGCCTGCTTCGTCGCCCGGTGGCATCAGGCCCACATCGACAGCGAGCACGGCGTCGCCCTCGTCCGCCACGAACCGGCAGACGATGGGGAACAGGTCGCCGGGTTCCTCGTGGGGGCGGTCGACCGGGGGGCGTTCCGGGTCGAGCTGCTCACGCGGCACCGGCGCGCCCTGCTGATGTACGGCGCCGGCGCTCTGCTCGTCCGACCGCGCGTACTGGCACGGTTCCTGCGTACCCGTTCGGCCGCCTACCTGCGACGGCTCCGCCGCCCGCGTATCGCCGGCACCACACTCGGTACCGCCGTCGCCGACCTCACCGCGATCGCGGTCGCCCCGCGACTGCACCGCGGAGGCGCCGGGCGGGCCCTGACCGCGGAGTTCCTGCGGATCTGCGCCGCCGGCGGGGCGACCCACATCGAGGTCGTGGCCGACGGCGCCGCGAGCGGCTTCTACGAGCGGACCGGATGGCGGTGCGGCCGGACCGCCACCGCCCGCGACGGTCGCTCCCTGCGCTGGTTCTCGGTGGACCTCCGCGACGGGGGCCGGGACCGGTGACCCGCCGGATCGGCGTCGTCGCGGTCGGGATCCTGCTCGCCGCAGCCGCGGTGCTCGGTGGCGTCGTCGTCGCCGACGCATCCGGGGCCGACAATCCGCCCCGGACGAGCACCCCACCCGCACCGCAGCCCACCGCCGCCGAAGTGCCCGCGCCTCGAACGGCTGACGCGGACGGCTTCGAGGCAGCCCCGTTCGATGTCACCCCAGAGATCAAGGTGACCGCGGTCCGCTTCGTGCAGTCGGTCGGGACGTGGTCGCCGTCGTCCCCCGCGGCTGCGTCGGAGCGGCTGGCCGCCGCCGGCTACCCGGCGGACCTCGTCGTCGTCGCCGGAGCGCTGCTCGACGAGAGCGCGTCGTCCGCGACCACCCAGGTCGTCTACCCGCAGTACGGGGGGCTGACCGACACGACGGCGAGCGTCATGGTGCTCGCCCGGCAGGAACTGCGGGACAGCACCGGCGCCCGTGAGCGCGAGGTCCTGCTCGACGTGCGACTCGCCCGGCAGGCGGACGGCGCCTGGGAGGTCACCTCGCGGATCGACCCGGCGCGTCCCGCCTACGCCGAGGCCCGACCGGGCGGCCCGACCGAGCGCGGCGGGCAGGTGCTCGAGGCCCCGGGGATAGAGCTGCCCGGGCCGGCGCGCGACGACATCGTCGAACGCCGCGCCGGGGACCCGATCCTCTCGGTGCTCGCCACGCTGGCGCAGACCTGGGACCTGGACGTGCAGGTACTCGTCAGCGGCCACCCCGGCACCGTCTTCCCGACCACCCGCGTCTCGAACCACACCGTCGGCCGAGCCGTCGATGTGCGCGCGATCGACGGGCGACCGGTCGCCGCGATCCCCCGGGACGATCCGGTACTGACCTCGTTCATGGTAGCGGCCGGGGCGGCGGGTGCGACCGAGGTCGGCGGACCCGTCCTTCCTGCCGGGACCGGGCTCTTCGCCGACGCGGTCCATCAGGACCACATCCATGTTGGCATCACGCCCACGAAGCCGCCGGCGTCGGGCTCTTAACGGAGCCGCTCAGCAGCGGACCGACGCCAGCGAACCCCCCGGCGACGCGTTGAAGGACATGTGGACGTGCTCCATGTGGTTCTCGACGGGGGACCCGCGGTCCTTCATCATCTGCCAGCCGGAGCCGGAGTTGATGCGCTGACGGAAGATGACGTACCTGACGGCGAGCGGGCCGCGGTTGCGCAACGCGCACTCGGCCAGCGCATCGCCCGTCTCCCGGTCCACGAAGAAATCCAGCGCCAGGCCGAGCGGGTGGTCCGACACCCGGCCCCGCGGGCCGACCCCGCCAACCGACTCGATGCCGAAGCGGCAGCGCAACAGCTGCCCCGCATCGGACACCCACCGCTTCACCGGCCCCCACCGGGGCACGCCCGTCCGGCAGCCGTACTCCGGACCCAGTGCGGCGGCCGGGCCGGTCGAGCTGCCGGCATCGGTGTCGGTCGAGACCGCAGCCCGTTCGGCCCGGCGCCGCTCTTCCTCCGCGGCCTGCGCGGCCCGCTGCTGGTAGGACTGGTAGGCGCCGCGCTGCTCGCGGAGCCGCTGGTCCGTCGCGGTGAAGGACGCCAGCTGCGCCTCGACTTCCGCCCGCTGCGCGTCGAGCCGTTCGAGCTGGGCCTCCTGGTCGGCGACGGCAGCGCCTGCGTCCTCGACCGCCGCGTCGGCAACCACACGGGCCTGCTCGGCCGTTGCGCTCGTCTCCTCGGCCTCGTCCACGGCCGCCCGAGCTAGCGACTCGGCGTTGACCTGGTCGATGTTGGCACGCTGCACCGCGTCGATGGTCCGGGCCAGCTCCCGCCCGATGAGGTTGCCGAACTCCGCTCTGGCGATCAGGTCCTCCGGTGTCTCCGCACCGGTGAGCAACCCGAGTGGGCCGAGATCGAGTGTCTGCTGGTATGTGACGGCCGCAGCTTGGTCGAGCCGTTGCCGGGCCTGATCCACCGCGCCGCGGGCGGCGATGGTGGCGACGTCGGCGTCGGCAGCGCGGGCCGCCGCGGCCGCGGCCGCCTGCTCGGCGGCCCGCAGCGCCGTCAACCGTTCGAACGCCGCTTCCCGGCGGCTCTGCAGGACGGCCCGGGCCTCGGCGGCCTGCCCGTCGAGCTCAGCCGCCATGCCCGAGAGCCGGCCCAGCTCAGCGGCCCGCTCGACGACGGCGGAGCGGCTGGCGTCGAGCGCGTCGTCCGAAGGGTTGGGCGGCGGCGCGGGTTGCGCTGCCGCGACGGAAGCGGCGACGAGCAGGCCAGCGACGGTAAACACCGAGACCAAGATCGTTCGCATCTCCCACCTCCTGCCGGTACCCGGATCATGCTGGTGGCGTGGCCCGGGGCCGGGTCGCCACGCCACAGGAACCCGTTCTGACCACCCGGGGGTGCGAGAAGGCGCCCCGTACGGGCGGACTTCTCGGCTCACGGAGCGCGCCGGCACGTCACCCGGTGACGGCTGTACGTCGCCACTCGAACGAGTTGTCGATTGACCCGACAGTCGTTCACGTCACAGCGATGTTCCGCTCGTCCAACCACGGGGTCGGGTTGACGTTGCCGCCACCCGGGGTGATCACCTCGAAGTGCAGATGGGGCCCGGTGGAGCGGCCCCGGTTGCCGACCTCGGCGATCACGTCCCCTGCGGACACCCGCTGCCCGACCTGCACCAGCGTGCGGTCGATGTGGCCGTAGAGGGTGACGGTGCCGTCGTCGTGCCGCACACGCACCCACAGGCCGAAGCCGCTCGCGGGGCCGGAGTCGACCACGACACCGTCCAGGGGAACGCGGATGGGACTGCCGACGGGCGCGGCGATGTCGAGGCCCTTGTGCTGGGCGTCCCAGCGCGGGCCGTACCCGGAGGTGATCCGTCCCGTCATCATCTGTACCCCACCGCCGCTGAGGAGGCGGGTGGCCGTCGAGACGCTGCGCCGGGCCTGTTCCGCGGCTTCCTCCGCGGCCCGGGCCTCCTCGGCCGCCCGGGCCGTCTCCACCCGGCGCGCATCCTCGTCCGCCACCCGTTCGAGCTCCACCGCCTTGATCAAACCCGCGGCGTCGGCGACCGGAGGCTCGAGCGGCGCAGG
The DNA here is from genome assembly GCF_019263705.2 of Pseudonocardia abyssalis. Lineage (NCBI taxonomy): Bacteria > Bacillati > Actinomycetota > Actinomycetes > Pseudonocardiales > Pseudonocardiaceae > Pseudonocardia > Pseudonocardia abyssalis. Next base: position 2,453,853 of record NZ_JADQDK010000001.1, read on the forward strand.
AAACGCGACCGGCACCACCACCGCGTTCGATGTCGGTGGAACGCTCAGGGTCGCCGCACCGAGCCGGAACACGCCGGGGTCGTCGATTGCCGGCGACGCCGCGAGCGCCGTCTCGGCTGCGAGCGCGAGCAGGCCACCGGCGACGGTGGCCGCGATGACGCGACCGGGAACCGACGGATTCCTGTTCTCGATCGGTACGGAGGAGGCGCCGACGAGCCGGGGTCCGGGGGGAGCCGGCTGCCACAAGGGGGCCGGTCGGACCTGCGCGGTCTGCGTGCGGCGGCCACGGGGGGAGCGATGCCGCGCCACGAGATTCCTTTCGTGATCTGGTCGGCACTCGACATCACAGCGGGGAGCGGACGCGTCGAGACCGGATCGTCATCTACTGGATGAGACAGTAGCGAGAACGTCCACTCCGCAGCCTGATCGCCGCACGGGGGAGCCGACCGGCGCCCGCCACGCGCCGAACGGCGACCCGCAGGAGGTCTGCCGTGGCAGCTACGCTGAGCGGACCGGGAGGGGGTCGTGATGCGCGGGTTCGGCGAGCTGGAGGCGGCGGTGATGGAGCACCTGTGGGCGTTCCCGGACGGGGCGACGATCCCGCAGGTGCACGAGAGGATGCAGGCGGACCGGGACATCGCGTACACGACGGTCATGAGCACCGTGCACAACCTGCACCGCAAGGGCAGGTTGACCCGCGTCCGCGAAGGTCGCAAGCACCGCTACCGCACCACCTCCAGCAGGGCCGAACACAGTGCCGAACTGATGCGCGAGGCCTTGGGCAGCGGTGGGGACCCGCGTGCGGTCCTGAGTCACTTCGTCGAGCGCATCGATCCGGCCGACAGTCGCCGACTGGCCGAACTGCTGGCCACCATGGAGGAGCCGCCGCGATGACCGCCGCGGCGTGCCTGATCGTCTACGGGTTCGTGGTGGCGGTTGTGGCGCCGCGTGTCCTCTACCGCCGCGCGCTGTTGGATCGAGCTCCCACGTTCGGGGTCACGATCTGGTTGGCGGCCATCGTTGGCGTCCTCGTGGCCTGGCTGAGCGCCGTGGTACTGGCCGCGGTCGAGGTGCTCCTCTCCCCCGAGGTCCGCCATGTCGTGGGCCGGTGCGCCGCGTCCTTCTGCGCCGCGGCGCTCGGTGCGCACGGCTCGGTCGGGCAGTGGCTGGCGATCGGGACTGCGGTGGCGCTGGTCGCCGGCACCGTCGGTGCCTCGTTCGGGCTGGGCCGCGCGCTGCTCCGGGCGCGCACCCTGACCCACCGCCACGCCGACGACGCCCGCCTCCTCGGACACCACGACAGCACACTCGGCGCGGTCATCCTGGACGTGCCGGAGAGGGTGGTCTACGCGGTCGCCGGGCGCCCGCCGACGATCGTGTTGAGCCGCCCGGCCCTGCAGTCACTCGACCAGGACCAGCTCGGCGTCATCCTCGCGCACGAACGGGCCCACCTCGCGGGCCGCCATCACCTGGTGCTCGGCCTCAGCGGCGCGTTGGCCCGGATCATGCCGCGGGTGCGCCTGTTCACCACGGGCCGGCGCGAGCTCGCCCGGCTGGTGGAGATGTGCGCGGACGACGCGGCGATCCATGACAGCCGCAGCGCCCGCGACCTTCTCAGGGCCCTGGTGACGCTCTCCGCCCCGGTCGGCATGCCCGGTTCCGCGCTGGCGGCCGCGGCCACCGACGTGACGGAGCGCGCCCAGCGACTCGCGTCGCCACCCGATCGCGGGGCACTGCGTCGGGCCCGAACCCTGCTCACCGCCGGCTCCGTCACGCTGCTGGCCGGACCCACGCTGGTCGGCGCCGTCGCGTGCGGCGTCCTGCCGTTCGGCCTGTAGCCCAACACCTCCGCACCCAGAACCTGTGCGGCTCCTCCACCTCGCCGAGTGCCGCGCGGGTCCAGCACGTCACCGGGTTTTGACGCCCCGCCGCTAAATTACTGAGATACTACGTAGTTTGGCATCGAGCGGAGGCCCCGTGCATCGCCTGCCCGGAACGCGACGACGACGTCGATCGACCAGCGGGGCCCGGATCCGGCGGCAGTACCGGTGAGCACCTGGAGCGCGGTACTGGTCTTCGCCGGCATCCCTGCGGCGGTCGTCGGGCTCATCTGCGCCGTGGTCGTCCTGGGCGGCGGCTGGCGCCGTCCGCACGACCCGGACATCGTCGTCGGCATGCTCCGCCCGGAAGCGGGCTGCGCCGTCCGGATCGACGCCGAAGGTCGGCACATGCACGAGCCTCGGCCGGGGACCGACCCGACCTGCTTCACCGCCAGGTGCGTGGAGTGTCACACCACTCACGGCGACGGCACCGACGACGTGCACTTCACGGACGCCCGCGAGGGAACCGACAGCGTCCTCGCGCTCGGCTGGCACCTTGCCGGACCGCGGCTCCGCTGCCCACGGTGCCGGTGAACCACCGGTCCGTCGCCAGACCGGGAACAGGAGATCGAGACGTGGGCCGAGAACAACGCCGCCGTGCCGAGCGCGAGCAACGCAGGCGCGCACGGGCGGTGCCCCCGCCCGCCGCGACGACGCGGCGTCCGGCCGCCGGAACGACTTCGACACCGGAGGTCCTGCTGCGTGAGCCCGGCCATCGGACCGAACCTCTCCGGCCGGCCACGGCACCCCCGGGGCGACGGCCCGGCAGCAACCCCGCTCCGCACGACCCGGACCGTCGACGCCCCCGTCCGCGACACTCACCGTCGGTTCGTCGCTGCAGGCCACGCAGGCCAATTGCGGTCCGGTCGAGGGATTAGACCCGCAGGCACTCGGCATCACCCTCACCTTCGACGCACCGCGGGACGGGGAGCCGTACCCGCTCACCGTGCGGTTCGTGGGCCTGCGGGCGGGAGCGACGAACCCACCCGCACCGGGCGATACCTTCGACGTCGTCGACACCATCGCCGGCGTCGTTCCGGGCAGCGGAACCGTCTCATTGACCCGCCGCATCGAGGGCATCACGCCCGGCGGCTGGACCGTGCAGGCCCGTTCCGTCGTCGACCCGTCCGGCCCCGACCGATCTGTGCCCGCAACGGCCCAGGTCGAGACGAGCACCGGTTACGCCCCACTCATCCGCGTACGGGCACCCGGGGTCCGGATCGGCGCCTGGCCCGCGTTGGTCGGCTCTGGCGCTGCCGTGGCCCTGATCCTGCAGGGCGTTCTCGCGTCCCGGTTCGGACTGCCCACGGGCCAGCTGTCGGTCCTGTCGCTCGTGGCCTGCCTGCTCGGCCTCGGCGGAGCGCGGCTGTACTACCGCCTCGAATACCCCCGGGGCCCGGAGACGCCGGTTCGGGTCACGGGCATGTGTATCCAGGGCTTCGTGCTCGCCGCGATCGGCACCGTCGTCATGGGCGCACTACTGCTCGGGCTCCCGGTCGGCCGACTGATGGACGTGACCGCGCCCGGCCTGATGGCCGGGATGGCGATCGGGCGGGTGGGCTGCTTCCTCGGCGGTTGTTGTGCCGGCCGGGTGACCGCCTCACGGTGGGGGCTCTGGTCGTCCGACCGGCGCCTGGGTGTGCGCCGGATCCCGACCCAGCTGGTGGAGTCGGCGTGCGCCCTGCTGATCGGCTCGGTCGCGGGCACCGTCCTGCTGGTCGTCGACACCGAGCCTGCGGGGGCGGTGTTCGTCGCCACAATCGCGGCGTACACGTTCGGCCGGCAGCTGCTCTTCCCACTCCGGTCGCTCCCCCGGCACACGCGGTACGGGCGGCAGCTGGTGATGCTGTCGACCGGTATCGCGTCCGTGGGCGCCGGTGTGGCCCTGCTGCTGCGCTGAGCGCGAGCGGCGAGCGCCGCCTACGAGTCGACGTACGACTCGACCGTCATCCCGGCCTCGCCGTGGTAGACGTTGTGGCAGTGGGTCAGCCACTGACCGGCGTTGTCAGCGTCGAAGTCGACTTCGAGCGCCTGCCCGGGGAACACGATCGCGGTGTCCTTGCGCGGACCCACACCACCCGCGCCGCGGACCTGGAACGTGTGCCCGTGCAGGTGCATCGGATGGAACATCGACGTGGGGTTCTCGAACCGCAGCCGCACCCGCTACCCCTCCCGGACCGGGACCCCGGCCGCCGGGTCGTAGGTCCGGCCGTTGATCGTCCAGGTGTAGCCGGGCTCCGGTCCGCCGAGCGTCATGGGTTGCACGACGTCGGGCTCCCGGTCGGGCAACACCACGGACTCCGCGGCCGACAGGTCGCTCATCGGGGTGACCGGGCTCCCGCGCAGCGCAGCAGCAGCCGCCATCACGTCAGGTGCGGCTCCCGGGCCCACGCGCAGCAGCACCTGGGTGACCCCGTCCTTGCCCTCGGCCAGGCCGAGCAGCAGCACCACCGCGTCCGGCACCTCGACCACCGCGTCGACGCGCTCGCCCATGCCGAGCAGCACCGCTTCGACGCGGGTAGGGACGACCGGGAACCCGTCGGTGTGCGTGACCGTCATCGGCGTGCCGGGCACGCCGACCCGGAACGCGGTGTCGGCGGATGCGTTGATCATCCGGAGCCGGATCCGCTGACCAGATAGCACGTCCAGGGGCGGGCGGCGTCGGCGGTGCGCCCGTTGGCCAGGAAGTACGGGTAGGTGACGTCCCCTGCATCACCGCCGAGCAGGTCCGACCGCGGCATCGTCATGGCGCCTGCCCCGTCGCCCATGTCCATCCCGCCCATGCCGTTGGCGAGCAGGTCGGTCAGCACCTGGTCGGGATCGCGGCCGGTGCCGTCGAGCGTCGTCGAACACGACGACCAGCTCCTGGTCGTAGTCGGCGGGCTCGTCCGGGTCCTCCACGATCAACGGCGCGTAGAGGCCCCGGTCCAGCTGCGCGCCGACGTGCGGGTGGAACCAGTAGGTGCCGGCGTCGGGCACCGTGAACGCGTAGTCGAACGTCGCACCCGGCGCGACCTCCGGCTGGGGCCAGCCCTGGTACTCCGTCCATGTCGTTGCGCAGCGCGAGCCCGTGCCGGTGCACGGTCGTGGGCTGAGGCAGGGCGTTGTCGAGCCGGGCCCGCAGCAGGTCCCCACGACGGACCCGGATCTCTCGGCCCGGTAGCTCACCGCCGTAGGTCCAGGTGGCGACCCGCGCCCCGCCGAGGTCCACCTCGGCGGGAGCGGCGCGCAGAACCGCGTCGACGATGCGCTGCCCCGGACGGGTGCGGGCCTGCTCCAGCTCCATGATCCGAGGCGAGAACGGCCCGACCGGATTGGGAGGAGCGGCCTGCCCGGCGGTACAGCCGGCGAGCAGCGCTGCGCCGGCGGAGACCGCCAGGAACCGTCGTCGGGTCAGCGGCGGACCCGCCGGCAGCTGTCGGAGCGTCATGCGTTCCTCCTGGCGTCTTCCGGTCGTCGATCGCATATCAGCCGCGTCCGATCGCCCGCACGCAACTACTATGCACTGTAGTAGTAAGGGCCCGGCACAGATCAGGATCTCGACCGTGCGGACCGCAGCTGTCAACACACCAGTCGCGTGGCGTGGCGGCGACGCCCGGGCTCGTTGCCCAAACGCTTGCCGATCACTCACCACCCGATTGCGAAGTTCTACCTAGCGTCGAAGCCGCACCTGAACCCGGAGGTCGACCACAGCGTGAGCACCCCCACCCCCACCCGGCTGACGATCGTGTACCGCTCGACCGACGCCGAGAACGGCAAGCCGCGCCCGCACTTCTACGGCAAGGACCTGGCCCTCGCGTCCATCCTGCGGGCCGCCGAGGCGCTGCCGACCGAGCCACGACTGGTCTTCCTCAACGACGGCGTCCTGCCCGCCGAACGGCTGGCCCTGATGAGGCGCCACGGCCACGTCCGCCGGATCGTGGGTGGCAGCAATCGCGCCACGTTCCGGACCGCCGTCGCTCGGCAGGCGGCGCTGTGCACCGGTGACCGGGAGCTCGTGTGGTTCGCCGAGGACGACTACCTCTACCGGCCCGACGCGCTGAGCTCGCTGATGGCGGCCGCAGCCGCGTTCCCCGAGGTCGACTACTTCGCGCTCTACGGTTCGGACGCCCTGGACACCGCCTCCCCATGGCACCGCCCCGCGGTGCGAGCCGAGCCGGGCGCGGAAGGGGACCCGGACGCACGCGCAGCCGGGTCGGTTCAGTGGTTCCGCGCGCAGTCCACCACCAGCACGTTCGGCGTACGGGCCCGGGCGCTGCGCGCCGACGCGGCGCTGCTGCGCAGGATGCCGTTCGCCGGTGGAGCGTGGGACACCGCGACCTGCCTCGCGCTGCAGGGGTACCTGCCCTTCCCCCGGCCCAACCTCCTCCCGCAGTCGGACGGCGTCACCGCCCGCACCCTGATCCGGGCTGCGGTACGGATCGCCGCCGACGTCGGTGCCGCCGCACGTCTGGGCGGGCGGCGGGTCCTCGTCGGCGCCGATCCGGAACTGGTCCACCACATGGAGGTCCATGACGACAGCACACGCACGTCTCCAAGCGCGGCCACCCTGCGTACGGACTGGCGGCGAACCGCCGAGGAGACCCGGGCATGGGCCGCCGACCGGGCCTTCGTCATCGCCGGATGAGGCGCTCGTCGGTGCGGGTCCCCGCCTCCATCCGTAACGCCGGACGCGCAGGAAGGGGACCGACACGACCGCCGGCGACTCCGGCCCGCGGCTCGACGGGTCGGGTCGGGACACCGGCCGGAACACCGGGCCGGGCTCGCCCGGCGTCCGATCGCCGCAGGCGGTGCCGACCGCCGCGGAGGCGCCGTTGCTCCTCGGCGGGCAACAGGCCGCGGTGACGCAGCGACCGCACCGCTGCCGCGCACCCCGTACCGACGACTATCAGCACCAGCCACGGCGCCACCGGGAGCCCGGAGGAGCGGGCCAGGTCCAGCGCCCAGCCCGTGCCGAGGTTGCCCAGCAGGATCCCGACCCCGCACACCGTGTTGTACAGGCCGTAGTGGGTGGCGACCCTCCGGTTGCCCGACAGCGCGACGATCGTGCTCATCTCGAAGGGGAACAGGATCGCCGTTCCGAGCGCGAGGACCCCGGCGGACAGAACCAGGGCGATGGCACCGAGCACTCCCCCACCGCCCGGCAGCGCGGACGTCGCCAGTGGTGGCAGGAACGCCGCGCCCAGGGTGACCAGCCCGAGAACCATGGACCGGGCGGGACCGAGCCGCTCGCGGCACCACGCCGTGACCCGCAGCTGCCCCACGATGGTGACCAGCCCGGACACCGCGAACAGCGCGGCCACCAGCATGGTGGCGTGGGCCGCGGTCGCGGTCACTGTCGCTGCCTGGAGCGGCAACGCCAGGTAGACCTGGAACGACAGGACGTAGGAGCCCGCCATCGCCGCGGCGAACAGCAGGAACGGGCGATTGCCGACGATGTCCCGCCAGCCGGCCGCGTCCCGACCGGGAGAACCGTCGGCCGCGCCACCGCTGGACGGCAGGGCGCGGATCTGCAGCACCGTGAGCAGCGCGAACACTCCCGCCGACACCAGGCAGGTCAACGAGAACGAGACGCCGGTGAGGGCGAGACCGATGAGCGGCCCGAGCAGGATCCCGGCCTGGTAGAAGACGCTGAACAACGCGAATGCCTCGACCCGGCGCTCACCCGCATCCTGCGCGAGGTAGGCCCGCACCGCCGGGTTGAACAGTGCCCCGGCGAACCCCGTCGCCGCCGAGGCGACGATGAGCGCGGGCAAGGAGTCGACGACGCCGAGCAGTGCGAAACCGACCGTACGCAGGGCACATCCGGCCACGATGAGGGGTTTGTACCCGAACCGGTCGGCCAGGGCGCCACCGACCAGGAACATCCCCTGTTGGGCGAAATTGCGCACCCCCAGCACCAGCCCCACCAGCCAGGTCGCCAGCCCGAGGCCGTCGGACAGGTGCGCGGCGAGGTACGGGATGAGCATGTAGAAGCCGAGGTTGATCGTCAGCTGGTTGAGCAGCAGCAGCTGCACGGACCTCGGGAACGAGCGGTACTGGGCCAGCACACGCATCACCGGCGCCGCGCCGCCGCCGGCCCGGCCGGATCGGTGACGGTCGTGCACCGGGTCCACCGGGTGACCTCGCGGTGGGACGTGTGCTCGATCAGATCCGGGTCCGGCCGGGGATCGACGTCGAGCAGCCCGTTGGTCCGGCAGAACTCGTCGTTGTAGACGGTGTCGAAGTATCGCTGGGGCCCGTCCGGGAACACCGCGACGATCCGCGTGCCTGGCGCACTGGTCCGGGCGACCCACGACGAGACCAATCCGACCGCACCGACGCTCCACCCGCCGCTGGCGTACGTCGTCGCCGCGAGCCTGCGGCACGCCCACACGGCCTCCGCGGGCGCGACCCAGTGCACCTCGTCGAACGTCGGATAGGCGACGTTGCGCGGGAGGATGCTCGATCCGAGCCCACGCATGAGCCGGGGACGCGCAGGCTGGCCGAAGATCGTCGATCCGACCGCGTCGACGCCGACCACCCGCAGGTGCGGCTGGTGGACGCGGAGCACCGCGCTGAGCCCGGCCGAGTGCCCGCCGGTGCCCACCGAGCACACCAGCACGTCGAGACCGCCGGTCTGCTCCAGCAACTCGTGCGCCATCGGGGCGTAGGACGCCACGTTGTCGGGGTTGTGGTACTGGTCCGGGCAGTACGCACCGGGGTCCCCGGCCAGGATGTGCCGGACCGCCCGCCGCCGCGCCTCCTGCCAGCCACCTTCACGGCAGGGCTGGTCGACGGTGTGCAGCTCGGCTCCGTACGCACGCAGCATGCGCTGCATCAGCGGCTCCATACCCGGGTCGCTGACCAGCGTCACGGGGTGGCCGTAGGCGATGCCGGCGAGCGCGAGCCCGAGTCCGAGCGTGCCGCTGGTGGACTCGACGATGCGGGCCCCGTCGGCAAGGTCGCCGCGCTCTCGAGCGCGGCGGACCATGTGCAGGGCCGGGCGGTCCTTGATCCCGCCGGGGTTGAAGCCCTCGAGTTTGGCCCAGAAGCCGCGGTCGTCGGCGGTGAAGGGACGGTCGATGCGGACGAGTGGAGTGTTACCGACGACCAGGGGCAGCCGCAGCGTCGGGGAGGTGCGCGGTTCGTCGTCGGGACGGACCGGGGTGAGAGCGGGAAGAGTCACGGAGTTGCTTCCTCGAGGCGCGCACGCCGGCGCGGACGGACGGGGACCTGGGCAGGTCCCGTCACGTCCGGGCGATGCACAACCGATGGAGGAGCGCTCGACCCGCCGGGGGCGGACGTCGAGGCGTACGTCGACGCGGGTGACCGGCCGCCCGTGTCTGGGAGGCGGTGATGACAGCCAGCACGGGAGCGAGGGCCTCGTGATCGACCGCACCCCGCCGGAGTTCGGGCGCCGCGTCGTCCTCGACCGGTCCGTGACCTTCACAGTGCTCGCTCTGTGTCGGCCCTCCGGCCGCATGGGCGGTCACCTGGAGCGGCGGACAGGATGCCGCCGCCTGCGCGACGATCACGAGCGTGACGAGCAGCATGACGAGGACCCGCCCGACCCTCACTACGTTGCTGCTCACAGTGACATGACGCTAACAATCTGAATCCGCCACGACCGGGCGATCCCTCCGGTGACACCGCGTGACCTCTTCGCTCCACCTTCTAACGAACTACCGCTACTGCCATTGCTATGCAGCAGCGTTGTAGTCACGCGTGATGCACGGATGCCTGACGTGCTCACGAGCGGCGGTCCGGCGGTTGCCCGCTGGTCGCGATCGGACCGGCTCCATCTGGGCGAGATGACGGGATTCATAGTGCTGTTGCATCGTCGACCGCAGCGTGCATTACCGCTCCATCGCCTACACCGAGCGCCTCGCCGCCGCTGGGGCCGCGCCGTCGGGCGGCTCGGTGGGCCACGCCTACGACAACGCCCTCGCGGAGTCGACGATCGGGCTGTTCAAGACCGAGCTCATCAAACTCAGAGGACCCTGGCGCACCGTCGAGCAGGTCGAGATCGCCACCCTCGAACACGTCGACTGGTTCAACCACCGACGCCTGCACTCCGCCGCTGCAGACCTGCCCCCGGCCGAGCTGGAGACCGCCCACTAGCGTCGACATCACGGCCAACCCGAGCCAGAGCACTCAACCCGTTAGCTCTCCGGACACGCCGGGACGGTTCAAACCGGCGCCCGGGTAGGCGCCACCGACTGGTGTCTCAACGCCACCCGCATGCTGACCAGCACCAGTGCGACGCCCGTGACCGTCCAGGCGTCGGGGCGTTCACCCAGCACGACGATGCCGACCACGAGACCGAAGACGGGGACGAGGAACATCCACGGCGTCAGCGAGGACAGCGGGCTGCGCTGGGTCTCCACGAACCAGGCCAGCGTGGTCGCCGCGGTCGCGACCAGCCCGAGGAAGGCGAGCACGGCGACGAACCGCGGCGTCCAGGCGATGTCCGGGACGCCCTCCATGAGCAGGGCGGCGCCAGCCAGGACCACTCCGCCGATCAGGAAGTGCGCGGCGCTGGCCACGACGATGTCGATGTCGCCCAGGCGCCGGACCATGAGGGTCCCTGCGGTGACCGCGACGGCCGCGAGCAGCGAAAGCAGCGCTCCCTGCCCGCCGCCACCGGGCACCGCGACGACGAGCAGCCCGCCGAACCCGACCGCGAGCGCGATACCGGCCCGCGCCGTCACCCGCTCGCCAAACAACCACCAGGCGGGCAGCAGGATCAACAGGGGCTGGGCGTTCGCCAGGACCGCGGCGGTGCCGGTGGCCAACCCCGCGATGCCGGCGAACATCGCCGCGAACGCCAGGCTGACGTTGACCAATCCGAGCGCCCCGATGCTGCTCCAGCTCCCGATCGATCGGGGTAGCGGCCGGCGCTGGACCGCGGCGACGACGGCCAGGGCGGTCCCGCCGAGCAGCGCCCTCAACGCGGCGAACCACAGCAGTGGCGCGTCCCGCAGCCCCCACCGGACGCCCAGGAAGCATGCCCCGAGAGCACCTGTGATCAACAGCATCCGCAGGGGTGACGGCCGGTGGGTCAGCGCTGCCGGGCGTCCTCCGGTCGCCGGGGCAACCGTCATCGACGAGTGCCTACCGGCGCGCCGACGGGCCGGCCCGTGACCCTCGACAGCGACGCGAGGTCAGCGCGGTTTCGCACCGGCATCTCAATGCCGCTGCGCGTCGGCGGGCGCAATGACCGGCCCGACCGATGGTGTGCCGATTGAGGCGCGCGGCGCAACGACCGGCTCGGGCAGCCGGAGCCGTTTGAGGGTCAGCGCGTTCACCGCGACGATGATGCTGGACCCGGCCATGGTGATCGCCGCGATCTCCGGGCGCAGCACCAGCCCGAAGGCGGGCTCGAACACCCCGGCCGCGATCGGGAGCGCGATGGCGTTGTAGCCGATCGCCCAGCCCAGGTTCTGGCGCATCTTGCGCACCGTCCCCCGTCCGATCCGCAGTGCCACCGCGACGTCGAGGGGATCGGATCGCATCAGGACGACATCAGCGGTCTCCACGGCCACGTCGGTGCCGGCGCCGATCGCGATCCCGAGATCGGCCTGCGCCAGTGCTGGGGCGTCGTTCACGCCGTCACCGACCATCGCCACCCGACGCCCACCGTCCATCAATTCCTTGACTTTCGCCGCCTTGTCCCCCGGCAGCACCTCGGCGATCACCGTGGTCACGCCCAGTTGCTCACCGATCCGCTGCGCGGTCGCGGCGTTGTCCCCGGTCAGCATGACCACCTCGACACCGAGCCCGGTCAGCTCCGCGACCGCGGCAGCAGAGGTGGGACGCACCGCGTCGGCGATCCCGATCACCGCGACGGCCCGGCCGTCGACCGAGGCGAGCACCGCGGTCCGCCCACCGGCGGCGAGCTCCTGCTGCGCCGCTCCGAGCGCGCCGAGCTCGACGGACTCGGCCTCCATCAGCCGGACGTTTCCCACCGCGACCCGCCTGCCGTCGACGGTGGCGACCGCGCCCTTCCCGGGCACGCTGCGGAACCCCTCCGCGGCCAGGCGCGCGGCGCCCGCGGCGTCGGCGTGGCGGACCACGGCCTCGGCGAGCGGGTGCTCGGACTCCCGCTCGACCGCCGCGACCAGCGCCAACGCGTCGATCTCGGGCAGCCCCTCGACGATCAGGTCGGTCACCTCGGGCGCGCCCTGGGTCAGGGTGCCGGTCTTGTCCATGACCACCACGTCGATCTTCTGCGACGTCTCGATCGCGGTGGCGTTCTTGAACAGCACCCCACGACCCGCACCCAGCCCGGTGCCCACCATGATCGCGGTCGGGGTGGCCAAACCGAGGGCGTCCGGGCAGGTCACCACGACCACCGTGATCGCGAACAGCAACGCCTCAGCGACCGGACGCCCGGCGAGCAGCCACACCGCGAACGTGCCCACGCCCCCGACCAGCGCCACGAACACCAGCCAGAACGCGGCCCGGTCCGCGAGGCGCTGCCCGGGCGCCTTGGAGTTCTGCGCCTCCTGCACCAGCTTCACGATCTGGGCCAGCGCGGTGTCCGCACCGACCCTCGTCGCCCGCACGCGCAGCGTGCCGGTGGTGTTGATGGTGGCCCCGACGACCTCGTCCCCGGGCTCCTTGTGCACGGGCAGGCTCTCCCCGGTCACGGTGGACTCGTCCACGTCGCTCTCGCCGTCGGTGACCACCCCGTCGGAGGCGATCTTCGACCCGGGCCGCACCAGCAGCAGATCACCCACGACCACCTGGTCGGTCGGGATCTCCACCGGCTCGCCATCGCGCAGGACGATCGCCACCGGCGGCGCCAGCTTCAGCAGTGCGCGCACGGCCTCGTTGGCCCCGCCGCGGGCGCGCATCTCGAAGTAGTGCCCGAGCAGCACGAACGTCGTGAGGATGGTCGCGGCCTCGTAGAACACCTCCCCGCCGCCGGTGAGGGTGACCCCGACCGAGTACACCCAGCCCGCACCCACCGCCACCGCGACCAGCACCATCATGTCCAGCGTGCGGGCGCGCAGGGCCCGGACCGCACCGGTGAAGAAGATCGACGCCGAGTAGCCGATCACCGGCAGACTCAGGATCAGCTGGAACACATCGTCGCGCAGCCCGAACGGCGCCGCCACGGTGAACCCGAACACCTGGCGCCCGATCTGGGACCACAACGTGATGACCACGGCGAAGACCAGCGCGACGAGGAACCGGTTGCGCATATCGGCGACCATCGCCGCCATCGACATCTCACCGTGCCCGCCGTGGCCCATCACCTCGGCGGGGCTGCCCGTCCGAACCTCCGCCCGGTCGTGCGCTGCGTGGTCCCCGACAGCTGCGGGCGGCGGGCACAGGTGATCCGGTACGGATTCCCCGGCGCAGTGATAGCCGCAGTCCCGGACCCATCCGGTGAGTTCCTCGACCGTGGTGGTGGCAGGGTCGTAGGTCACCGTCGCGGTCTGACCCACCGCGTTCGCCTCGACGGCGACGACACCCGGCCGTCGACCCAGGACCGCCTCCACCGCCTTCGTCTCGGTCGCCCAGTGCAACCCGTCGAGCTCCACCACGACGGTGCGCGCCGGGCGGTGGATCTGTGTACGCACGATTGCTCCTCGGTATGGGTGACAGCTCTCGCAGCGTCCACACGACACACCGGCAGGCGGTAGCGCCGAAGGTCCCGTCGGGTACGGGTCGGTAGGTCCTCCCGACATGAGCGGCCAGACATGTGCTCCGAGCCCGCCGCGCCGGCAACTCGTCAGAACCCGGCGGCTACGGGACCTTCGGATCTGCGAGCAGGGGCATTCAGCCGGTGTCGCACGGCCGGATCAGCACGGATCCTTTGTGGTGTCCGGCTGATGAAGGGGCCCTCATGAAACATCACGTTCCGCTCTACGCTCTCGCCGCGGCGGTCCTGATTCTCGTATCGGTCGCCCTCGGCGTCCCGACCTCGACGCTGTTCCTCGTCGGGTTCGTGCTGCTCTGTCCGCTGATGATGATGTTCATGATGGGCGGCATGCACGGCAGCCCCCGTAGCGGAACCAAGGATCCGGACGGCCACAGCAACGACGGCCCCGAGGATCGCGATCACACACAATCGCCCGGTCCTGATCGTTTCGGGCAATCACTGATCAACAAGGAGAAGTCGCCATGATGTTCTGGTACGGCAACGAGACGAACGTGTGGGGTTATGCCCTGATGACCATCAGCATGGTGCTGTTCTGGGGGCTGGTCATCTACGGGGCGATCGCCCTGCTCCGCTACTCGGCTCGTGAGGATCAGCCGGCGTCCGTGACCCGGCCGACCCCTGAGTTGTTGCTGGCCGACCGGTTGGCCCGCGGAGAGATCGATGAGGAGCAGTACCTCCGGACCCTGGAGACCCTGCGGGGCGGGTCCCGACCGCTTGCCAAGTCCTGAGTTCGTCCGACGGAGCCGTCGCCGACCTTCGCGGCGGTGGCCGACGGTGCCACAACCAGGTCGAGGCCTCCCTGTGGCCCGCGGCCGTCCCAGCCGTCACTACGAGAGGAACGGACCAGCAATGGACTACAGCATGACGATCACTCTGGACCTGCCCTACGACAAGGCCGTGCCCGCGGTGAAGCAGGCTCTGGCCGAGCAGGGGTTCGGCGTCCTCACCGAAATCGACGCGCGGGCCACCATGAAGGAGAAGCTCGGAAAGAACATGGAGCCCTACATCATCCTGGGCGCCTGCAACCCCCAGCTCGCTCACCGCGTCCTGGAGGTGGACCGCCGGATCGGGCTGCTGCTGCCCTGCAACGTCGTCGTCCGCGCCGACGGGGACGACCGGAGCATCATCTCGGCCCTGGACCCACAGGTCATGGTGACCGTCCCCGAGCGCGAGGAGCTGCGCCCGATCGCAGACGAGGCCGGGCAGCGTATCCGGGCGGCGCTGGACACCCTCACCGCCGGCTGAACGGGGGCCAGATCATGTCGCGTCCGGTGGTGCCGGCAGGCGGCGGCGCGCTGCAATCCCAAGAGGAGTGACGACGATGATGGACGGCTCGATGGGCTGGCTCTGGATCTGGCCGGTGTTCGTCGTGGTCGGGCTGGTCCTGCTCGGCTACGTGGCCTACGGGCTGGTGCAAAGGCGCGGGACCCGCCCGGGGGCGTGGCGCCTGCCTGCGCTCAGGACCCTCGACGAGCGCTACGCCCGCGGCGAGATTGACGACCACACCTACCGCACGCGCCGCGCGGAACTGACATGACGCATCCGATCAGCAGGCGCCGCGTGATCGTCCTGAGCGGTCTCGGTGCGGTCGGGGTCGCCGCCGGTGTGACCGGCTGGATCGCCGGCACGGCGGGCGCCGGTCCGGGTGACCGGCTACAGCCCGGTGACACCGGTGCCGAGCTGGCGCAGCCGCTGCTGCACGACAGCCGCGACGGCCGGCTCGACGTCGCACTCACCGCCGCTGCCGGGGCACGCACCGCCGGGCGCGACACCAGCGCCCTGGGCTACAACGGCACCTCACCGGGGCCGACGCTGCGGGTCCGACCCGGCGACGAGCTCGCGGTGCGATTGACCAACGGGCTCGACCAGCCCACCAACCTGCACACCCACGGCCTGCGCGTGTCACCGCAGGGCAACAGTGACAACCCGTTCGTCACGATCGACCCCGGTTCGACGTTCGACTACCTCTACCGCATCCCGCCCGACCACCCGGCCGGCACGTTCTGGTACCACGCCCACCACCACGGCACCGTGGCCGACCAGACCTTCGGCGGGCTGGTCGGCGCGCTGCTCGTCGACCGCGGACCCGACCTGCCCGTCGTCGCCGACCGGATCCTCCTGATCTCCGACACCACCCTCGACGGTGCCGGCCGGATCGTCGCCACCGGCGCCATGGACCGAGCGATGGGCCGCCGGGGCGAGCTGGTCCTGGTCAACGGCCAGCACCAGCCCACCGTCTCCGCCACCCCGGGCGCGGCGCAGCGCTGGCGGCTCATCAACACCTGCACCTCCCGGGTGCTCGACATCCGCCTCGCCGGGCACGAACTCGTCCAGGTCGCCCACGACGGGACGTTCCTGCCGGTCCCGGTCGCCCGGGACCGGATCGTGCTCGCCCCGGGCAACCGCGCCGACGTCGTGGTGCGTCCCACCGGACCCGGCCGCCACGCGCTCACCGCCGAACCTGCCGGACAGGGCGGGATGGGCGGTATGGGCGGCATGGGAGGCGGCGGCATGGGAAGCGGCGACCCGGTTGGTGGACCGATCACCCTCGCCACCATGGTCACCGAGGGTGCAAACTCCGCGTCACCGCCGTTGCCCGCCACCCTGCCCGCCGAGACACCCCCTGCCGGCCCGGCGACCGCGCAGCGCCGGATCGCCTTCCGGATGGCCATGGGCGGCATGAGCACGGGAGGTATGGCGTTCACCATCGACGGCCGCGTCTTCGACGGCGACCGCGACGACCAGACCATCACCCTGGGCACCACCGAGGAATGGACCGTCACCAACACCGGCCCGCTGGCACACCCGTTCCACCTGCACGTGTGGCCGTTCACCGTGCTGGCCAGCAGCGACGCGGCCCTACCGATCGGGGTGCCGCAGGACGTGGTCCTGATCCCGGCCAACGGGTGGGTCCGGCTGCGCATCCCGTTCACCACCTTCCCCGGGCGCAGCGTCTACCACTGCCACATCCTCGACCACGAGGACGCCGGAATGATGGCCACCGTCAACGTCCGCGGCTGACATCGAACTCGCCCTCGCCGGTCGACCCTGCTCGAGGTTGGTCGCCTTCGATCTGCGCTGGAAGCCGGGTGCGGGCTCGCGATACCGACGCGGGGTTTCATGCCACGAGGCACCCTGCCCGCCGCCTACCCCTTCTCCGGCAGTCTCCTGGTCGGCCCTGGGCCCGGACCCGCCGCCTTGTTGACGTACACGAGATTTCCCCGCGCGACGAGCAGCTCCAGATCGTGCTCGACGGCCGCCGCCTGCATCCCGCGGGTGACGCCGCGACCGGGGAACAGGTAGTCGTGCGGCTCGACGTACAACACCGAGGTGTCCCCCACCCAACCGGTGTCATGAGCGAACAGATCGGACTCGAAGCCTTCGATGTCGACCTTGACGATGAACAGCGCGCACCCCGGCGGTTGCTCCCCGACGATCTCCGGGACGGTCACCACCCGGACGCCGTCGTCCCCCCGCACGGTCTGCACGGCGTCCGTTGACCCGTCGCCGCCCACCAGGCGTACCCGCCCCGACCGGCATCCGATCGCCGCCTCCACGACCAACACCCCGAACTGCGCGGTGTTGGCGCGGGCCACCTGAGCGTTCCCCGGATCGGGTTCGACGGCAACGATCAATGCCCGGGGGTAGCGGACGGCGAACCACGCCGCGCTCGCACCGTTGTTGGCTCCCGCATCGATGATCACAGGGCGTCGGCCCTGCGCCAGCAGGGACCGGTAGACCTCGTCCACCTGCCGGTCGTGCGGGGGCGACGGGATGCGGTAGGCGTCCTCCCGGAAGATCTCCCGGACGACACCGAGGTCCTGCGATTCGCGGCGCAGGATCAGCCGACCGACACCGCTCACGGACACCCGGACGGATGCGCCATCGCCCCGACGCAGTCGCGACAGGTGACGCAGCAGGAAGCGCGGGCCGAGGTGTCTCGCGTCCCGGACGTTCTCGCGCAGGTGGTAGAGCAGGTACATGGCGGACTCCATGAGGGTTCGCGGCGATCGGGAATGGGGGACGGCGGCGGACGCGTCGCCGGTCTCGCGGGATCTCACCGGATCACCGGATCGGTCCGGATCCGGGAGACGGGCGCCGGGATCCGGGGCTTGATGCGGTCCTCGACGAAGATCCCGTGCCAGATCAACAGCGTCAGCACGGCCCAGAGCTTGCGGCTGTGGTCGATCGGGCCGGCGCGGTGCGCGTCGATCATCCGCTCCACGGCGGTCAGGTCGACGAGCTCACCGGCGCCCGACTCGCGCACCAGCTGGCGGGCCCAGTCCTGCATCTCCTCGCGCAACCAGTGCCGGATCGGCACCGGGAAACCCAGCTTGGGGCGGTGCAGCACGTGTGGGGGCACGATCCCGTCCAGGGCTCGCCGCAGCGCGTACTTGGTGGTGCCGGCGGCGAGCTTCTCCGACCGGGGCAGCCCCGCGGCCACCGCGAAGACCTCGGGATCGAGGAAAGGCACGCGCAGCTCCAACGAGTGCGCCATCGTCATCTTGTCCGCCTTGACCAGGATGTCCCCGCGTAACCAGGTGAACAGGTCGACGTGCTGCATCCGGGCCACCGGGTCCGAGCCGGTCGAGAGCCGGTAGTGCCGCGCGCTGGCCTCCTCGCCGAGCCGGGACGGGTCGTGCCCGCGCAGGACCGAGGTGAGCTGGTCGGGCCGGAAGATGCGCGCGTTCCCGTGGTAGCGCTCCTCCAGCGGTAGCGCCCCGCGCCGGAGCAGGTCCTTGCCGCGCATCCCTTCGGGCAACGCGGACGCGGCCCGGCCGAGCAGACGACGCAGGGAGCCGGGCACCCGTTCGAAAGGAGCCAGCGAGAGCGGTTCGCGGTAGATGCGATAGCCGCCGAACAGCTCGTCCGCCCCCTCCCCCGACAGCACCACCGTCACCTCGCGGGCCGCCTCCCGCGCGATGAACCACAGCGGCACGAGCGCGGGATCGGCGACCGGGTCGTCGAGGTACCAGACGATCGACGGGAGGTTCTCCATCACCTCCTGCGCCGAGACGACCCGGGTGACGTGTCGTGCGCCGAGCGCGGCGGCGGACTCCGCGGCGACGTCGATCTCGGAGAAGCCGGGTCGGTCGAAACCCGCTGTGAACGTGGTCAGGTACGGGTCGTGCCGGCGGGCGAGGGCGGCGATCGCGGTCGAGTCGATCCCCCCGGAGAGGAACGCGCCGACCGGGACGTCGGCCCGCAGGTGCATCGCCACCGAGTCCTCCAGGGCCGCGGCGATCCTGCGGTGCACCTGCGGGCCGGTCCCGGCGCCGTCGTGGAACACCGGACGGAAGTAGCGACGCGACCTCGGCTGGCCTCCCGGTCGCAGCGTGAACGTGGTGCCGGACTCGATCCGGCGCACGGCCCGGTGCATCGACGCCGGTTCGGGCACGTACTGCAGGACCAGGTAGTCGCGCAGGGCGTCGTGGTCGAGCTCGCCCGACGCGGCGGGATCGAGGCCGAGGGCGGGCGCCAGTCCGAGCAGGCACTTCTTCTCGCTCGCGAACGCGGTGCCCGCGGGCCCGGTGGCGTAGTACAGGGGCTTGATGCCGAACGGATCACGGGCCCCCGTCAGCAACTGCTCGCGGTCATCCCAGATCAGGAAGGCGAACATGCCGCGGAGCCAGGTGACCGCCTCGGGTCCCCAGTAGTGGTGGGCTGCGACGAGGACCTCGGTGTCGCCCCGGGTCGCGAACTCCGCGCCGTGGAGGGCGACCAGTTCGGCGCGCAGCTCGGGATGGTTGTAGACCTCGCCGTTGAACACCACGGTGTAGCGGCGCGGGTCCTCCGGCGGGCCCCAGCGCATCGGTTGATGAGAATGGTCCAGGTCGACGACGGCGAGCCGCTGGAAGCCCGAGACGAGGACACCACCGTCGTGGACGGTGCTCTCGTCAGGACCACGGTGCGCGGTCGCCGGGAGGGCAGCGGCGACGGCAGCAGCCGGCTCGTCGGGGTTGCCGTCGCCGCTGAGGAAGCTCAGTAGTCCGCACATGGGCGCATTTCGGCCAGATGTGGACCGGTGTTGTTCGGCATGGAGTCTCTCCGGTGATGGCGCCACGCGTCTTCGGCTCCGTCGGAGCCGGCGCGCGGCGATGTGGGCGACCCGCAGCGGGTCGCGGGAGTCACCTCACGGCGTCAGGGCCGTGGGCCGGGAAGGACGCGGCCGGATTCAGGCCGCGACGGTCCGGCGGGGCGGGCCGCGCTTCACGGTCGTGCCGCGGCCCAGCAGGCGGCGCGGCCGGGCCGGCGCCGAGGCGGGGCGGCGGCGGACGACGCCCGGTGCGGGGTGCGGGCGGCGCAACATCAGGCGCAGCCAGCAGGCGCGGACGACCCCGCCGACGGCGACGACGAGCTGCTCGGCGAGGCAGATCGCGGCGACCACCGCGACGACGAGTACGACCTGGGTGATGGTCACGGCGAGGTCGGCTCGGCCGATCTCGCTGCCGTGCCCGTGGCGCAGCGGCCCGTGGGGGACGAGCTTGACGGCAGCGTGCAGTACCGGCTGCGCGGCGACGCCCGCACAGACGAACTGAAGCAATCCCCGATGCCGCCCGCCGAGGTGCACCCGCACACCGGCGACCACGGCGACGATGGCGCCGAGGGTGATCACGTGCAGCGGCGGTTCGCCGGCGACGAGATCGGAGAAGACCGCGATCGCCACGGTGAGTACCGCGGTGGCGACGAGAACGACCCGACCGGGGGAACCGATCCGGCCGCGCGCCTCGGCCGTCGTCACGCCCACAGCATACGGACGCGAGCACGAGCGGAGTGGATACGCCGTCTCAGTGATGGCTGCCTGCCGGGAGTAGTAGGGAGAACAGCGGCGGTGTGGGCCGGGCGAGCCGCAACCGGCCTCCCTCGGCCTCGGCGAGCCGCCGCGCCAGCGGCAGCCCGATGCCGTGTCCGCCTGACGATGTCCCGGTCCGGGTGAACAGCTCCGAGTCCGGGATGACGATCCCCGGACCGTGATCACCGACGTCGACGGCTACCGCGCCTCCCACGTCCCGGGTGGACACCTCAACCTCGCCTCGCCCGTGTTGCAGAGCGTTGTCGAGCAGGACGGCGAGCACCTGTCGCACCGCTGCGGCCGACGCCAAGGCGGGCGGGGTGTCCGGTTGCAGGTCGACCCGGAGCGGGCGGCCCGCGGCGCTGAACTGGGGGTCCCACTGATCGACGGCCTCCTGCACCACCCGTCCGAGGTCCAGCGGGTCGGCGGCGCCGCGGTCGTCCCGGGCGAGGGCCAGCAGCTCGTCGATGGTGCGCTCGATGCGATCGGTGGCGCGCAGGCCCCGGGCGATGGCCCGCCACGGATCCTCGCCACGTTGCTCCAGGGCGTTCTCCAGACCCAGGCGGAGCCCGGTGAGCGGGGTGCGCAGCTGGTGCGACGCCTCCGCGGAGAACGCGCGTTCGCGGGCGAGGAGTTCGTCCAGCCTCGATGCGGTGCGGTTCAGGGCGCTTCCGACCGCGTCGATCTCGACGTAGCGCACCGTCGGCACTCGCACGCTGAAATCCCCGTCACCGAGACGGCAGGCCGCGGTCGACAGGTCGTCGAGTGGGCGCGCCAGGCGGGCACCCTCCCGCCGGGCGATCCCCCAGACGACCCCCACGGCGAGCAGCGCCAGACCGGCCATCCCGAGCCAGGCCACGGTGACCGGCCACAGCAGCGCGTCGCGCGAACCGGCGATCCGCACTGCCCCGACGATCTCCCCGTCGTGTGCCACAGGGACTGCCACGAGCAGCAGACCGTCGGCCGAACCGGTCTCGACCGAACCGTCGAGGGCCGAGTGGACCATGGCCTCGGGCAGCTCGGGCCCGCGACCGCTCAGATAGGTGCCGTCGTCGTCGTAGAGGGACAGGAACGTCAGCGTGGCCTCGTCCTCGAGATCGCCGGAGTTCGGGTCCCCCTCGTCGGTCAGGTCCGCCGACACCCGCAACGCGGCCCGGTCGGCCAGCCGCTCCAGGTCGAGCAGCTTGTAGATCTCCGCGTACTGGACGACGGCGACAGCCAGGGGAAACCCGAACAGCGCCACGGCCACCGCCGCCGCCACCACGGCGAGCCGGACGATCCGATGACGCACGTGTACGACTCCTCTCGACCCGGGCTCGGGCAGGACGACCGGCGCGAGTGTAGGTAGTCGTGATCGCGCTGGCGGCTCCTAGACAGATCCTTTACCGTCCGTTTGCCGTATGAGGGCGATCTGCTGGCTTTCGGTCCGCCGCGGCGTGTGATGCGCCGAATTCTTTGCCATTCGATTACCCATGCTCTACCGGTGGATTGCCTGACGTTGCCTAGCGTCGGCATGGCATCCGACCGTGAGGAGCCCGCCCACTGTGTGCACGCCCGACCCCGACCTGACGATCGTGTACCGGTCCAGCGCGGCCGAGAACAGCAAGCCGCGCCCCCGGTACTACGACAAGACCCTGGCGCTCGCCTCCGTGCTGAGGGCTGCCGAGGCGCTGCCGGCCCGGCCGCGCTTCGTGTTCCTCAACGACGGGGAGGTGCCGGCGGACCGGGTACGGATCATGGGCGGGGTCGGCGAAGTCCGTCGCGTTGACGACGGCGGCAACCGGGCCACCTTTCGCCGCGCGATCGCCCGGGAGGCGGGCCGGCCCGGATCGCGCAGCGGCCTCGTGTGGTTCGCCGAGGACGACTACCTCTACCGGCCGGACTCCCTGACGACGTTCGTCCAGGCGGCACAGAGATTCCCCGATGCCGACTACTTCTCCCTCTACGGGTCGGACGCGCTCGACACGTCGGTCGCCGGGCGACGTCCGGTGCGCCGTTCCGCGCCAGGTGCAGCATTCGACCCCGACGCGCGGAACTGCGGATCCGCAACCTGGTACCGCGCCTACGCCACCACTAGCACCTTCGGGGTGCGACGGGGCGCCCTGCGCGAGGATGCCGCATTGCTGCGGGTCATGCCGTTCACCGGCGGGGCGTGGGACACCGCCACCTGCCTGGCGCTGCAGGGCTACCGACCCTTCGGCCCGGCCGAGGTCCTACCGACGTGCGAGGCCTCGCTCGTGCGCGGGGTGGCCCGGGGAACGGTTCGCGTGCTCGCCAACCTGCGGTCGCGGCGCCGTCCGGCTCGCAGGCGCATCCAGCTCGGTGCCGATCCGGAGCTGATCTGGCACATGGAGGTCCTGACCGGGGCCACCCGCACGCGCCCCAGCGCGAGGACCGACGCGATCGACTGGGACGAGGTCGCCGGAGAGGTCGCGGACTGGGCAACAGTCAGATCGATGCCGGTTCCGCAGCTCCACCGCCGTTGTGCCGGCGCCTGACGTCCGGCTGCGATGACCACCGGGCTCGGTTCCTCCGCACGGCCTGCGCAGCGATCCGGTCACGTAGTCGTGGCGGGTGGACTGCGTCGCCTGTCAGACCGTGAGCACGGCGAGTACGGGACCGGCCAGCACTCCGAGGAGAAGTGAGACGATGGCCGCGATGTGGGCGCTCCGTGCTGCGGAGCGGCCAGCCGGCGGCAGGTCGTCGGCGGGTACGGCGTTACGGGCCCGGAAGGCCGGGGCGATCCACCGCAGGTAGTAGAAGACGCTGGCCATGGTGTTGAGCACCGCGATCACAGCGAGCCAGGCCAGGCCGGCGTCGACGGCGGCGGTGAACACCGTCAGCTTGCCGACGAACACCGCGGTGGGCGGAGTGCCGATCAGGCCGAGCAGGCAGACCACCAGGCTCAGGGCGAGCAGGCGGTGCCGGGAGGCCAGGCCGCGGTAGTCGGCGAGGGTGCGGGCCCGGGGAAGGGCGGCGACCACGGCGAACGCGCCGAGGTTGGTCACCGCGTAGGCGGCGAGGTACAGGCCGAGCGCGGGCATCGCGAGCGTGGCCCGGCCGGCTGCGGCCACGGCCATCAGCAGGTAGCCGACCTGGCTGATCGTGGAGTAGGCGAGCAACCGGCGTACGTCGTCCTGGAAGAACGCGGCGAGGTTGCCCAGCGTCATCGTGACCGCGGCGAGGACCGCCACCAGCAGGGGCCAGTCGACGTCGGACGTCGGCACGGTGGTGGACAGCAGGCGGTACATCGCCCACAGCCCACCGATCTTCGGGACGGTGGCGACGAACGCCGCGACGCCGGTGGTGGCGCCCTGCACGACGTCGGGCACCCAGAAGTGCAGCGGCACCGCACCGATCTTGAACAGCAGCCCGGCCAGCACCGCGACGAGCCCGACCGCGACCGCGACGCGCGGCGCGTCCGGTAGCGCGGCGGCCAGATCGGTGTACTGCGTCGAGCCGCTGACGCCGAACAGCAGCGTCGACCCGATCAGCAGGGTGACCCCGGACAGAGCGCCCATCAGGTAGTACTTCAGCGCGGCCTCGTTGCCCGGCCCGGTCCGGGCGATGCCGGTCAGGGCGTAGAGCGGGATGCTCGCGAGCAGGTAGGAGGCCACGAGCAGCAGCAGGTCGTTCGCGCCCGCCATGGCTACGGTGCCGAGCCCGCCGAGCAGCAGCAGGACATAGAACTCGGCCTCGCGGGTGCTCCCCGAGACCTGGTCACCCGCCAGACCGATGGTCAGGACGATCGAGGCGAGCACGACAATCCGAACCGCGCCCAGGCCGACGTCGACGACGTAGGTGTCGTCGAAGACCGACTGAACCGGGCGGGCCAGGTCCGCCGCCGCCGCGATGACACCGGTGAGACAGGCGAGCACCGCGATCGACCGGACGGCGCCCTGACGGTTCCGCGGCAGGAACGATCCGGCCAGCAGGCCCACCACGGCGGCGAACACCAGCAGCAGCTCCGGGATCAGCGCACCGGGGTTCTCGTTCATGCCCGTCATCCGGCGACCAGCTCCACCACGGTCCGGGCGGCGGGCTCGATCACGTCGAGCAGGAACCGCGGGAACACCCCGATCACCACCGTGGCCACCATCAGGGGCGCAATGGCCCAGGCCTCGACCGCCGTGAGGTCACCGGTCGCGCCGGGCACGCGGGTCTCGCCGAGGAACACCTGTTGCAGGGCGAGCAGGAACAGCGCCGCGGTGACGACGATCCCGAGCACCGCGATCGCCGTCGGCACCGGCGCGCCCGGCAGCGACCCGGTGAAGATCTGGAACTCGGCGATGAAACCGGAGAACCCGGGCAGCCCGAGCGAGGCGAACGCGGCGGCGGCGAACAGCAGGGCGAACCGCGGGGCGGGCCGGGCGAGTCCCCCGTAGGCCGCCATGTCGTAGGTCCCGCCGCGGGCGTAGAGCACCCCGGAGAGGAGGAACAGCGCACCGGTGATCAGCCCGTGGCTGACCATCTGCGTCACCGCGCCGGTGACAGCCAGCGTCCGGGCCTGCTCCGAGCTCCCCGCGACCAGTCCGGCCGCTCCGACGGCCAGGATCACGTAGCCCATGTGGTTGACCGACGTGTAGGCGATCATGCGCTTCAGGTCGGTCTGCGCGAGCGCGACGAGCGCGCCGTAGACCACCGACACCACCCCGACGCCGATGATCACCCACGAGTACTGCCGCCAGGTCTCCGGCATGATCGGCAGCACGATCCGGACGAACCCGAACGTGCCCATCTTCAGCAGTACCCCGGCCAGGATCGCCGACCCGGCCGCGGGGGCGTCGCTGTGCGCGGGCGGCAGCCAGGTGTGGAACGGCACGGTCGGGGTCTTGATCGCCAACCCGATGACGAGCGCGGCCAGCACCAACCCGGCGAGCGCACCCCCGCCGTCGAGTGGCGCGGCCGCGGTGAGCTCGACGATGTCGAAGGTGCCCCCGGCCAGGTAGAGCCCGATGAACCCAAGCAGCAGCACCAGCGAGCCGAGGAAGGTGTAGAGGAAAAACATCAGCGCCGAGCTCCGCGCCCGTTCCCCGTGCCCCCACCCGGCGATCACGAAGTACATCGCGACGATCGAGACGTCGAAGAAGACGAAGAACAGGATCAGGTCCAGCGACACGAACAATCCGAGCGACACCGTGTGCAGCAGCAAGAACAGCACCGCGTACGCGCGGACCCGGCGCTGCTCACGCAGCGAGTACACCGAGCAGGCCAGGAACAGCACGCCGGTCATCGCCAGCAACGGCAGCGACAGGCCGTCGACGCCGACGTGGTAACCGGCCGACACCGTCGGGATCCACGCGATGTCGGTCTCGTACCCGATACCGCCAGCCGGGTCGTACCCGATCCACAGCGCGATGACCAACGCCAGGTCGAGCACGCTCACCGCCACCCACGTCCAGCGGACCGCGCGATCGGGCAGCCGGGGCAGCGCGAGCAGCACCAGCCCGACCGCGAGCGGCAGGAACACCACGATCGAGAGCACGCCTCACCTCACCAGGATCAGGAACAGGGCCAGCACCGCGAGCGCACCCGCGGCCTGGGCGTAGTACTGGTGCAACTGCCCGGTCTGCGGGCGGCGCGCCAGCCGGCCCAGGGCCCGGCCCACGGCGCCGAGCCCGTCGACCCCCCGGGACAGCGGCCCCTCCAGCCGGAGGTCGGCCAGCCGGGCAGCCGCACGGGTACCGCCCGCGGCCGCCCGCACCGCCCCGTCGACGACCCGCTCGTCGAACCTCGACAGGGCCCGGGCCAGCGCCATCACCGGCGTCGCCGCCCCCGCCACCGCCATCCGTTCCAGGCCCAGCCAGCCGTGCAACAACCCGACCCGGGCCGCGGCGGCGATGATCGGGGGCGTGGCCGGCAGCACCGCCGCCCCGCGCAGGCCGGCGCGGACGGACAGCAGCACGGCCAGCACCACGGCCGCGGCCAGCACGCCCGACACCAGCGCCTCGACGAGCGTCGGAGCCGGCTCGCCCGCCGCGCCCAGCGCGGCTCGCACCGGCTCCGCGGCCGCTCCGAGCACCGCGGCCCCCAGTGCGAGTGGCACCAGCGGCAACCGGGCCAGGAGCGGTACCTCCCCGGTGGCCGACTGTTCCCGGTCGTTCCCGGCATCCGCGGGCGCCCGGCCCAGCACCGCGACCAGCGCGGCCGCGGCGTAGGCCGCGCTGACCAGCACCCCGACCAGCCCGACCACGTACAGCGCGGGCGAGGTCGCCGCCGCCGCGGCGAGTACCGCGTCCTTCCCGAAGAAGATTGACAACGGCGGCAGGCCGGCCAGGCTCAGCGCACCCACCGCGAACACCGCTCCGACCAGCGGCCAGCGCGCTGCCGCTCCGCGCAGCGTCGCGAGCTGCTTGGTGCCGAGCGCGGTGAGCCACGCCCCGGCGACGAGGAACAGCAGGCTCTTCGTCGCCGCGTGCGCCACCAACTGCAGCGTGCCGCCCGCGGTGGCGCCCACTCCGGCGGCAAGCACAATGAACCCGATCTGCGAACACGTCGACGCGGCGAGCAGCTGCTTGAGATCGGTCTGCGCGAGCGCGACCAGACCGAGCAGCACCACCGTCACCGCCCCGACCCAGGCCACCAGCGGCCCGGCCCAGCCGGATCCGGCCAGCAGCGGCTCGATCCGCAGCAGCAGGTATCCCCCGGCCGCGACCATCGTCGCGGAGTGCAACAGGGCCGAGACCGGGCTCGGGCCGTCCATCGCCCGGGCGAGCCAGAAGCTGAACGGCAGCTGCGCCGACTTCCCCAGCGCGGCGACGACGAGCCCCGCGGTCAGCAGGTCCCGCCAGCCGCCGGTCGCCCGCGGCAGGTCGGCCAGTGCGAGGATCCCTATTCCCCCGGCTAGTGCCGCCCCGGCGGCGACGTAGAGCCCGACGTCGGCGGTGCGGGTCACCAGGAACGCCACCGCACCCGAGGTCGCGGGCCGCCCCTCGCTCCAACGATGCGCGACCAGCGCGTAGGACATCGCACCCATGACCTCCCACGCCGCGAGCAGCGTGACCAGGTTCGTGGCCGTGACGGTCAGCAGCATCGCGCTGATGAACACCAGCAGCAGCCCGAAGAACCGGTGGGCGGCGTCCACCTCGGCGGCGGCGAACACCACGACGGCCAGGGCCACCGCGCTGACCACGAGCACCATCACCGCCGACAGCCCGTCCACCGCTAGCCCGAGATCGATGCCGGCCAGTAACGGCGCCAATGCAGCCGGGCGGCCCACGGCCACCAGCACGGCCAGGACCAGCCCGACCGACGCCACCCCGATCGCCACCGGGGCGGCGACGCGGCCGGCCGGGCGACCGACGGCCAGCAGCACGACACCGGCCAGCACCGGCACCGCCACCAACCCGGACAGCGCGAGTTCCACGTCAGTCCTTCAGCTCGGCGGCCATGTCGGTCATGTCGATCTCGCCGGAGCGGAAGATCGCGATGGCCACCGCGAACCCCATCGCCATCTCCACCGCCATCAACGTCACCGCGACCAGAACGACCACCTGCCCGTCGGGCTGCGCGGGCGAGACGTAGAACCAGAACGCCGCACCCGCCACGACCACGCCGTTCACCATCAGCTCCAGCCCCATCATGATCATCACGATGGACTGCTGGGACAGCGCGCCGTAGAGTCCGACGGCCAGTAGGGCGACCGCGAGCAGCAGGAACGCTTGCAGGGTCATAGTCCGGCCCCCCGGATCGGATCGTCGGCCGGGCGACCGCGCAGGTCGTCGCCGAACCGGTCGTAGCGGCCGCGCGGGTGCGCCAGGACGACCGCGGAGACGATCGTGGCGAACAGGCCCAGCCCCACCACCAGCATCACCAGCATGTGCGAGCCCATCAGCGCCTCGCCGAGCGCGAAGGTGGGGTCCGCGGGCGGCCCGCTCTGGCGCTGCGGCCAGTCGACGAGCAGCACCCCGGCGGCGAGCACGACGAACGTGCCCACGGCGATGACCAGCGAGCCGCGCTGGTTGTGCACCATCGTCATCGGCATCAGCCCGGCCGGGTTCATCATCAGCATGATCATGAAGACGGCCATCACGACCATCTCCATGATCATCATGAGGATGACGAGGACACCGAGGTAGGACAGGCCGAGCAACAGCAACGGGATCGCGGCGAACACGAAGGACGCGAGCAGCGCGAACGTCGCCCGCGCCATCGAATCGACGCGAAACACCGCGACGCCGGTGGCGACCGCGCCGACGGCACACACCCAGAAGATCACCGCCTCGTACACGTCACATCCCTCCCATCGACGTGCCCCGGCTGACCACGACCACGGCCACCACCAGGGCCTGCAGCAGCGTCAGCGGGATCAGCACGATCCAGCCGAACTCGGCGAAGCGGTCCATCCGCACCGTCGCAGTCCGGCTGCGGACCCACACCAGCACCCCCAGCACCGCGACTGTCTTCAGCACCGTCCACAGCCACGGCGGCAGCAGCGGCCCCGCCCCGCCGCCGAGGAACAGCGGCACCGACATCGCCGCCGCCGCGGCCAGCAGCAGCCACCGCCCGGCCAGCAGCAGCAACCGATCCACCCCGGAGAACTCGGCCAGCACCCCACCGGCGACATCGCGCCCGGTCGCGGTGTCGAACGGCCCGGCGAACGACAGCGCCAGCGAGGAGAGCAGGAACGCCATGAACGCCACCGGCATCCAGACCACGAACCACAACCCGTCCTGCGCGGCGACCGCATCCGCCACACTCAGCGAGGCCGCCCCCGTCGCCACCGTGATCAGGGCGAACATGTGCGGGAGCTCGTAGGACATCCCCTGCACCACGAACCGGTACCCGCCCACGAGACCCCAGACCGAGTTGGTGCCCCAGCCGGCCATCCACAGCGCCGCCCACATCACGATCTCCATCGCGTTGAACCACACGATGCCCACCGACAAGTCGCTCGCCGCGGTCGAGCCGAGCGGGACGACCAGTGCCGCCCCGACCGCCGCCACCGGCACCAGCACCACCCCGGTGCGGGCCAGGAACCGGTCCGAGGCGACGACCGTGCGCCGCTGCTGCACCAGCAACCGTCCCGACTCGGCCAGCGGCGCGGCCAGGACGACGCCGCTGATCCGCCGCCCGTCGGCCCGCGCCTCCAGTATCCGGGCGAACGCCGCGCCGCACAGCGCCAACGTGCCCAGCAGCACCGGCACCAGCAACACCGTCCACAGCGGGCCCTGCTGCACCGGGCTCATCGCGGCACCGTCACCAGCGCATCGAGGTCCAGGTTCAGCGAGGCGACCACCACCCGGACCGACGCCAGCTCGCGGCCCTCGACGAGACCCGGCAATGCCGTCACCGCGGCGGCGGCCCGCCCGGCGTCCGGCGCGGGCCCGCCGTGCTCGGCAGTGTCGAGCCACCGGAGCCAGCGTGCGGTGGCGTCCCCGGCCAGGTCGGGACGGCCATCGTCGAGCCTCCCGAGCCCGTCGGTGGCCCAGCGCAGCGTGCGGGATCGGTGCAGCCGGCGCGCGAACCGGTGCAGTACGGCGCTGTCGACGGTGCCGGCGAGGACGTCGTCGCGCAGCCGCCGGGCCGTGCGTGCCGCCGTGGACGACCCGCACACGCCCAGCAGCTGCGCCAGGCCGTCCAGCGCGGACGCCGCCGGTGAGCCGTCCCACGCCGGGCCGGGCTCCCCCACCACCTCCACCCGCGCGGTCTGCACGACGTCGCCCTGCAGCGTGACGTGCACGACCAGTCCGGCGGGCCAGTCGGACAGGACGGGTCCCAGGGACATCTGCAGCACGTCGAGGGTGAGCCCGTCACGGTCTGGCGCCCGGTCCGCCATCGGCAGACCGGCCACCTCACCGACGTGCATCATGTGCATGTCGTGACCGCCGGACATCTCGTGCCCGGACATCTCGTGGGTCGGCACCTCGTCGACCTGTACCTCGTGGGCCTGTACCTCGTGGGCCTGTACCTCGTGGGCCTGTACCTCGTGGGCCGAGGCAACGGTGCCGTGGCCCGGTTCCGGTCGCGCCTCCTCGGTCGCGGGCGAGACGCAGGCGTGGCCCGCCCCGGTGGCGTCGCGGAGCCGGTGGGGGACCCGATCGAGCTCGTCGCGGGCCCCATCGGCCGATCCGACGTCGGCCCGTGCTCGCGGCGCGGGCACCTGCGACCAGACGCGCTCAATCGCGTCACCCAACCTGGGGCCGGGAGTGCCGCACACGACGAGCAGGTCGGCATCGGCCGGAGCCACCGCCAGTTCCCACCCCCGCTCGCGAGCCAGCCGCTCGACAGCCAGCCGCGCGGGACGACCGTTCCGAGCCGTGATGACCAGCAGTCGCGGCGTCCCATGCAGCCAGCTCGTCATGTCCACCGGAACGCCCCTTCGCGCCAGGCGTACACGACCCCGACGAGCAGCACGGCCAGGAAGCTGAACATCTCGATCACGGCCTTCGGCCCGATCTGCGCCACGACGACAGCCCACGGGTACATGAACACCATCTCCATGTCAAAGGCCAGGAAGACCATCGTGATCGTGTACCAGCGCACGTGGTAGCGGGACACGGCGTGCTGCACCGGGGGCGTTCCGGCCAGGAACGGCTCGACCGTCACCACCCCGGGCGCCTGCCGCACCAGGAACGACCACCCGTAGACCAGCGACACCCCCGCTGCTGCCACGGCAATCAGCAACAGGGCCGGTCCGAACTCCGCCGCCATCGTCATCGCCTCCCGTTATACGGATACGGGGTACTAGTACCACGGAGCGAGGGTCGACCACCAGCCGAGACGAGACGGATGTGGCCCGGACCGACGGGTTGGTCCGGGCCACATCGACCGGTTAGACCTGCTGGAGCAGCGTGTCCATCTCGGTGATCTCGACCTGCTGGGTATCGATGATCTTCTGCGCCAACGCGAGCGCATCCGGGTCGGCACCGTCCTGCAGCTCGGTCTGTGCCATCTCGACCGCGCCCCGGTGGTGCTCGGTCATCATCTCCAGGAACATGCGGTCGAACGTCGGCCCGGACGCGCCCTGCAGCTGCTGCATCTGCTCGGGCGTCATCATCCCGCCCATGGCGCCCATGTCCCCGCCGTGATCCATGCCGCCCATGCCGCCCATGCCGCCCATGCCGCCGTCCTCGGCGGGCACCTCTGCGCCCCACTCCTGGAGCCAGCCGACCATCATGTCGATCTCGGGCTGCTGCCCGCCACCGATCCGCGCGGCCAGGTCGATCACCTGCGCATTCTGGCTACGACCGGCCACCAGATCGGCCATCTCGACCGCCTGACGGTGGTGCGGGATCATGCCCTGCACGAACGCCACGTCCGCGTCATTCTGCTCGCCCTGCGCCGCGGACGACGAGGAGCCGCCCGGGGCGGCGGTCCCGGCGGAGGTGTCAGCGCCGGCCGCGCAGCCGGTCAGGATCAGGCCCGCGGCCGCGATACCGGCCAGCAGGCGCGCTGAAGAAAGCCGTGCATTCATCTGTGAAAACCTCTCGTACGTCTGGGAAGTGCGGGATCAACCGAGTCGCTCGGTCGACCTCACGTCCGCAGGACGCAGAGCAGGGCGAGTCGTGCCGGGGCGGTTGCCGGTGGGGCGCGCGGCGCCGGACGCACACCGGACGTGCCCGCGCGAGGCGCGACCCGGGCTGGGCCGGGACGCCGCCACAGCACCGCCGACACCAGAAGGACGGCGACGGCGGTGAGCACGGCCAGGCACAGATGGAGCGACGCGGATCCGTGGTCCTCGCCGGAATGTGCAGGGCCCGGCTCCATGTCGGATCCGGCCATCGCCGCAGCGGAGATGGCCGCACTGTCCGGCGTCATCACGGATAGATGGTGCATCCCCACCAGGCCGACGAACAGACCGGCGACCAGGACGCCGAGCATGATTGCCCGTCGTCCTCGCAGCGCCACGGACCTGATCATCGACCCCAGGCTACCCTCGCCGCGGATTCCGAACCGCGAGCCCGTCCGGGGTTCCGTCAATCGGGATCGTGAGGCACGCTCGGAGCGTGGACAGGGACGCGGCCGGTGCCGACCGCGGCTCGCCACACTCGTCGTGAACGGCATCCAGTATGCCGCTGTAGCGATACGCCGGCTCGGACTGCGCCTGACGATCATCACGGTCGCGGTGGGTGTGCTGGCCGCGCTGGTCGGGGTCGTGTTCGTCGCGATGTCAGCGGTGCTGAGCGCCGGGGCCCGGCAGTCGGGGGCGTGCGACCCGAGCGGTTCGGGGGTGCCGATCGAGGCCTCCGGCGACGCGGAGACCACCGACGAGCAGCTCGTCAACGCGGCCGCCATCGTGGCCACCGGCCGTGACATGGGCGTCCCTGAACGCGGGCTGTGGGTGGCCCTGGGTACGGCGTTGCAGGAGTCCGGGCTGCGTAACCTCGACTACGGCGACCGGGACTCCCTCGGCCTGTTCCAGCAGCGCCCGTCACAGGGGTGGGGCAGCCCCGCCCAGGTCCGCGACCCCCACTACGCGGCCACCCGGTTCTACGAGCGGCTCATCGAGGTCCCGGGCTGGACCGAGATGCCACTGTGGCAGGCCGCGCAGACCGTGCAGCGCTCGGCCTTCCCCCTGGCCTACGCCAAGTGGGAGCAGACCGCGGCCGACATCCTCGCCGAGGTGGACGGCAATCCCGGCCTGGTCGCCGCGGCCGCCGTGCAGAACTGCGCCCCCGGGTCGGTCACCCCGTTCGACGGCCACGGGACCGGGTGCATAGAGGACGACCCGACCACGAACGGCTGCGTCACCTCCACGACGCTCTACGCCGTCACGCAGGCCGCCGCGGCGTTCGGCGGGCTGCGCAAGGGGCCGATCATCCGGTCCGCGGGCTGCCACGCACCCCGGCCGGCGAACCCGACCAGCGACCACCCGCTCGGCAAGGGCTGCGACTTCTTCCCCGGCGAGGGCGGCCGGTTCGCCCGCGGGATCGAGGTCGACAACGGGTGGCGGGCCGCGCAGTGGTTCCGGGTCAACGCCGAGGC
Organism: Pseudonocardia abyssalis; assembly: GCF_019263705.2. Lineage (NCBI taxonomy): Bacteria > Bacillati > Actinomycetota > Actinomycetes > Pseudonocardiales > Pseudonocardiaceae > Pseudonocardia > Pseudonocardia abyssalis. The sequence continues at coordinate 2,487,109 of NZ_JADQDK010000001.1, forward strand.
GCTGCAGGTCGACTACATCATCTGGCAGGGCCGCATCTGGACCCCCACGTCGACCGACCAGGACGGCTGGGGGCGTCCGTATACAGGTGGAGGCGTCTATGACCCCTCTGATGCGGTCGGCGGTCACTACGACCACATCCACGTCTCATTCACGACGTAGCGTACATAGTTCCGCGGAATGCTCGAATCGGACGGTGTGTCGTTTCGACAATCTGGCACCGGCGGTTCCTCCGATCGATCCGGGGACCGGCGGCGGCTGCAGTGACGATGCCGGTCATCGCTGCTCGGATGCGAGCGGCGCGCGCGCTCCGAGTCGATAGCCCACCACACTCCGGCCCAGCAGGCGGCCTGATGGACGAGGTTCCACTCCTCCGCCACCGGGTCTGGCGTTTCCTGCGCCGGACCGCGTAGGCCGACCGATCCCGTGGGCAGCGTCGGCGCTGACACCGGCCACGTCGTCAAGCACCTCGCCCCGCCGGTCGAATGGAGCTTGACCAGCCAAGTTGACACCGATACCCCCTCCCCGTACGTTCCGATACCACTACCCCGTAGTGGGTATATTGAAGCACTTACCTGCGTGTGGTCCTGGGTGACACAACGCAGGGCGACCACGAGGAGAGGAGCGCCGATGACCTCGGCGACGAACCCGGCCGAGCCACTCGCCGGGCGCAGAGAATGGATGGCGCTGGGCCTGCTGGTCTTGCCGTCACTGCTGCTGTTCATGATGTTGACCGTCCTATTCCTGGCCATCCCGTACCTGGCCGCCGACCTCCAGCCCAGCAGCACCCAGACGCTGTGGATCCTGGACATCTACGGCTTCCTGATGGCCGGGTTCCTCGTCCTGATGGGTGCCGTCGCCGACCGGATCGGGCACCGGACCCTGCTGATCGCGGGCGCGTCGATCTTCGGGATCGTGTCCGTCCTCGCCGCGTTCACCGGCGACCCTGCGATGCTGATCCTGTGGCGCGCCGTGCTGGGCATCGCCGCCGCCATGCAGATGCCGGCCACCCTCGGCCTGATCTTCACGATCTTCCGCGACGCCAAGCAGCGCGGCGTCGCGATCGGCACCTGGGCCGCCGGCATCTCCGCCGGCGTCGCACTCGGGCCGCTGCTGTCCGGGCTGCTCCTGGAGGCGTTCTCCTGGCGCGCGACGTTCCTGGTCGCCGTCCCGGTCATGGCGATCGTCGTGATCGGCGCACCCCTGCTGCTCCCCGGCCACCACGGCTCCCAGGACGCCAAGCTGGACTTCTTCAGCGCGCTGCTCCTGCTCGCAACGCTGCTGCCCCTGATCTACGGCATCAAGTCACTCGCCACCGGCGGGTCGCTCGCCGTCTCCGCTGCGTCCATCGTGACCGGCGTCGCCTTCGGGATCTGGTTCGTGCTGCGCCAGCTCCGCTCGGCGGCACCCCTGATCGACGTGCGCCTGTTCCGCAACCGCACCGTCAGCGGCGCCTTGGGCGTATTCATCCTCTCGGCCACCGGCCTGGGCGGGGTGTACCTGATGTTCACCCAGTTCCTGCAGCTGGTGAAGGGCCTGTCACCGATCCAGACCGGGTTCGCAATCCTGCCCGCCGCGCTAGTACTCATCGTCGTCGCCACCAGCTCGCCGATCATCGCCCGCCGCTTCCGGCCCGGGAATGTCATCGCCACCGGCCTGGCCGTCCAGGTGGTCGGCTACCTCCTGCTCACCCAGGTCGACGCCGCCACCGGCCTGCCACTGCTCATCGCCGGGTTCGTCGTGCTCTACCCGGCCGTCGCCCCCTCCATGGCGCTCACCACCGACCTCGTCGTCGGCTCGGTGCCTCCGGAGAAGGCCGGCTCAGCGGGTGGCCTCGCATCCACCGTCAACGACCTGGGCATCTCCCTCGGCGTCGCCATCATCGGCAGCATCGGCGCCGCCGTGTACACCGGCCAGGTCGCCACGACCCTGCCGGCCGGGCTGCCCGCCGACGCCGACGCCGCCGCCCGCGAAAGCCTCGACAACGCCGTCGCCGTGGCCGGCCTGGTCCCGGCCGACCTCGGCACCCCGCTGCTGGGGGCGGCGAGGGACGCATTCTCCAGCGGCCTCAACGCCGGCGCGGCCACCGCCGCTGTGATCGCCGCAGCGGGGGCGACCCTGGCCGCCACCCTGCTCCGCCACGTTCCGCCGACCGGATCCACCGCCGCGGTGTCCCCGGCCGAACCCGTCGAGACCGGCGCCGCCACGGACCGCTGACCAGAATCCATCCAGATCGCGGCCGGGCACCCCCCGGCCGCGACCTGCTGCCCCAGGAGGAATTGACGTGATCAGCGTCAGCCCACCCGCCAACCGAGAAGCTCGACAAACATGGCACTCACCCGCTGTCGATCGGCCTCCTGAGGAAACCGGCCCGCTGCAGGCTGTCGATCACCGCCGGTGAGGTGTTGATGGGGAGCGCGATGGCGCAGTACTTCCGGGCCCGCGTGAGTGCCACGTAGAGGATCCGCTGCTCCTCCGCATGCTCGGGTGGCACCTGCTCCCCACGGAGATGCGCGGTCCATGTGTCGGCCTCGGGCGGGCGGTAAGCGGATGTCCGGGCACGCGCCACGACCAGGACGGCCTCCCGCGTCGCACCCTTCACATCGTGGACCGAGCGCGCGGCGAAGCCCGGCGAGGGGCGCGTGAAGTGGTCGCCCGCTACGACATCGCCTTGATCCGCCGCGCTGCGCAGAACGTCACCGGGCCGTCGCGCCGGCACGGCGACCAGCTCGCTGGTGACACCGCGGAGCACGACGGCCGCATCGCGGATCCACTGTTGCAGCGGCAGGCCAAGCGCGGGCGCCGCGGTGATCAGGCCAATGGTGGCGTTCCGGACCTCCCGCCGTCCCTCGGCATCGAGACCGTCGAGGCTGTCAGCCTCCCCCCAGGCCGCGTAGGCGATGACCTTGTCGACCGCGTGGAGGTCGTGGCGACCCGCTGTCCCGTGACGCAACGCCATCACCGCGCGTCCCAACGCCGTGGGTCGCGAGGCACAGCCGACTCGCCCGGCCTGGTTGTTGAGAAGGGCGACGAGCGCGTTGTTGCGCGCGAGCACGGTCGTGCTCGTCGGGTCGATTCCCAGCGCGGCGATCCGGCCGAGGAACTGGTCGGTCGCCGTCGACGGCAGGGCGGGGTCATAGAAGACGATCTCCGGCCGCGCCGTGAAGTCGGAGTGCTCGCCGACAGCCACGTCCGGCCGGTGCCGGGAACAGAAGTGGACGGCCACGTCGCAGATGAGCTGTGACGATCGGTGGTTCTCCACGAGCGGGACCGACCGCATCCCCCGGTCGGCCACCAGCCGGTACACGCCCTGCGGGCTGGCGCCCTGGAAAGCGTAGATCGACTGATCAACATCACCGATGAGGACCAGTGACCGCAGCCGCCCTGTGCCGGACAGCTCGATGAGGCAAGCGAGTTGCAACTCGCTTGTGTCCTGCGCCTCGTCGACCATCAGTTCGTCGAATCGGCCCGCCACGGCGGCAGCCACTCCCGGCACGTCACGCAGCACACGTAGAGACCAGTACATCGCGTCGTCGAAAGTCGCCCGTCCACGGGCCGCGGCACGCCATTTCATGATCGCGGCATCCGCGCTGCCGGCTGCGGTGACCCGCTCGCGGCTCCAGCCAGGCAGTCCCCTGCCGCAGTAGAGCAGCGATCCGTCCGGACGGAAGCGGAACCCGCCGAGCGGGACTCGCCAGCGGTTGTCGCCGTTCAGGCGGACGTCGTCGCCCGCATTCTCAGCGTCGACGAGGTGCGGTGACGAACAGCCCATCACGATGTGGCCGAAGGGATGGAAGACGTACTGGAGCAGGAACTTGTGGAAGGTGCCGATGAAGCTTTCCGGGCCGACGGTTCTTCCGAGCTCGGAGCTGATCACCTCGCGGATCTGGTCGACCCCGATGTTCGTGTAGGACGTGGCTGCGACCCGATCGCCGGCCTCCGCGCGAACCACGAACCTCGCCCCGGCGGTTCGGGTCTTCCCGCTCCCTGGACACGCGGTCAGCAGGAAGTCGGGCGGGGCGTCGACCACCAGACGCTGCGCCGGTGTGAGGTAGCCGGGTTCGTCGAGCGGGTCGGTCACGGCGTGACCCATTCCACTGCTTCCCGGATGTACGGCGGAACGTGAAACCCGATGGTCGGGATCTCGATGATGGCGGCGAGTTCCTGCGCGAACCTGCCTTTGACGTCGGCGATCGCGGCGAGGATCCGATCGGCCCGCTCCTCGTCGCCCAGCGGGGCGAGTTCGGTTGCGAGTCGACCGGCGACCCGGGGCTTGATCGGCAGCAGCGCTGCGACGAGCACCTTCCAGTTCCCTGTGGCGGCCAGGTCCCATTCCAGGGTTCTGCGGGCGAGGCGAACCCGCAAGGTGTCGCTCTCCATCCCGAGGAGGGCGGACGCGCGGGCGGACATGTCCGGTGGGTCCTCGGCGATGTCCGGTCCGGCCGCCGGCGGATCGGCGTCGGAGAGAACCACGCACCGGCAGGGAAGGCGATCCGGGCCGAACAGCCCGATGAACGGCGCGAAGGCCACGCCCCCGACGTTGATCACGGCGACACCGTGCCGGGGCAATGGCCGACCCAACCGGTCGGCGAGCACGGGCAACAGGAGCTGCTCGGCCACCCCCTCGACGAGGATCACGCCCCGGGCGAACAGCAGCGATGACTTCGTCGCGTCCAGGAACCGGCGGAGATGCCCGAGCTCGCGCGGACCGAGGCCGAACTCGCGCGGCGCCCGCGCCGAGCTGGGCGAGTCCTCCGTCCCGCCGATCATGACTGTCACCCGCTCCACACGGGCCGCCGATGCCAGGTTCGGGGAGTGGCTCGACAGCACGACCTGCGTGCCGTTGCCGCTCTCGCTCTCCAGATAGCGCATGAGCAGGTCCTGGAGCTGTGGATGCAGATGGGCCTCGGGCTCCTCCACGAGCAGCAGTCGCAACGCTGCGTCCCGATTGTCGGCCAGCGCAGCCAGCACGACCGCGATGTAGATCAGGTTGTTGTAGCCCAGCCCGTTCTCGGCCAGCTCGAGCGGCACAGACGGCCCAGCCAGCGCACGCAGCGTCGCCACGATCCGGTCGAAGCGGGGATCGGCGAACGCCAGGTCCGAGTGCTGCGTGAACCCGCCCGAGCCGGTCATACCGCCCAGGCGTCTCTGGATGCTCGTCCGGGCCTCGACGACCGCTCCGACCTGGCCCAGTGCAGCGTTGGCCTCCGCGGTGATCCGCTCGATCTCGACCCGATCATCGTGCCCGACGGGGGCCAGTGCGGCGAGCAGTCCCACGAGCCGGTTGTCCCGGCCCGGGCGCAGGTCCGCCGCGGCGTCCCGCAGCGCCGGCAGGTACGTGAAGACGACCGCTTCACGAGCCCACGCCTCGACTTCGGAGTGCTGGCTGTCCCCGCCGAACCACTCGACGTCGACCCGACCTGTCATGCGCCTCGTCGCCCGTAGCCGCAGCCTCGCGCATCCCGCCCCCAGCGACGGCGCGAGGCAGGTCACCATCCGCGCCTGCTCCTCGGCGGTCAGCCCGGTGAGCTGCGCCTCCAGCTCCAGGACGTCCGTGGTGCGAACTCCAGCAGGGTCGTGCCGGAAGTCCTGCTCGGTGATCCATTTCCGGCCCCGTGGCCCGGTCTCCGGAGTGAACAAAAGACGCAGCGCGTCGATGACGCTCGATTTGCCCGCGTTGTTCTCCCCCAACAGCACCGCCAGCGGCTCGCACAGCGGGATCAAGCCATCCAGATTGCGGAAGCCGGTTACGACAAGTGCACGAACAAACACGGCTGGACTTCGGGCATACCTCGCCAACCGTTACGTCCCTCGCCGCGCGCGTCTGAGGCGGCGTCGGAGTGATGCCCGCACAGCGATCACGTGCACCGCAGCAGACCCGAGCATGAAGTAGCTGCTCGCCGCATGCCCATGAGTACTGCGGCGGCACTCCACCCACCGGAGGAGGCCGGTAGCGGCCATCGCGGCGGTGCCGATCAGGAACATCCAGTAGGCGGGACCCCGGGACGTCGACTACGACGAGCGCGGCCTCGTCCCCGCGGCCACCCGCGCCCGGGGCAAGCGTTGATTCGGCCCATCCGAACTCCGACGACTCGCCTACATTAGGTTCGCCCAACGCCTCGGGTCCCACTCACCACGGTCGCCGCCACTCTCGAACCGGGGCCGGACTGGCGAGCGACCGTCGGCTCGCAGATCCGCGAGCTCGACCACCTCATCGAGCAGGCGAAGGGCGCTCGCAACGTCCTCGAGCACGCGCTCGACTGCCCCGTCGACCACCCGACCCACGACTGCAGCTCGATGAAGGACGCGCTGGACCCCGTCGTCGACGGCGGCAGCGTGAAGCGATTGGCCGAGAGTCACTCTTACACGTCACCGACTAGATCCGGCGTGTGGCATCGCCCCGCCAACTCTGAGGGCCATGTGGTGGGCCCGCTTCGATGAAGGTCGTCGCGGGCCTGGCAGACCTGGGCTTCGAGGCCCTGCAGGCGGGTGGCGCGGGTATCGGTCTCGGTGATCTCGCGGGTCGTGCCCATCAGACCTCCGGTACTCGGTGTCGCTGGAACGCGGCTCTGCCTCAGCGCGTCGGGGTGGGGCCCGAAAGGCCGGCGGGGGTTCCGGACTCGTCCGACCGTAGCGAACGCCCGTCAGGGCGTCCGAGCGCAGCGAGGACTGTCCACCCGGTCGTATGGGTTCGGGTTCATCGCCGCTCGCCCCACCGCGGTGTGCTGACACCCTTCTGGCGATCCATCGGTGCCGTGGGTGGGAGGCCCAACCCGCCATCTCACCCAGGTCGACCTCGCGGATTTGGCGGGAAGCTCATGGAAGGCGTCCGGACGGTAGGCGCCGGGGCAGGGCCTGCAGGGACGACCGTGTGGGTGGCGCTCCCCGGAGCGGTGGCGACGCCGGAGGCGTCCGGGCGCCCCGACGCCCGCGGCACCGCCTGGGACCGGGGCCCTCCGCCGGGGCCCGCCCCGCCTGGGTGTGCTGCGCTGCCACGCATCACGAGGCCGCGGAACCAGGTTCACCCGCGCCGCCCTGCTTCGGCGGCGGTTACCGGTCGTGTCTCGTGTTCCGATTCCGGACCGGTCCGGAATGTCGTCGAGGTGGCGAGGGCGGGCAGCGCCGTAGACGAGGCCGTCGTCGATGTCGCGCTTGACCTGGCGGGCGGTGTAACTGGCGACTCCGACGGAACCGCGCGGCCGCGGTCAGGACCGGCCGGACGTCGGCGGACGTGAGCCCACCGACCCACCGACCCACCGCCCGAGTCGGCGAACGGCTCGCAGCAGGATGGTGCCTGGTCTATACCGACGCGGTGATCACCGCACAGGACTCGCCGTCGACCACCGCGCACCTACGCCGCTACCCGCGCCGCGGACACCACGGCACCTCGGAGTCGATGGAGCCGCCGACGCGGGCCGGGTAGTTGCGGCCGGGTTGAGCGCTGCTCGTGCTCGGTCTGTCGGACTGACTGTTCGGCAACGAGCTGCTGCTGCTGCAACGAATCGGCGGGGTCGTCACGATCGCGATGTCGTTGCTCCTCTGTCAAGCCGCGACCGGCGCGGCGTCGACTGCGCTGGTTGTGGTCGGGGTGAGCAGGCCGAACACCACTCGGGCGAGACGGCGTTTGAGCGCCCGAAACGCCTCCATCTTCGTGTCGTCGTTCCCGCGTCTGCGCTGGTAGTAGACCTGCCCGAGGCTGCCGTGCAGGCGGGCTTAGGTGATGGCAATCCGGTGCAGCGCGGCGTTGAGCTGGCGGTTCCCGCCACGGGCCAGGCGATGCCGCCGTGTGCGCCCCGACGAGGCCGGGACCGGTGCGGTACCGGCATGCATGGCGAAGCAGGCCTCGGACCGGAACCGTCCCGGGTTCGCGGTCTCTCCGACGATCTTCGCTGCGGTCAACGCGCCACAACCGGGCAAGGCCAGCAGCGCCGGCGCCACGACCTCGACCTGCGCCGCGATCTCCCGTTCCAGAGCGTTGACCCGCACCGTCAACGCTCGGATGTCGGCTACCAGCTCTGCGGCCAACCGCGCCACGAGCCCTTCGAGGCGCTCGGCCAACCACCCAGCCACCCGGTCCAGACCTGCGAGTCGGGTCAACGCGCGTGCCCGCGGGTCGAGCTCCGGGTCGAGCTCCTGCAGATGCCACCGCTACCGGTTGATCATCCTGGTGCGCTCCCCGACGAGGTCCTCCCGGTGATCCACCAGCAGCTTCAGCTCCCGCGACCGGTCATCGTGCTCGGCGATGGGCAGGTTCGGCTCGCGCAACGCGGCGCGGGCGATCGCGAGCGCGTCGATCGGATCGGACTTGCCGCGGGTCCGCGCGCTGTCACGAGCCCCGGCCATCAACTTGGGCGGCACCCGCGGCACCCGCGGCACCCGCTCACCCGCCGCCAGCAGCGCTCGTTCCAACCGGGTCGAGACGTGCCGACAGTCCTCGACCGCCCAGGTCCGGCCCTCGGGGAACTGCCTGCCCACCCTACGAGTTGCCGGTGCCCGGCATCGGTCGCCCGCACGACCCGTTCGCCCAGCTGACGCCCGACCTCGTCGGTCGCAACGATCGTGACTCGCCCTGGGTCCGGTGGAGGCTCCTGACCTTGGAAACGAGAATGGAGCCATGCCGAGAGAGCAGTCCCCGGGCAAGCCGACCACGCGTCGGTACTCGGATGAGGAGAAGGCCGCCGCGGTGCGGATGGTCCGGACCCTGCGGGCGGAGCTGGGCAGCGAGCACGGCACCGTGAAACGGGTCGCCGAGCAGCTGGGCTACGGGGTCGAGTCGGTGCGGATGTGGGTGCGCCAGGCCGACATCGACGACGGCCACGAACCCGGGTGAGCGCCGGCGAGGCCGCCCGGGTCAGGGAGCTCGAGCAGGAAGTCCGGGAGCTGCGCCGGGCGAACGAGATCTTGAAGAGGGCCGCGAGTTTCTTCGGGGCGGAGCTCGACCGCCAACATCGCAGATAGTGGCGTTCATCGACCCCAACCGTGACGACGTGGTCGAGGGAAAGCCGCTCGGGGTCGAGCCCATCTGCCGGGTCCTGCAGGTGGCCCCCAGTAGCTACCACGCCGCCAAGACCCGTTCACCGTCGGCGCGGGCGTGTCGGGACGTAGTCCTGATCCCGGAGCTGGTCACGTTGTGGGAGAACAACTATCGCGTCTACGGAGCGCGGAAGTTGTGGAAGGCCGCGCGCCGCGCCGGCCTGGACGTGGGCCGGGATCAGGTCGCCCGGCTGATGCGCGCGGCCGGAATCGAGGGCGTTCGGCGAACGAAGAGGGTGCGCACCACCCGGGCCGATCCCGTTGCTGTCCGGCACCCGGACCTGGTGGGGCGCCGCTTCGAGGCTAGGGCGCCGAACCAGCTGTGGGTCACCGATCTGACCTACGTCCCGACCTGGGCCGGGGTCGCCTACGTGTGCTTCATCGTCGATGCGTTCTCCCGCACGATCGTCGGGTGGCGCGTCGCGCCGCACATGCGCACCACGATGGTGCTCGACGCCATCGAGATGGCCCGCTGGTCGCGCGGCACCTGCCTGGACGGGTTGCGGTGTCACTCCGATGCCGGGTCGCAATTCACGTCGGTGCGCTATGGCGAACGGCTCGCCGAGATCGGTGCGGTCCCGTCGATCGGCAGCGTCGGGGATTCCTAGGACAATGCCCTGGCCGAGACGGTCAACGGCTATTACAAGACCGAGCTGATCCGCGGGCCCACACGTCAGCAGCCGTGGAGGACCGTCGCCGATGTCGAGCTGGCCACGCTGGGTTGGGCGCACTGGCACAACACCGCGCGTCTGCACGGCTACCTCGATGACCGGCCGCCGGCCGAGTACGAGCAGGCGTTCTACGCTGCCCAACGGGCCGACCGCGAGTCGGTCGAAGCCTCCTGAGACGGGCCTCCATCAGACCCAGGGCGAGTCATGCGCGCTGTTGCACCCGGTCTACGACCAGCCCAACACCGCCTCGGTCCACGCCCAGTTCGACCGGGTCCTCGACGCCCTGACCGAGAAACTGCCCCAAGGTCGCCGAGCACCTCGACACCGCCCGGGCCGACGTCGTCGCGTTCACCAGCTTCCCGAAGGAGCTATGGCGCCGGATCTGGTCGAACAACCCCCGGGAACGGCTCAACCGGGAGATCCGTCGGCGCACCGACGTGGTCGGGATCTTCCCCGACCGCAACTCCCTGATCCGCCTCGGCGACGCCGTCCTGGCCGAGCAACACGACGAATGGGCTGAAGGCCGCCGCCACCCCGGCCTCGAGGTCCTGGCCCGGGCCCGCGTCACCACCGTCCCCGACTACTCCGGCACCACCGAGGAGGTGACCACCAGCGATATCCCGGCGCTGAGCGCCTGAACATCCTCCAGAAGATCACGCATCAACTGTCGAACACCACGTCCCGGGACTTGACCAGGAAGGCCGCGGCGGTGCGGATGGTCCGCACACATTGCGCGCAGAGCCGGGCGGGGATCGTTCTGGCAATCGGCCGACTACCGACCTGATCTACTGTCCAGGCTCAGTGCTAAGCCTCGGGACCGCTACCGCCTGCGGGACCACGCACAAGCCACGCCCGACCACGCAGCCGCACATGGCGGGATGTGTGCTTCGCCCACCAGCAGTGGAGGCGAGAGCGTGGAACCTACGAACGGAACGACCCGGCAGCCCGGCCGGCGGTCGGTGGCCGGGGTCGCCGGCGGCGTCGGAACGTCGAATCTGGCCACTGCGATCGGCGCAACGGACCGGGGTGTGTTCGTCGGACGGCCGGTCGACGTCCTGGTCTGCCGCGCCACCGGTGACTCACTGGTGCGTGCCGGCCGAGCCGCGCAACTGATCATCTCGACCAGCGGCATCCGGCCCGTCCTCGCGGTCACCTCCGCGGACACCTCCGGACCGAGCCGACCGGTCAGCGCTCGGCTGCGGCTGCTCGAACCGCACACCGCGGCAATCGTGGTGCTCCCGTATGTCCGGCGCTGGCGTGACCTCACCTCGCCCCTCGACGAGGTCCGCGGGCTGCTCGCCGTTCCCCGCGGCGAGGTACCGCGCGCGCTGCGCCGCTACGCCGACGTCGCCCGCGACGTGTGCGCAGTACTCGGCCTCTCCCCGGACGTCCAGCCCCTCGCTCCTCACCGCGCGGCATCAATCCGCAGCGGTCTCGTCCCGATCCCGACAAGGAGTCCCTGACCATGCGACCTCAACCGACCTCCGCGGTGCCGGACCCGGCACCGATCGCGCCACCCGGTCTTGACGCTCTCGCCGGCGACCTCCTGGGCTGGCTCAAGTGGGGCGTCCTCGTCTCCGGCGTCCTGGGCATCCTCGTCTGCGCACTGATGATCATCATCGGGCGGCGGAACCGCTCCGCCACCGCCTACGAGGGCCTCGTGGGCGGGGCCTGGGTGATGGGCGGGCTCGCGCTTGCCTCCGTCGCGGCACTGCTGGTGGGGGCGTTCCAGCTGTGAAGCGCTCGATCACCGCACTCGCGATCCTCATCGCCGCCGTTGCCTGCACTGGGCCGCCGAGCGAGAGCATCCGGTTCGAGCAGGTCGCTCTGGTGGCCGTGCCCGGTGGCGTCGCGGCACAGTCGCTCCGCCACGGCCCGTTCCGGGTCGACGGCATGCGGGCGTCGGGGTTCAGCCATGACGCTCTCGGAGCGGCGTTGGCCGCAACCCACATCAGCCCGCGGATCACCACCGCGGCCGGCGCTGCGGTCTCCGGCCCGACGCTGGCCGAGCAGTGCTTCGGCGACATCGGCGCCGCCCAGGCTGCGCTGGAAACCGCGCTCCCCCTGTCCGACTCCCCCGCCGGTGAGGACCTGACGCCGGTCGCGCTGCACTACCGCGTCATCGCCGGTGAACCCTCCGGCGACCACGTCGTCGTGTCCCTGCTCGCGGACACCCCGCAGGCCCGCAGCCAGGGCGGGTTGTCGCGGGTGGACACGACGCTGCGCTGGTCCGGGCAGGACTGGCAGCTGCGTGTCCCGGTCCGACGCCCGTCCCTGCAGCCCGATACCGTCGGCTACGCATTGCTCGGACCGACGTCGTGACCGCCGCGTTGGCCCAGGCGCCGTCGCAGGAGTGCGGGACCTTCGACCTCGGCTGTCAGGCCGGTGCCGCGATCGGATCCGCGTTCGAGGGCATTGTCGCCGAGGTCGCTCGCAGCACCGCGGAGCTGGTCGTCACCACCGCCACCTGGTGGGTGGAGACCGAGAGCGTCGACCCGCTCGACCCCGCCGTCGTCGCCGCGCAGGGCATGACCCGCGACCTCGTCCTGATCATGCTGGTCGGTGGGGTGCTGGCGCAGTCGATCCGGCTGATCCTGTCCCGCAAGGGCGAGCCGGTCGTCATGGTCGCGACCGGGCTGCTGCGCTACGCGGTCGTGTCCGCGCTGGGGCTGGTCACGCTGCAGAGCGCGTTGCGCGCCGGGGATGTCGTGGCCGCCCGGTTGCTCGACGGCGCCGCGAGCAATTTCGCGCTCCTCATGCAGGACGTGCTACTCGAGGGCGACTCCACGTTCCTCGTCCTACTCGTCTCGCTCATCGCCGCCGTGCTGTCGCTCGTGCAGTGGGTCCTGATGGCGATGCGCCAGGCCGGGCTCCTCGTGCTCGCCGCGATGCTCCCGCTCGCCGCGTCCGGATCCCTGACCCGCTCCACCCGCGGCTGGCTCGACCGACTGCTCGTGTGGCTGATCGCAATGGTCGCCTACAAGCCGGCCGCAGCGTTCGTCTACTACATCGGCTTCTCTTACCTGTCCTCCCCGAGTGCCAGCGACGACGGCAACGTCGCCACGATGATCACCGGGATCATGGTGCTGCTCCTCGCGGTCATCGCGATGCCAGTGCTGCTGAAGTTCTTCTCCTGGACCGGCACCCAGATCGGCGGCGGAGGCGGATCCGGGTCCGGCTTCCTCGGGGCTGCCGGAGCCGTGGCGATGAACAACGGCTACGGCCGAGCCGCGTCCGTCGAACGAGCTGCCGCCGTCGACGCGACGGGACCGGGCAGCGTCCCGGTCCAGGGCAGCTACCCGCCCAGCGGCGCCGCATCCTCGGCCGCGGCCGGCGGCGCAGCAGTCGCCGGCGCGGCGGTCGCGGCCACCGCCGTCGCCGGGGCAGCCAAGAAGGCGGGCGACCAGATCACCGGCGAGCCCGACCAGGACTCGACGTCATGACCGCGGACCCGACCACACGCGAAGACCGGCCGAGGCTCTACGGCAACTGGCGAGCCGAACGCGGCTGGGGCATCGGCGCGCTGTCCACGCCGTCCACCGTCATCCTCCTCGTCGCCGTCCTCACTCCACTCTTCGCCGTCTCGGCGCTACCCGTCGCGGCCCTCCCGCTGGCCGGTGTCAGCGCCGCCGTGATCGCCGCCCTGATGATCCGGATCGGCGGGATCAGCCTGGTTGACGTCGTCACCCGGCGAGCGCGGTTCCACCGCGCCCGCGCCGCGGGGTGGACCGAGCTTTCCGGTGGCGTCCTGACCGAGCACCCCCGCGGCGCCGACCTGCCGGGCGTCCTGGCTCCCCTGCAACCCGTCGACGTCGACGACGGCCGCGGTGGACGGCACGCCCTGCTCTGGCACCGCCGCACCGGCACCCTGACCGCCGTCCTGCGCTGCTCCCCCGTCGGCCTCGACCTCGCCGACCCCGAGCAGACGGATCAGTGGGTCGCGTCCTGGGGGGCGCTGCTCGCCGACCTCGGCCACCTCCCCCTCATCCGGCACATCGCCGTCACCGTCGACACCGCCCCCGCCGGCGGCACGACCGTCCGCGACTACGTCGCCCGCGCGCTCGATCCCAGCGCGCCCGCGGTCGCGCGCCGCATCCTCGACGAGCTCGTCGCCCTCACCCCCACCAGCAGCGCCGAGGTCGACACCCGCGTCTCCGTCTGTCTCGACCCCGCACGCGCCACCCCCAAACCGGTCGACCTCCTGGCCTCCGCGGTCGAGATCGGACGCTGGCTGCCCGGCATCGAGAACCAGCTCGCCGCCTGCGGCGTCGCCGTCCTCGGTCGGGCGTCCACGGGGTGGCTGACCGGCCGCATCCGCGCCGCGTTCGATCCGCACGCCCGGCCGCAGATCGCTCGCCTGAACGAGGCCGGCCACAGCATGGCCTGGCGCGACGCCGGCCCGGTCGCGGCGCAGGAGCAGTGGGACGGCTACCGCCACGAGGGCGGGCTATCGGTCAGCTGGGCGCTGCGCGAAGCACCGCGCCAGGCCGTGGGTCCGGCCGTGCTCGCCCCGCTGCTCGCCCCCGGCCCCTTCCCGCGACGCACCACCTGGCTCTACGACCCCTACCCCGCCGCGCAGGCCGCGGCGAAAGTCGAGAACGAAGTGACATCGGGTCAGGTCCGGCGGGCCTGGGCCGAACGCACCCGCCGCGACGAGACCCAACGCGAGCGCGACGACCGCAGCCGCGCCCTGCAGTCCGCTCGCGAGGAGGCCGAGGGAGCCGGCGTCGGCCGGTTCACCGTCTACGTGACCACCACGGTCCTGCACGACGACGACCTCCCCGCCGCCGTCGCCGACACCGAGCAACGTGCCGGCCAGTCGAAACTGCGCCTGCGACGCCTCCGCGGCTCGCAGGCCGCCGGCTTCGCCGCCGCTCTCGGGCTGGGCATCGACCCCGCCGACCTCATCACCCACCGACGCGGACGCTGACGGAGGACCACCATGACCGCACCCGTTCCCCGCTCCTGGGGCTGGGCCGTCCCCGGAGGCGGACGCGCCGGCCACGTCGAACCCGGCAACCGGTTTGCCGGCACCACCAGCCAGATCTGCGGGCTGTTCCCCTTCGCCACCCCCTCCGGTTCCGACGTCCGCGGCGTCCCCATCGGCCGTCACCTGCACACGGCCGAACCGATCGGGCTGGACCCGGCCCAGTGGCTCCGCACCGGCCTGGTGTCCAACACCGGCGTATGGGTCCAGGGCCAGCCCGGCATCGGGAAGTCCTCGATCACCAAGCGGATGGTGACCGGCCTGGTCGGGTTCGGCATGCGAGCCGTCATCCCCGGCGACGTGAAGGGCGAGTACACCGGCCTGGTCCATGCACTCGGCGGTTCGGTGTGGCGGCTCGGCCGCGGTCTCGAATCACTCAACCCCCTCGACGCCGGACCGCTGCGCGAGGCGCTTCGTGCCGCGCCGCCCGAGGACCGGCTGCGCCTGACCGAGACCCTGCGCGCCCGCCGCCTCTCCCTCCTCGAAGCACTGATCACGATCGTCCGGCGCACCGAGCCCGACGTCACCGAGCGCCGACTGCTCGGCGCCGCCCTGGACGTCGTCGTCGACGCAGATCCGGACCGCGAACCCGTCATCCCGGAAATCCTGTCGGTCCTGCGTGCCGGCCCGTCCACGCTCGCGACCATCGCCGCGGTCGACGAACCGGCGGAGTACCGCCGCTTCACCCGGACCCTCACCAACACGCTCGGCCTGCTCTGCGAGGGAGCGATCCGCGGGATCTTCGACCGCCCCAGCAGCACCCGGTTCGACCCCGACACCCCCGCCCTGTCGCTCGACATCAGCGCCCTCGACGACGACGAGGACGAGGTGGTTGCCGCCGCCATGCTCTGCTCCTGGACCTGGTCGGCAGGACTCGCCGACGCCGCCGGGTACGGCGAGCGACGCCGCAACGTCGTACAGGTCCAGGACGAGCTCTGGCGAGCCCTGCGGGTCGCACCCGGACTGGTGGAGCGGTCCGACCGGATCACCCGCCTCGGCCGGCACCGCGGAGTCGTGTCCTTCCAGGTCACCCACTCCCTCGACGACCTCGAAGCGCTCCCCACCGAGGCCGACCGGGCGAAGGCCCGGGGCATGGCGTCGCGCAACGGAGTACTCCTCCTCGGCGGCATGGCCGACAAGGAGCTCGACGGGCTCCGCCGGCTCACCTCACTCACCCGCGGGGAGGCCGCCCTCATCACCTCCTGGGCGGCCCCACCCACGTGGCACTCCGGCCGCACCCACCCCGGTCGCGGCAAGTACCTGATCAAGTCGGGCCAGCGGCTCGGCCTGCCCGTCGCTCTCACCCTCACCCCCACCGAGATCGAGCTGCACGACACCGACCGCGCGTTCCGCGTGCAGGGGCCGACCTCGTGAACCGCGCCCTCCTCCGGGACGCCGCGGCGCCGCTCCTGCTGCTCTCCGCCATCGGAGCGGCCGCACTGCTGTGCGTCGACGTCTGGCTCGCCGCCGGCCTGGCCTCACTCAGCGGCACCGGGACCTGGGTGGCCGACGGACCCGACCCGCTGACGGTCTCCACGCTGCTGCGCGACGGTCCGGCGGCGATCCTCTCCCCCGATGCGTCGACGACCGTGTTCGCAACGGTGCTGAGCACGGCGATCCTGCTGGAAGCCACAGCTGTCGTGCTGATCGCGTTCCTGCTGACCGGTGCGAGCAGCGCCGATGATCCACAGCGGTCCCTCCTGGGGCGTCGAGAGCTCGGCGACCTCTCCGGCGACGCTGCCGCGGAACGTGCCCGCCGCCTCCGCCCCTCGCTCGACGGCGACGAACCCGCCGATCGCGGGCTGCGGTTGCTGTCCATCGGACGCCGGGACGTGTGGATGTCCTGGGAGGACGTCGGACTCGTCGTCATGGGCCCGCGCGCCAACAAGACCAGCGCGCTCGCCGTCCCGACCGTCCTCGCCGCGCCCGGGCTCGTCGTCGCCACCTCGAACAAGGCTGACCTGTGGGCACTGACGTCCGGTCTGCGTGGACGCGCCGGACCGGTGTGGACCTTCGACCCGCAGCTCATCGCCCACGCCCGTCAGACCTGGTGGTGGGACCCGCTGCGCAGCATCCGCGACGTCGAGCCCGCCGAACGGATGGAGGCCGCGTCCCGCCTCGCCGGACACTTCATGGGCACCATCGGCGGCAACCGGCGCGACCCGTTCTTCCACTCCGCCGCCGAGCAGGTGCTCACGTCGACGCTGCTCGCGGCCGCTCTGCAGGACGGCGGCACCGTGCGCGATGTCGTCTCCTGGCTGCAACCGGGCAGCCGTGACGCCGTCGCCGCACTCGACGCGGCGGGCGCTTTGGTCGAGGCCGCGGACCTGGAGTCGACGCTGCACGGCGCCGACGTCACGACGAAGGGGATCCTGCAGACCGCACGCACCGCGACGAAGGCCCTGACCAGCGAACGCATCCTGCGCTGGATCACCCCGCCACACACCTGGCTGTCCCCGCCCGTCGACCCGCCGATCGAGCTGGATATGTGGGACCTCCTCAGGGCAGCGCAGGACGGCCGCGCCACGGTCCACCTGCTCTCCAAGGAAGGAGCCGGCACCGCTGCGCCCGTCGTCACCGCGCTGGTCGACCGCATCCTCGAGGCCGCGGAACTGCTGGCGCAGGCTCGGGGCGGACGCCTCGATCCGCCCGTGGTCGCCGTCCTCGACGAGGCCGCCAACATCTGTCCGATCCGCCAGCTCCCCCAGCTCTACAGCCACTACGGCTCCCGCGGCATCCAGGTCCTCACGATGCTGCAGAGCTACCAGCAGGGCGTCGGGGTGTGGGGCGAGCAGGGCATGCAGGCCCTCTGGTCCGCCGCCACGATCAAGGTCGTCGGCGCCGGGGTCGACGACCACGCCTTCCTGCAGCGCCTCTCCGGCCTCATCGGCGACCACGACGTCGAAAAGACCTCGACCAGCATCGACCGGACCCGTGGCGCATCCCGGCAGTACTCCACCGCCCGGGAGCCGATCCTCCCTGCATCGGTACTGCGCGCGCTTCCCCGGGACCAGGCGGTCCTGCTCGCCACCGGGCGCAGGGCCGGGCTCGGACGCCTGCATCCCTGGTACCGCGAACGCGACAACACCGACATCTCTGGCTACGCCGACATCGCACTCGAGGAGCTGTGCCGCGCGGCTGCGATCGCCCTCGGCCCGCACAACCCCGTCAACCTGACGAGAGGAACGCCATGAGCAGCGCAGCCGGCGCGCCGGACCACGACGAGCAGATCGCCGCACTGACGGCACGGGTGCAGGCCCTGGAAGCGTGGCGGGACCACCAGACCGACCTTCTCGACGAGCTCATCAACGGCATGCCCACAGCCGAGCCAGCGAGCGACCCCGCCCCGATAGAGGACCTCGACGCGGACGGCCTCGTGTCCTGGGTGCACCAGTGCATCACCGGCATCATCGCCCGGCCGCTGCGCGGCGAGCTGATGTGGTGTCCCCGCTGGTGGGAACACCCGGAGGCCATCCTCCGGATGCGGGCGCTGCACCGCGCGTGGGCCGAGCTCGCCTCCGAACCCGGCGTCGCGATGTCGCTGTGGCTCCGGGACCACCTCGACCCGTGCCTCCGGGAGCTCCTCAATCCTCTCGGCCCGTTCGCCGACTGCGCACACAACGAGCGCTACCGCAGCCTCAACGGTCACACCCCGTTGGCGACCCTGCCCACCGCCGCGCCGGACGGCCCGCTCGAGCACACCGGATGAGCGACCCATGCGCGCGCTGGCCGTCGGCGGGGCAGGCCTCGTCGCGATCCTCCTCCTTCCCCTCCTGCTGATCGCCACGCTGCTCGGTGTGTTCAGCACCATCGACCCTGACGGCGAGGTCGACCCCTCGGCGATCCCCACCGCTGCGGCCGGGCAGCTCCCGTTGATCAAGGACCTGACCGCCGCGGTCTGCCCGGAGCTCCCGCCTCTGTGGGTCGTCGCGCAGATCCAGGCCGAGTCGGGCTGGGACGCGACCGCCTTCCGCCCCGACCGCAACGGCGGTTCGGCGGGCCTCTACCAGCTCAACGAGGCGAACTGGGTCGATGCCGGCGGCGCAGCGTGGGCGTCCGCCCCACCGCCTACCGAGGCCGACGTCCTCCAACCCGGAGAGCATCTGCGTGCGGCGATCCCCTGGGTGTGCCGCAACCTCCGAACGGCGACCCAACACCTCGCGACAGCCGGGAAGCCGACCACTCCGCTCGATGCCATGCTCGTGTGCCACATCGCCGGATGCAGCCGTGTCACCGACTCCGCAACGGGCGTGCCCACCGCCGGCGAGGCCGGCTGCGATGCGGCGTGCGCCGATCTCGTCGACGACTACCTGACCCACGTCCACGAGTTCCTGGCCGCCTACGGCCGCCACTCCGGCCCGGTCCCGATCGACGACCTGCCGGCACCCACCCAGTTCGCCGGAGGCGGGTCGGGATGCACCGCGCCCGACCCGACAGGAGGTAACTGCCTCACCCCGACCACTCGCCACGGATTCGACGAGATCGTCCGGGCCTTCGGACCCGCAGCAACGGGCGGACCGATCCGTTCGGTGGGCTGCTGGGACGAGCACGCCTGGAATCCCGACAGCGACCATCCGCGCGGCCGAGCCTGCGACTACTTCCCCGGTGCCGCCGGCACCTTCCCGCAGGGTGACGAGCTCGCCGCCGGCTGGCGGCTCGCGTCCTGGCTGCGGGCGCACGCGGCGACGCTGGACGTCAGCTACGTCATCTGGCAGGGGCGTTTCTGGTCACCCAGCACGTCCGACACCGACGGCTGGGGCCGTGCGTACACCGGCGGCGGTGTCTACGACCCGACCGACGCCACCGGCGGCCACTTCGACCACATCCACGTCAGCTACGCGTCCTGACGATCAGCGAGCTCGCATCCCGATGACGACGATCGAACCGGAACGGGCCGCCCTCAGTGCCCCACCCAGCACCAGGACGCCGGCGAGAGGAAGCAGGATCCACGGTCCCGTCGGACCGTGCCGAGCCACCCCGACGTCGAGCCGGGCAGGCCGACCTCCCCAGCGGGACTCCAGCTCGGAAGGCGAGTAGCTCCGGACCGACCTGCGCGCGAACGGGTAGGTCTCGGCCGACACGACGACCGAGGCGTCCACACGATCGAACCGCGGCAGCTCGGCGATCCAGGCAGCAGACGCGAGCCGATCGGTGGCGTCAGCGGCCGGCAGAACGGATCCTGCGCCGTCGACGCAGCTGTCCGCGCTCACCATCGCGATCGACACATCGCTGACGAGGACGACCTCGACGTGGACGTCGCGGCAGCCCGCACCCGCGTCGAGCTGGGACGCGGGTGCGGCTGCGCAGCCGACGACCAGGAATCCGGTCACGACGATCACCGTTGCCAGGCGCATCGTCCCACCATCGGTACGTACGCGTATCCGGTCCAGATGTGCGCCACCGATGTGGACAACTTCCTTCGACGAGGGGCCTCAGCGGGCTCGCTCGCTCGCCGTTCGGAGAACCCCCCGGTGCGACTGCGCTGCGGGTGCGGCTACAGGTGGCGCTCGGTCAGAGCCTGCCCGCGGCGGAGCGTTGAGCAACCGCTGGACGGTCGCTTCGGCGCGGTAGCGCACGCTCAGATCGGGCTCGGGCAGGAACGTCGTCGCGGCGAGCCGTTCAGCCTGCCGGAACGCCACAACAGCCGACCGGAGGGCCAGCTGATCATGGACGGCAAAGACGATCCGGCCGAGGGTGATCCAGAGGCACGAGGGTCGCCCTCGGGTCCTCTCGAGGCGCGCATGGGCGGGCGGGACGTCGGCAGCGGACATCATCACGACCGGCTCCGATACGCCCCACACCGGACGCGCGAGGTCCGGATCAGGCCGCGTCGGGAGAGGCCTCCCCTGCTCGATGCCCGATCGCCACACCGCGTGGAAGGCCTGGGCCGTGTCGAGATCGTTGATGTAGATCAACGAGCCGCCGATACGTACGCCCACCGAAGCGCCGTCGGTGCCGGGCCGGTGCGCCGTGACCGTGACGTCCTGCGGACCCACCAACGACACGATGGCCTTCACCGCCTGCCGGCCACGTGGCATCCCGTCCGCACCTCCCGTCCGACCTCGCGGCCGGCTGGCCCGCCGCTGGCGCAACGCTGTCTGCGCGGCCCTACCGCCACGTGGCGCGGGCGTGGTCGTTCCGTGGTCGAGGTGCACGACACGCCGTGGTCGAACTGCGGTCGCCGCACGGCGGGGATCGTCCGTTCGGGCGACGTCTGCTCCATTCGCCCACGGGCGGGCACCCGCTCCTGGTACTCCCACCTGCATCGGATCCGCTAACCACGGCCCGACCACACGACGACCACGGATCGACCACGGCGGGCAGCACGATCAGCAACGACCACGACTGCGCACGGGAGCGATGGATGACCACGGCACTTCTCCGCTCGGCCCTCCTCGTCGCCCTGCTCTGCGCGACGTCCTGCTCCACGGCGTCCCCGCCGCCGGAGTCACCCACGACACCCCCGGCGAACAATGATCCGACGATCGAGTCCCTCGCGGCCTACGAGCGCTTCTGGGCCGTCACGGACTCCGCGCTCGCCGCACCTGGCTCGCGGGACTGGCTGCCGGACCTCGAGGCCGTGGCGACCGGTCCGGCTCTCGATTCGTTGGCGACGGACGTCCAGAACTACGCGAGCCTGCCGGCGCACACCGAGGGGCAGGTGACCCGCGACCCGGTCGTGCAGGAGGTCCTCGGCTCGCGGGCACAGGTCCTCGACTGCGTCGACCTCGGTGACTCCCGCCTGGTGTCGGACACCACCGGGGACGTGCTCGACGACCTGGCCAACCGCGTCCCCCGCTACCAGTTCCGCGCCGAGCTCGTCTCGATCAACGGTCGATGGTTGGTAGAGCGCACCGTTCCGGCACTGGACGAGCCGTGCTGACCGCGATCGGGGCGATGACCGTGGTACTGCAGATGCTCGTGCCGGGGGCCCCTCTGGAGCCCGGTCCGCCGGGATGCGCCGTCGTCGACAGCATCGGTCGTTGCCTCGTGATCGCGGCGGACCCGGCTCGGCCAGGCGGGCCGCGCGACGAAGCCGGACCTGCACCCGCCACCCGCGATGCGGCACCGCGCGAAGCATCAGCCGATGCCACCGCGCCGGTCGCACCGCCGCGACCACAGCTGGAAGCTCTGCCGTTCGGTGACACCTGGCGGGTCGGGGAGGCTATCGATCCCGCGGACTTCCTCGACCCGGAACCGGCGACGGCTGTGGCCGCCGAGGCCGCTCCGGCGGCCGTCCTCGCACAGCGTGCGATCGAGCTCCTCACCCTCGACCAGCCGGCACTCCGCACCTCAACCGGTGGGTCGGGATTCGTCGGCGTGCCCGTCTGGTTGTGGATCCAGGACGACGCTGCCGCAGCGGGGCCCGTCTCGGCAACGGCAGCAGCCGGTGCCGCACGCGTCACCGCGACCGCGCGTCTGGCGCGGGTCGAGTGGAGCATGGGGCCGCCCGGGGCGCTCGTCAGCTGCGACGGTCCCGGGACCCCCTGGGCC